>DASYYT010000057.1:0-77934 GCA_035949755.1 Candidatus Sulfotelmatobacter sp.
GATCGGTCAGCACGGTTCGATTCTAGTGCGGGAACGGGGTACGGTGGATCCGAGTGCAATTTGCACAGCCTACATCCACTCAAGGGACTCAACCGAGTACTCAGCGTCGAGTTCCCTTCTTGTTTTCTTTCGGATCTGTAGCTGGTTCTTCGGAATGTAGAATACCTCGCCGCATTTTTTGCAGGTGATCTGCGTGTTAAGAGTGGAGTTGATGGGTTTGCGCAAGGCGCCTACGCGGCGGTATACGTTTTCTTTTCCGCACTTTGGGCAGTCCCCGCAGGCCACGGCAATCGCACTCGCATTGAGCATGCTCGCGCGGAAATCCTGTCCCTCCATTGAGACCAAGCGGCACATCTCATGTAATCGGGAGCGCATCGTTTCGCCGATTCGATCGCCGAGGGTGTCTTCGCGTGCGGCTGCTCGTGCCGCCGTGAAGGTCTCAGAACTCTTTCTGGCCTCGGGGATGGCTACGGCCGCAGCCGGTTCGTCTGGGAAATTTGTCGTGATAATTGTTGTTCGGTTCTCGTTGTAACGGGTGTTCAATATTAGGCGGATGGTATCCCACCGCCATTCAGTTGGCCTAACTGAACCTAGGTCGTCGAGGACTAGTACTTCGGCGTCGAAAACGGGCCTAAGCAGCCCCAGTTCCGTAGCGTCCACCGAGGGGTTGTACGAGTCTTGAATTTCCTTTAGCAGTTCGGCGTAGTCGTAGTAGATGCACTCGACGCCTTTTTCCCGAATAAGCGCCTTAGCGATTCCGACCGCGAGGTGCGTTTTTCCTCGACCTGTTTTGCCTACAAACAGGAGTCCAGTTCTCTCGATTGGGTACTCCTCGACAAATCTGCAAGCAGCCATTCGCGCCGGAGCTAACGAGCGGTGTGGACCGTCAAACTCAAAATTCGCGAGTTCGCAGTGCTCGTAACGGCGCGGGATTCGGGCCGCCGTCAGCAATGACTGCGTCCGGGAGCGCAACTGGCAATCACAGCGCGTGACGCGGCGATCTTTCGTCGTCGTGGCGGTGGGTGCGGGCTTCCATCCGGTGCCGTCGCACAGCGGGCAAACTTCTGCGGGGGCCTTGATCACTGACATCGATCCTCTGGAGAAACAGTTCTATTTCGACTTTGCACCCGGACACTGGTTTTGTGCAAGGCGGAATCGGTGACTGGCTGTGTACATCCTGTGAAGGATGGGCGGCACCTGTGGAGGGCTTAGGAAAACCCGGCGAGCATGTGCGAAAAGCCGCCCCGGCTGGCCCAAGTGGGGCGAAGGAGGTGCGAAACAGGCTTCTGGCGCGGATTTTCACAGTTGACAATCGGCGCAGAGGGAGGACAATACCAACATTCAGGTTTCCCAACTCAGCCATAGCCAGTGTTCTGCCCGGTTCCGGCTGGGTATGAAAGAGACCTGCGAGGAGCAACTATGAACAAAGCCGATCTGGTCGATAAGATCGCAGGCGCTTGCGAGATCAGCAAAGCGCAGGCGGCTACCGCCATTGATACCGCCGTCGATAGCATCACGGGAGCCCTCCGCAAAGGAGATCGCGTGGCGTTGATAGGCTTCGGCACATTCTCCGTTTCGCAGAGGAAAGCACGAAACGGCCGCAATCCACAAACCGGCGCTACTATTAAAATCGCCGCCCGAAAAGTTGCGAAATTTACCCCTGGGGCCGAACTGAAGAAAGCCGTAAACAAGAAATAGATTTCAGAAAGTGAAATTGACGAAACGGCAGGGGGTCGGCCCTGCCGTTTTTTACTTGCTATTCAGGAGCTGGACGTATGCGGATGACACGTTTCATTTCTTCCAGGTTGTGGGTGCTGCTCATCCTGCTGACAGCTTTGGGGGCGCAGGAAGGAGAATGGCTGCCATTCGGACAGTGGCACAGGCTGTCGGATTCTCCGGTGATCTCGCCCCTGGGGGAAGGATGGGAATCGGCGGGTACGTTCAATCCCGCAGTGGTGATGCGGGAGGGAAAGTTCGTGATGCTGTACCGGGCCCAGGACAAGCAAGGCACGTCGCGTTTGGGAATGGCGGAGAGCGTGGATGGAATTCAATTCACGAGCCGGGAGAAGCCGGTCTTCAGCCCGGTCACGAACTACGAGAAAGAAGGAGGAGTCGAAGACCCGCGCCTGGTGCAGTTTGGCGACACGTACTACCTGACTTATACGGGGTACAACAAGACCGATGCGCAGCTTTGCCTGGCGACTTCGAAAGACTTGATTCATTGGGAGCGGAAGGGCGTGATCATTCCGGCAAACACCGGGAATTGGAATGTGAAGTGGACGAAATCTGGCGCCATCGTGCCGGAGAAGATCAACGGGAAATACTGGATGTATTTTCTGGGCACGAGCGCGGATGGGAAAGATCAGGCGGGGCTGGCGTCTTCCGAGGATCTGATGCACTGGAGTGAGGCCAGCGAGACGCCGGTGTTGCCGGTGAGGCCTGGGATGTTCGATTCGCGGGTAGCGGAGCCGGGGCCGGCGCCGATGGTTACGGATAAGGGAATCGTCCTGGTTTACAACGGGGCTGATGACAAGCTGGTGTACCGCACCGGGGCTGCCGTGTTTGATAAGAGTGATCCGGGAAAACTCCTATGGCGGGCCGACAAGCCCATTTTCCAGCCGGAGAAACAGTGGGAGAAAGTTGGGCAGGTGCCCAACGTGGTGTTCGTGGAAGGCATGGTGAAGAAGGGGGATCGGTACTTGTTTTACTACGGCGGTGCGGATAAGTACGTGGGAGTGGCAGACGCGCGATCTTTGAAATAGGAGAGTTCGGAGGCGGGTCCCGTTGCGCGGGCGAGACGCCTCCACGACAGCGGCAAGAGGCGGCGCTACCCGCTTGACCCTTCTACAAGGTCGCACCTAACATCAACTGGGGTCCATGCGATTTTTAATTTCTTCTCTTTGGGCGCAGCAGCTCTGGCGCTGTTTTTTCGGGACATGCGTTCTGGTGTCAGGGCTGGCGGTGCGCGCGCAGCAAGCCAAAGTCAGTAGTCCTGCTGCCCCGATCGCAAACTTCACCGACATCGCCGAAAAGGCGGGGCTCACCGCGCAGGATGTTTTTGGCGGGGTGAATACCAAGAAATACATCATCGAGACCACGGGGAATGGGGTCGCGATTTTCGATTACGACAACGACGGCTGGCCCGACATCTTTCTGGTCAGCGGCACCAGGCTCCAGGGATTCCCGCCGGGACAGGGGCCGACCAACCGGCTCTACCACAATAATCACGACGGCACATTCACGGATGTGACGGCGAAGGCTGGGCTCACCTCGACGGGCTGGGGGCAAGGCGTTTGCGTGGGCGATTACGACAACGATGGCTGGGAAGATCTTTACGTCACGTATTACGGCAAGAACCGGCTCTACCACAACAATCACGGGGTGTTCACCGAGGTGGCGGAGAAAGCCGGCGTGGCGGGATCGGGCAAAGCATGGGGCACGGGATGCGCGTTTGTGGATTACGACCGGGACGGGCATCTCGATCTGGTGGTGTCGAATTATGTGGACTTCGATCTGGCGACTGCGCCTGCTCCGGGCGAGAGGGCGACTTGCATCTGGAAGGGGGTTCCAGTGATGTGCGGGCCGCGGGGTCTGCCCGGATCGAAAAACATTCTTTACCACAACCGCGGGGATGGGACGTTTGAAGATGTCACGGCGAAGGCGCACATCGACAAGACCGACGGGCATTACGCGTTCAGCGTGTCGACTTTCGACTTCGACGAAGATGGCTGGCCGGATATTTTCATCGCCTGCGACAGCACGCCGAGCATTCTTTATCGCAACAATCATGATGGAACGTTCACCGACGTGGCGGTCACGGCCGGCGCAGCTTTCAATGAAGATGGGCGCGAGCAGGCAGGGATGGGGTCGACTATTGGGGACTACAACGGGGACGGGCATCTGGATATTTTCAAGACGAATTTTTCCGATGATACGTCGACGCTGTACAAGAATAACGGAGACGGCACATTTAACGACGAAACGACGGCGGCTGGATTGGGCCTGTACACGCAATATCTGGGCTGGGGGACGATGTTCCTCGATTTCGATAATGATGGCTGGCCGGATTTGTTGCTGGTGAATGGGCACGTTTATCCGGAGGTGGACAGCCAGCATTTGGGCAGCAGTTACAAGGAGCCGCGCATTCTTTATCACAATAACGGGGACGGAACGTTCACCGACATCTCCGCCTCGGCGGGCACGGGAATTACGACGGCGGCTTCGTCGCGCGGGCTGGCGGTGGGCGACTTGTGGAACGACGGAAGAATGTCGGCGGTGGTCAACAATATGAACGCCGAACCCAGCCTGCTGGTGAATCAGGTGCGGAATGCGAATCACTGGGTGGCGATTCGTGCGGTGGGAACGAAGTCGAATCGCGATGGCATTGGAGCCAGAATTCGGGTGAAGGCCGGGGAGCGGGTTTTAGTTGACGAGGTTCGCAGCGGTTCCAGCTACATCTCGAACAGCGATATGCGGGTGCACTTCGGTCTGGGGAAAGTCGACAAGATTGAGTGGGTGGAGGTGCGATGGCCTAGCGGGCTGATTGAACGCTTCGAGAATTTGGCCGTCGATCAGATGCACACTTTGACGGAGGGCTCGGGCATCGGCGCTAGCGACAAGAAAAAACCTTGACCACAAGGGACACAGAGGGGCACAGAGTTGGGGGCGCAATCTCTTTTACTTCTTTTTCGGCGAAAACTGCATGGTGCGGGTGATCCCTTCGCCTTCCTTGACGTAGATCACCTGATTGGCTTTCACATCTTTCAGCGTGTCTGTCTGGCCGCTAGTCCAGCGAATTTCTAACAGGTCCACTTTGTCGGCTTTGCCCAGGCCAAAATGGACCCGCAGATCACTCTGTGAAAAGTAGCCGCCGCCGCTGCGGACCTCGTCGATTTGCCGGTGGGGCTTGGATTCTCCGGGCAGATGCGTCACGCAGGCGAGCCGGGCGCCGATGCCGCTGCGGTTCGATTTCGTGCCGATGGTGCGAATCTTGATCCAGTTGTGGTCGAGTGTGGAATCGCAGCGCAGGAGTTGGGGATAGTCGTTGACCGTGTTGACCACGACATCGATGTCTCCGTCATTATCGAAGTCGCCGAAAGCGGCGCCACGCGAAGGGCTGGGCTCGGAGATGCCGGGTCCCGCCTGAAACGAAATATCGGCGAAGCGGCCGTTGTGGAGATTCTGATAGAGCAGCTTGCGCTGGGCGTAGCCGGCCTCGGTTTTCAGTTGCTCGACTTCGGGATAGACGTGGCCGTTGCAGATGAGGATGTCGGGCCAGCCGTCGTTGTCCATGTCGAAGAAGCCGCAGCCCCAGCCTAAGAATTGCGTGTGTGCGCCCAGGCCGGCGGTGAAAGTTGTGTCTTCGAAACTGGCCCCGCCTTGATTGCGGTAGAGCGATGGCGTGTCGCCGGCGAAATTGGTTTTGACGATGTCGAGATTGCCGTCCATATCGTAGTCGGCGGCGGAGACGCCCATGCCGGCTTGAGGCTTGCCGTCAGGACTCAGCGCACATCCCGCTTCGATGGCGATGTCCTGAAACTTGCCGTTCTTTTTGTTCTGGTAAAGAGCGCTGGGGGCGGAGTCGTCGGCAACATAAATGTCAGGCCAACCGTCGTTGTCGAAATCGGCGGTGAGCACGCCCAGGCCGTAGGTGCCGTTGGCGCTGAAGATTCCGGCTCCTTCGGAAACGTCGGTGAAAGTTCCGTCGCCATTGTTGTGATAAAGGATGTTTTTTCCGCCTTGCAATCCCGGAGGGCCGCAGGCGACCATCACACTCTTGTAAAGACATGGGCCGGATTCGGGGACGGGGGCGGTGGCGAGATCCAAATCAATGTAATTGGCGACGAAGAGGTCGAGACGGCCGTCGCGATCGTAGTCCACGAAGGCGCAGCCGGTGTTCCAGCGCTTGCCATTGCCCGCGACGCCGGCTTTCTGGCTGACGTCGGTGAAGGTGCCGTCGCCGTTGTTGTGGTAGAGAACGTTCTTGCCGAAGTAGGTGACGAACAGATCTTCCCAGCCGTCGTTGTCATAGTCGCCGATGCAGCAGCCCTGGCCCCAGCCGGAGTGGCCGATGCCGGCTTTGAGGGTTACATCGGTGAAGGTGCCGTCACGATTGTTTTTGAACAAGTGCGAAGTGGGCTCGCTGCCTGCGGGGAAGCCTTCGAGGCGAGTGCCGTTCACCAGGAAAATATCGAGCCAGCCGTCGCTGTCGTAATCGTAGAAGGCCACACCGCAGCCGGTGGTTTCGAGCAGGTATTTGTTTTTGTGCTCGCCGCCGAAAATGGTTTTGGCGTTGAGGCCGGCCTCGCGCGCGATGTTGAGGAAACTGATGCCGGGACCGGCAGGAGATTCTTCTTTTGTTGGAGGGACGGCTTTTTGCTGCGGATTGGCGCGGAGCCAGCGTGGACGGGCCAAGGCCAGCACGCTCTCGAGCGAGAGCACGAGCGCCGAACGGCTGAGAGACTTCAGAAAAACACGGCGTGAAGGGAACAAGAGGTCGCTACCTGGCCCACGCGGCTCGTGCTAGAATTCGCCCCTACTTTCTTATATTCAGGGAGGCCCGAGTTTGCAAGCTCAGGCGGCCCCATTTCCCGTCGCAAGAGAAAAGTGCAATGAATCTCGATCTTTTGCGGTTGCCGAATTTTACCCTGAAATCCCGCCTCCGAAGCGGGATTTGGCTATTCGTCATTTTGCTGTTCTCGGTAGGCGCGGCACCTCAGACGGCGGCTCCTCTGGAGCTTACGCGCACGATCCGGACGTGGGAATTTCTTCCTGTCGTCGGCCAGCGGGCGGGGTTATTTGGAGATGAGAGCGGACGGCTTGAAGCGTGGGTTTATCCGCTGAAAATTTTTCGCGGATTCCATCTAACGTTTCACGTGGCTGACCGCGCGCTTCCGGCGGAGAGCCTGGCGCGCACGCTGACGGTCCGGCCGGAGTCGGCGTCGATTCTCTATGTGGGGGATTCCTTTCGAGTTCGCGAGACGCTTTGCGTTCCGGTGGACGCGCCCGGTGCAGTGATCCAATTGGAAGTTGAGACCGAGCAACCACTCGAGATCGAGGCGGGATTCGTCGGTGACTTTCAGTTGGAGTGGCCGGCGGCGCTGGGCGGAACTTATGTGAATTGGGACGCCAAAGAGCGCGCGGTATCTTTTGGGGAAGAGACGCGAAAATTCGCCGCGTTTGTGGGATCGCCGACCGCGGAAGACGCTCATCTCGCATACCAGACGAACTACTCTTCCTCCGATGAAAACACGCTGCGGCTGGGCGTGACGAACAAGGGAAGAGATACGAAGATTCTGGTCATGGCAGCGTCAGTAAACGGCCTTGCCGAGGCGGCTCAGAATTACGAACATTTAGTGGCTTCGTCGAATGCGGCAGTGCTCGCTTCGGCACAGTACTATCAGGCCTATCTCGACAAGGCGACGGTCAGCCTGGAGTTGCCGGATTCGCAGTTGCAGCAGGCCTACGATTGGGCGCGGGTCAGCACGATTCAGGGGCTGGTGAATAATCCCTATCTTGGCACGGGACTGGTTGCCGGATACCGCACGTCGGGAGTGAGCCAGCGTCCGGGATTTGCGTGGTTCTTTGGCAGAGACTCGCTGTGGACTTCGTTCGCGCTGAATGCGGAGGGGGACTATGCGACCACTCGGACCGCTCTGGATTTCATCAGCAAATATCAGCGCGAAGACGGCAAGGTTCCGCATGAAATTTCGCAGAGCGCGAGCCTGGTGCCCTGGTTCAAAGAATATCCGTACCCGTACGTTTCTGCCGATGCGACGCCGCTGTTCATCATCGCGATGGATGATTACGCGGTGCAGAGCGGCGATGTGGCCTTCGCGCGCGAGAAGTGGGACAACGTGTGGCGCGCGTACCAGTTCCTGCGTTCGACTTACGACGCGCAGGGCTTCGCGCAGAATTTCGGGATCGGACACGGGTGGATCGAGGGCGGCCCGCTGCTTCCGGTGAAGAGCGAGTATTACCAGGCGGGGCTGGCGGTCGAGGCGTTGAGGGCCTTATCGAGCGTGGCCCACCTTATAGGCAAAGACGATATTGGCAATGACGCCGCTGCCGAGTTCTGGAAGAAGAAGGCGCTCCTCGATCAGGCGTTCTGGGCTCCCGAGATCAAGAGCTACGCATATGCGCTGAAGCAGGACAACCAGCGCGCGGATGAGCCCAGCGTGCTGACCACGGTGCCGATGTGGTTTGGGTTGGCGGATGAGAACCATGCGGATGAGACCATCACGCAACTGGCTGCCGAGGAGCATGAGGCGGACTGGGGAATGCGAATCATCTCGCGGAAGTCGAAGGTGTATGACGGCTCCGGCTATCACTATGGCGCGGTGTGGCCGCTGTTTACGGGATGGGCGTCGGTGGGCGAATACCGTTATCACCGCGCGTTCCCGGCGTATTCGAACCTGCGGGCGAATGCTCTGCTGGGCCTCGACGGCTCGCTGGGACATTTCACGGAAGTTCTCTCGGGGGACTATTACCAGTCATTCGCGACCAGTTCGCCGCATCAGATCTGGTCGGCAGCGATGGTGGTAAGCCCGATTCTGCGTGGGATGTTGGGTTTGCAGACCGACGCGGAAGCGCACCAGATCACGCTGGCGCCGCACGTTCCGGCGGACTGGACCGCGTTTTCGATTCGCAATGTGCGACTGGGTGGGGTCGCGGTGGACTTTCGTTATCACAAGACTGCGGACAGCATCGCGCTGGAAATCAAACGAAGTGGAGACGGCGATTGCTGGATCGAATTTTCTCCTGGGTTCAGCTTGCGGACGCAAGTGCTGGGCGTGGAGATGAACGGGCGTTCCTTGCCGTTCAAAATGCAGCCAAATGCGAATGATCAGCACCTGGCCGTGCGTTTCCCGGTGAATGGAAATGGGGCGAGCCTGACTATACGGGTCAAAAACGATTTCGGCCTAACGTTATCCAACGAACTGCCGGATCTGGGAAGCGCCAGCCGCGGGCTGCGAGTCATCTCTGAATCGTGGAATGCATCCAGAAACCAGCTGACTCTGGATGTCTCAGGCCGCGCGGGAAACCGGTATGAACTGGACGTCTGGAATCCGAGCCAGGCATCGTCGGTCGAGGGAGCAAGCCTCACCAAATTTGGGAAGCTGGAGATTCAAATGCCGGAGGGAGCGGCAGAGTCCTACGTCGCGCAAAAAATCGTGATCTACTTCGCAAAGCCCTGATCGGTTCCCCAGCACGATTCGACACCCCGACGGGCACTAGAGGTACACTGCAGAATACGGCGCTGATCCGGAATCCCGCTCTCCGCAGTGCGCCTGGAGGAGTAGTTGATGATGCGAGGAGCGTTCCTCTTTGTTCTGGTCTTGACGGTTTTGCTCGCGTCTCTGGCGGCTGTCGCTCAGACAACCAAGAAATCGTTCGATGCGGAAGGTCATCAGTGGTGGCAGCATGCGGTGTTCTACGAGATCTATCCTCGCAGCTTTGCCGACAGCAACAACGACGGGGTGGGCGACCTGAACGGGATCACGTCGAAGCTGGATTATCTGAAAGAGCTGGGCGTAGACGCGATCTGGATTACGCCATGTTTTCCCTCGCCACAGGTGGATTTCGGATACGACGTTTCCGACTACGAGAACATCGATCCGATGTACGGCACGCTGGCTGACTTCGACGCGCTGGTGGCCGCGGCGAAAAAGCGCGGCATTCATGTCATCCTCGACCTGGTGGTGAACCACACTTCCGATCAGCACAAGTGGTTTCTCGATTCGAAGTCGTCACGGACTTCGGAGCGCCGCGACTGGTACATCTGGCGCGACGGCAAGGGACCAGGCCAGCCGCCCAATAACTGGACGTCGACATTCGGCGGATCGGCATGGAAATTTGATCCGGCGACGAATCAATACTATTACCACTACTTTTATCCGGAGCAGCCAGACCTGAACTGGCGCAATCCCGCGGTGGAGAAGGCGATGTTCGACGTGACGCGCTGGTGGTACAAGCGCGGCGTTTCCGGATTTCGCCTGGATGCGGTGGATACGTTGTTCGAAGATCCCAATTTGAAAGATAACCCGGTCCTGCCCGGGAAGAATGCCTTCGGGGATCCCATCCAGCAAAAGAAGTACAACACGAAGTTGCCGGAGATTCACCAGGCGCTGCAGGGGCTGCGAAAAATCGCCGATGAACACGATGCCGTGCTGATTGGCGAGACGTGGACGGCCGATATCGCCGAGTTGGACCAGTATTACGGCAAGAAGAACAACGAACTGCAAATGCCGATGGATTTTCTGTTTACGACGGTGAACAAGCTATCGGCGCCGGAGTTCCGCAAGCAGATAGCGGCCATTAATTCCGCCTCGGGCTGGCCCACGTTTGTGATCAGCAATCACGACATTACGCGTTCGTACGACCGGTACGGCGACGGGCGGCATAACGACCAGATCGCGAAACTGATGGCGGGAATGTATCTGACGCTGCGCGGGACGCCGATCATGTATTACGGGGAAGAGATCGGGATGAAGACGACGACGCCGGCGCGTAAAGAAGACGTGAAGGATCCTATCGGCCGGCGTGGATGGCCCAAGGAAAAAGGACGCGACGGCGAGCGCACGCCGATGCAGTGGGATGAGAGCGAGCATGCCGGATTCACGAAGGGCACGCCGTGGCTGCCGGTGCCCGCGACCGCGAAAACGCATAACGTCGCCGCGGAGAGTAAAGATCCGGAATCGGTCCTCGCGTTTTACAAGAAGGTGCTCAAACTGCGGCATACGAACAAGTGCTTGTTGGATGGAAGCTATCTGGCGATCAACGAGAACGAACCGAACGTGCTTTCGTATTTGCGGATCTATCAGGATCAGGCGGTACTGGTAGCGCTGAATATGTCTGGGATAGTACAGAAGCCGGACTTCCAGATCAGCAAGAACGGATTCTCGTCGGCGAAGAGTCTGGTGGCGACAGGAAATTCTTCGGCCCAAGGGGACGTCGTGACGCTGGAGCCTTACGGAGTCTTCATTGGACAGCTGGTAAGGTGAGAGCGGGGAGAATGCACGAACTTTCCATCGCGATGGGAATTGTGGAGGCGGCTACGGACGAGGCGCAGCGCCGGGGCGTGCAGGTGGCGGCGGTGCATCTGAGGCTGGGCGCGCTGTCCGGCGTCGTGAAAGACGCGCTGCTTTTTTCCTACGAGGTGGCTTGCCAGGATACGCCGCTGGCGGGATCGCGGCTGATTGTCGAGGACATTCCGGTAACGATTTTTTGCCCGGAGTGCAAGGAAATGCGCGTGTTGGGGTCGCTACAGTCATTTGCGTGTCCGGAGTGCGGCGCGCCGACGATGGACATAAGGCAAGGCAAGGAACTGGAAGTCTTCGCGCTGGAGGTGCAGGAATGAGCGAACCACGCCTGGTCGAAGTTCGACGGAATGTTCTGAAGCAGAATGACATCATTGCACGCGGGCTGCGGGAACAGTTCCGGGAAGCGGGAGTTTTCGTGGTGAGCCTGGTTTCGAGCCCCGGGTCGGGGAAGACAACTTTTCTGGAAAAAACTCTTACTCTCTTGCAGCCGAAGTATCGCGTGGCGGCTCTGGTGGGAGATCTCGCGACCGAGAATGATGCCGTGCGCCTGGCGCGGAGCAAGGCTCCAGTCCGGCAGATTACGACCGGGACGCTTTGTCATCTGGAAGCGGCGATGGTGCAGAATGCGCTCGAGGGCTGGAAAATGCGGGACTTGGATTTTCTCTTCATCGAGAACGTCGGGAATCTGGTGTGTCCATCGTCTTACGATCTGGGCGAGAATCTGCGGCTGGTATTGATGTCGGTGACCGAAGGGGAAGACAAGCCGTTGAAATATCCGACGATCTTTAACAGCGCGGACGTCGCCGTGATCAGCAAGAACGAGCTGGCCGCGGCGGTGGAGTTTGATTGGGAAGTGGCGCGCAAGAGCATCGAATCGGTGCGTCCGGGCATGCGGATTTTTCGCCTTTCCGCCAAGACTGGCGAAGGCATGCAAGAATATCTCGACTTCCTATCGCAGCAGCTATTGGAGCAGCGCGCCGTCGCTCACCATTGAGCTATCAGCCGGTCTGGACTTGGGCTAAGGCAAGCAGAGTCCGCGCGATGTAAGTAAGCAGCAGCATGGCTACGCAAGCCATGATCACCGGGCGATAAGTGGTTTCGAGCAAGTCCGCCAGCACTCCCGAAACAAAGATAAAGAGAAAGGGAACGGCCGCGAGCAGGAACCCGGCGGCGGCGGTGTGAGGATGCGCCATGCCCAGCAGGATAAAGAAAGCGGCCATCAACAGCGGCGCAGTATTGCCGAAATAGCGGGCCCGGCGCCAGAGAGTATAGGTCACGATCGCCACCGGAAGCGCCAACACCAGAGCCGGGCAAGCACGAGCGATCTGCCGGGCGACTTCCTTGTAAACCCCGAAGACGGTGAAACCTCTCCAGGTTGCGCCCCAGAAGTCGGCGTGGTGCATGCCGCGCAGAAAGGCGTGGGGATGGAAGGAGTAAATGGCGAACAGGAGCAGGCCTGCGACCGTGCAGGCGGCGATCCAGATGACGAATCCTGCCCGCATTCGCACCGGCGCTACATATAGCAGGAAAGCCAGAGCCATCGGGACAACCACGATGAACGAGAACTGCGATGCGATGGCGATGGCGAGCGCGACGCCGAGTAAGACGATGCGACGCCAGTTCCACAGGACGACTTCACGCGGGGCATATAGCGTGTGGGCGACCGCGATGGCGGTGAAGATGGTTCCGAAGGCTCCCCAGGCTGCGACGATCTCAGGGTCGGTGTGCCAAGCGGCACTGGCCTGGATCAGCGAGGGCGAGAAGCAGTAGAGAGTGAGTGCAATGAAGCCGCCCATATTGCCACAGAGGCGGCGCGCCACATACCACAAAGACGCTCCGAGAAAGAGCCCGCAGGCGAGGAATGGGAGGCGCGGGAGCCATCGCCAATAGGCGGCGGAGTCAGGGGCGAGATCGCGCGTCCAGGCGAGCAGTGGCGCGGCGGAGAGCAGGTACAGCAACGGAGAGTGTTCGGTGTCGTATCCAGCCTCATCGGTTTCAGTGAACGGGGCTTGCACCTCTTGACCGGGATTCTGCTCTACAGGGGCCGCGGCCATTCCCCGGCCGTGCAGTTGTTTCCAGCCTTCGGCGATGCGCATCGCTTCTCTGCTGTCCGGTCCTTCGGAAGCGTTCAGTTCGGCATGAACCAGCCAAATTGCCTGTGCAAGAAAGGCGAGCAGCAGCAGGCCGGCGAGAAATTGCGGGCGGCCAAAGCGTTCGCGGGTGAAATATGGGCGCATAAGGTCGAGCCGAGTGTTTTACCATGACGGAGGCAGTTTGCGGGAATGTTCTCGAAATGAAGGACGTTGAGCCGAGTCCGGGCAGCACTTCTCCATCCCCAGCGCTGGCTCCGGAGTCGAGCCCGGAGTTTGCCGCTGCGTCGCAACCATCGTACGCGCACGTCCTGTTTTTCGGGCCGGATGGGCTGCGGCCTGGGTGGGGTTTTGCCTTCTATGCAGTAGGGTTTCTGGCATTCCAGAAGATTGCCGCGGCGATGGCGGATGCGCACGATTTTGGCGAAAGTGGCTTGTGGACGATGTTGCTGGAAGAGGCCGGATTCTTTGTGGCCGCGGTGATTCCAGCGGTCGTGCTGGCGCGAGTGGAACGGCGGCGATGGGGAGTCTACGGCTTACCGATGAGATCGGCATTCGTGCGGCTTTTCGGGAGCGGTACGCTGTGGGGATTCGGCGCCATCAGTTTTTTGATGGTCGCACTTTATGGGTTGCACGGTTTTGCATTCGGACACATCGTGTTCCACGGCGTGCGCCTGGCAAGATTCGCCGCATTCTGGGCTGTCTACTTCCTGGTTGTCGGCATGTTTGAGGAGTTTTGTCTGCGGGGATACTCGCAGTTCACGCTGGCGCGCGGAATGGGCTTCTGGCCAGCGGCAATCACCCTCTCATGCGCCTTTGGGCTCATTCATCTAAGGAATGGGGGAGAGGAATGGCCCGGACTGCTGGCAGCCGCATGCATTGGACTATTTTTCTGCCTGACGCTTCGGCGGACCGGCAACTTGTGGTTCGCGGTGGGATTTCATGCGGCCTGGGATTGGGGCGAGAGCTTCTTTTACTCGGTGCCGGATAGCGGCATGGTTTCTCCCGGCCATCTGCTGAGTTCGTCGCTACATGGACCGCGATGGCTGACTGGTGGATCGGTGGGGCCGGAGGGCAGCCTGCTGTGCTTCGTCGTGATTGCGTTGAGCTGGATTGCGTTTGAGAGGACGCATCGCGGAGGGGTTAGGGTCAGGGGTTAGGGATCAATTGGCTAGTGGCCAGGGTCAGTGATCACTGGCTTCCGGCGTTCCAGAGCGGGAATTGATCGGCCTTCAAGGTATCAGTTCTGCGACTAGTCCTTTCTTCGAACCCCTATACTGATGCCATGACCTCAGAAGCGGATCTGCTGACAGCACTGCGGCGCTACTGGGGGTATAGCACTTTCCGTCCTTTGCAGGAGAGGATCGTGCGCAGCCTGCTGGCCGGACACGACACTTGCGTCGTGATGCCGACTGGCGGAGGCAAGTCTCTGTGCTACCAGTTGCCGGCGGTGATCTCGGGCCAAACGGCCCTGGTGATCTCACCCCTGATCGCATTGATGCAGGACCAGGCCGCACAGCTGGCGCAGATGGGGATTCCGGCGGCGGTTCTGAACAGCACCATGGCGGCCGACATGCAGAACCGCGTCATGCGCCAGGCAGAAAAGGGCGAGTACCGGCTGCTGTATCTTTCGCCCGAACGGCTGCAGCGCGCCGATACCGCGGGGTGGTTGCAGAAAGTCCCAATCGGCTTTTTCGCGATCGATGAGGCTCATTGCATTTCGGAATGGGGCCACGAGTTCCGCCCGGAGTACCGGCAGCTCAAGAACCTGCGCCAGCGATTTCCGGAATGCCCGATTGCGGCGTTCACCGCCAGCGCCACGCGGCACGTGCGGCATGACATCTTAGAGCAGCTTGCGCTGCGTGATCCGGACAAGTACATCGCGAGCTTCCACCGCCCGAATCTGCGCTATCTGGTGCGCGAATGCGACACCAGCAACCAGATGGATCTCCTGCTGAGCTCGCTGCACAATCACACCGATGGCAACGTGATTGTTTATTCTCCAACGATTAATCGCGTGGAAGAAACGGTTGATTTCCTGGAGAACCACGGAATTTCCGCAGTGCCTTATCACGCGAAAATGCAAAATGAGGACCGGCGGCGCAATCAGGAACTCTGGATGTCCGATGAGGTTCGAGTGCTGGTGGGAACGATCGCGTTCGGCCTGGGCATTAACAAAGCGACAGTGCGGGCGGTGATTCACCTGGCACTTCCGAAGTCGGTTGAGCAGTATTACCAGGAGGCGGGACGCGCCGGACGCGACGGAAATACCGCGGATTGCATTTTGCTCTGGCAAAAGCGGGATGCAGGTTTGTTGGGGCACTTTGCCAACCAGATCCTCGACCCGGCAGAGCGCGAACGGGCCTGGCAGCGATACCACGTGATTCGCGCATTCGCGGAGGCTCCGCAGTGCCGGCACCGGCAGATTTGCGTCCATTTCGGCGAGACTCCGAAGTGGGGTTCGTGCGGGAATTGCGACGTCTGCAGAAGCCTGCCGGAATGGCTGAAGTCTGGGAGTGCTCGGGCAGCTAAGATTTTTGTCGCAAGAACTAAGACCGCATCGGCTGTCAAGCCTGCGAGCGAAGACGACTGGGCGTTGCGCGAATACCTGGCAGAGTGGCGGCGGATGACGGCGAAACAGCAAGGGGTTCCGGCCTTTGTAGTGCTGCACGATACATCGCTGGATGAAATCGTACGGAATCGGCCCACTTCGGTTGCGAGCTTGCTGCTGGTTACTGGGATCGGCGAGCGAAAGGCTGAGATGTATGGACCAGGAATTCTGGCTGCTCTCGAACGTTATCGCGAGGGAGCGCGGGCCCAGGCTGTGGCGGCGAAGAAAACCGCACCCGCGTTGGAGACGTTGCAATTATTGACCGCGGGCAAGAGCCTGGAGGAAATCGCAAAGCTCCGCGACCGCCAGCTTGGGACGATCGTGAGCGCCGTGACTGCGCTGGTGGAAAGTGGGGAGGCAGAGTTCGATCCGGCGTGGATCGATCGCAACAAGCAGTCCGTGATTGAAGCCGCATGTGCGCGCGTCGGCCTGGATAAGCTGGAGAAGTTGAGAACTCTGAAAGAAATGTTGCCGCCAGAGATCAGCTATGACGAAATCCGCCTGGTACTGGCGAAGATGCGCCGCGAACTGGGGCGAAAGAAAGCCGAAATTCCCGCCTAGGTATGTTCCAGATTAGCCTGCCGATCAGGGGTTTGCAGCCCTTTCATTTCCGGCTTCCTTCTTGCGGGTGCCCTGTTAGAATACTTGGAACTGGCCTCTAGTAAGTAGCCGCTGCTCGATCGCGGTTTTGCGCTTTCAGCTGCTTCGTCTTGCGGTTAAGACAATCTGATAGCAGGTTATCGATGGGGATCCAACGTTCGCTTTCGGCGCGAATCTCAAGCAGCAATTCCCTGCGTTATGGCCTTCCGGTCATTGCGATTCTTATCGCTTCCCTGGTTTCCAGCAGGATGACACCTTACACGGGGAATGGAGTGGGCTACGTGCTGTTGTTTCCCGCGGTAGCCTTCTCGGCGTGGTACTGCGGCATAGGGCCCGCGATCCTGGCGATGGTGCTGGGCGTGGTTGCCGCGACTTTTGGATTCATCCCACGAATTCACGCCTTCGCTTATCCCGATACTGCTGAATCGATCGCGACCCTGGCATTCCTGCTTTCGTGCGTAATCATTATGGTCATGGGCGAGTCGCGGCGGCGGCAGCATGAGGCGCTGCGCAAATCGCAGAGCGAACTGGAACTGAAAGTCCAGGAACGCACCGCCGATCTTCACGGGGTCAATCAGAACTTGCGCGAACTGTCGGCGCGACTTCTCCAGATGCAGGACGAAGAAAGGCGGCGCATCGCGCGCGAATTGCATGACAGCGTCGGACAGATGCTGGCAGCGCTCAGCATGAATCTGTCCGCTGTGCGCACGGATATTGATCAGCTGGCCCGGACCGCGGCAGCGCTCAACGATAGTGAAAGCCTGGTGCAGGAAATGGTGACCGAGGTGCGCACGATTTCTCACCTGCTGCATCCACCTCTGCTGGACGAGGCTGGCTTATCCTCGGCGCTGCGCTGGTATGTGGACGGATTTGCGCAACGCAGTGGCATCAAGGTTCATCTGGACATGCCGGAGGATTTTCATCGCCTTCCAGGCGAGATGGAGACGGCGATCTTCCGGGTTATACAGGAGTGCCTCACCAACATCCATCGGCATTCCGGGAGCCCGGTGGCCGAGATTCGAGTGAGCGAACGCAATCGTGAGGTGCTTGTGGAAATTGGAGACAAAGGCCGCGGGATTCCACAGCACAAACTGGAAGAGATGTCAGCGGCCGGAGCGCCGGGCGTTGGCGTGCGCGGGATGCAGGAACGGCTGCGGCAACTCGGCGGAAAACTAGAAATCCAATCTAGCCCGGCAGGCACAACTGTAAAAGTCCGGCTGCCCATACCCGAAGATTCGCTGAAGCCGGACCTTACCCTGGATCGGTCCGCAGCAGCGTAGACTTTTTCGGCACTGCAGAGCACGCGACCCTCAAGGTTCTACGAATTGCTTTGCAGCATCGAGGCCGGAGCGAACGCAATCCGGAACGCCAATTCCCCGGTAAGCATTTCCGGCAAGAGCTAATCCCGGCAACTGCCTCCGCAAGCCTTCCATGCGATCAAGGCGATCGAGGTGCCCCACGCCATATTGGGCCATGGCGCGCTTCCACTTGTAGACGCGCGCAAACAGCGGAGCGGCACGTAGATTGAGGATCTGCTGCAGCTCATTGCGCACAATTGCGACGATCTGATCATCGCTCAGAGGCCAGACATTTTCGGCATTACTTCCAGCGAAGAAGCATCGCAACAAGGCGCGATCTGGCGGAGCGCGATGCGGGAATTTGTTGTGAACGAAGGTTGCGGCCAGCAGGCGCTTGCCTTCGCTGCGCGGCACCAAAAAACCGAAACCGGGCGGAAGCGACTGGCGGACCTCGCGATCGTAGCCGAGTCCCACGGTAATCGAAGAACTGTATTGGATGGCAGCGAGTTCAGCAGACAGTTCGGGGCCCGCCATTCGCAGCACGCTCGCGGCTGCGGGAGCAGGAAGCGCCACGATTACACCATCGAACGGGTCGGATTGAAGTCCCGCGGAAACGACCCAGCTTTCCCCTTCACGCTGAATCGCCTGAACGGTTGTGTTGGTTCGCAGGCATGACGGAGTAAGTTTGGAGGCCAGGGTTTCGGCCAGGTGCTGCATGCCATTTCTAAGCGAAGTAAACAGAGGGGGTGGGAGCTGGCGCGGAGCGGCTGACATTTTTTTGCGGGCGGCCAGCATGGCGCGCCCCAGGCTGCCGTGTGTACGCTCCATTTCAGCAAACCTGGGAAGGACGGCGCGGACGCTCAGGTTGGCAGCTTCGCCGCCATAGACTCCAGACAACAGCGGGTCCGCCAGACGATCGACCATCTCTGCGCCATAATGGCGTTGGACGAATTCGGAGACGGACTCATCGCGATCCACCGAGCGGGGCGGATGGAATAGCTCTCGCGCCATGTGCAACTTTGTCTTCCACGAGAACAGAGGGGAGAAACCCGTGGGCAGGATCTTCGTGGGAACCATAAACATCAGGCCGTCGGGCATGACCACGAGGCGGCCGCGAGTCAGGATGTAAGTCTTGCGGTCGGCGTCATTGGAGCCGATGAGCTGGTCGCCAAGGCCCACTCGACGGCAGAGATCGGCCGCCCACGGCTTTTCCGTCACGAAAGAGTCGGGACCGGCTTCGACCACGCATCCGTCAATGAGCTCGGTGCGGAGGACGCCTCCCAGGCGGGGCGAAGCTTCGTAGAGCAAGTATTCGATTTTGGCGCCTGCGGCGTGCTGCTGTTCGAGCGAGTATGCGGCGGAAAGACCGGAGATGCCCCCACCGATGATGGCGACTCGCGTCATCGCTGCCGGCTTCCGGCGGCAGGTTTGCGGCTTCCGGAAGCGGGATCGGCGGAAGCCGGTACCGTGTACTCTTGCACCAGCCGCGCCAGGTTCTTCACATTCTCGACCGGAGTCTCGGGCAGGATTCCGTGGCCGAGATTAAAAATGTGGCCCGGGCGGCCGGCAGCGCGGCGGAGAATGTCCTGGGCGCGGGATTTTAATTCTTTCCAATCGGCGAACAGCAGCACGGGGTCGAGGTTTCCCTGCACCGCGCATTGGTGACTGAGCCGTGCCCAACCTTCGTCGAGCGGGATGCGCCAGTCGAGGCCGACCACGTCGGCTCCCGTTTCCGTCATCGCAGGCAGAAGCGTAGCGCTGTCGGTGCCGAAATAAATGACGGGCACTCCGGTTTTTTGCAACTGCTTCACCATGCCAGTGACATGGGGCAGCACGGAGCGGCGATAGTCTTCCACGCTCAGGCATCCCACCCAACTGTCGAAAATCTGGATGGCATCGGCGCCGGCGCGCACCTGTTCGGCGGAGTACGCGGTGGTCACGGCCACCAGCTTGGCCATCAACGCGTCCCACTGAGCGGGCGAGTTGTACATCATTTTCTTGGCATGAATGTAGTTGCGCGAGCCTCCGCCCTCAATCATGTAGCTGGCGAGCGTAAAGGGGGCGCCACAAAATCCGATCACTGGAACTCGGTCTGCGAAATGCTTCGCGACCAGGGCCACGGCCTCGGAAACATAACCGAGGTCGGAAGCGTGATCCGTACTGAGGCGGGCGATATCTTCCTTGCTGCGGACGGGCTTTTCGATCACCGGACCTTCGCCCGCGGAAAAATGGAAAGGCAATCCCATGACCTCGAGCGGCAACAGAAGGTCAGCGAAGATAATGGCGGCATCGACGCCAAGAATTTCGGCGGCGGCGATCGTGACCTCGGCGGCCAGCGCCGGTTTTTTGCAGATTTCCAGCAGCGAGTGCTGCTTGCGGACGGCGCGGTATTCGGGCATGTAGCGTCCGGCCTGGCGCATGAACCAGACGGGAGTGCGCTCGACCGGTTGCGATTTGCAGGCGCGAACGAAGCTGGAATTCGGCGCAGACATGAACTGATGACTGTAGCATTTTTGCGGGCTCGTGTGCCGACGCGCCGGGCTGCCGGCTTTTATGCGAGGATAAAGAGAAGGCTTCGCAGGCCATTTTCTGGGGACTGACAGCATGACCCAAAGTGAACTCATCAAAGAAAAAATCGAGTTGAAGGTTCCCGGCAGCTCGCCCATGGCCGCGTATGCTGCCCGGCCGGCAAGTGGCGGCCCACGTCCGGGGCTGATCCTATTTCAGGAAGCGTTCGGAGTGAATTCGCATATTCGTAACGTGACGGAGCGGTTCGCCGCGCAGGGCTATGTAGCCATTGCACCGGAACTCTTTCATCGTACGGCTCCGGCGGGATTCGAGGGCAATTACAACGACTTCGCCTCAGTGGCGCCCCACTATCAGGCCGTGACCAATGAAGGCGCCCAGGCGGACACGCAAGCGGCGTACGACTGGCTGCATTCGAACCCGCATGTGATTGCCGATCAGATTTCGTGCGTGGGATTCTGCATGGGGGGCCGGATCGCATTCCTGGCCAATAGCGTGCTGCCGCTGCGTGGCGCCGTCTCATTCTATGGCGGAGGCATTGCTCCCGGATTGCTCGACCGCGCCGCCAAACTTCACGGGCCGGCTCTGTTGATCTGGGGAGGTCTGGATAAAAACATCAAGCCCGAGCATCGAAAAGCGGTGGCTGACGCTCTGAGCGCGGCCGGCAAGGTTTATGTGAATGTGGAATTCTCCAACGCGAATCATGGATTTTTCTGCGACGAGCGCTCTGCGTACCAACCGGATGCAGCGCGACAATCCTGGGCTTTGACCCTGGAGTTTCTACGATCGTGAGAGCGGTGTTAATGGCGATTGGGTTGGCCGGCTTCCCTCTCATGTCTCTTGTCTGGCAATCTGCCGCCTGGCAGACGCAACGGCCCGCGACCAGCGCAAAAAAATCGCAGCCCAGTTTTTACAGAGATGTGCTTCCGATCCTGCAAGACCATTGTCAGAGCTGCCACCGGCCGCACGAGATTGCGCCTATGCCGTTTGTCAGCTACCAGCAAACGCGCCCGTGGGCTGAGGCGATCGCCCACGCGGTTCAGACCAGAATGATGCCTCCTTGGTTTGCCGATCCGCGGTATGGACATTTTCAAAACGATCCCTCCTTGACGGAGCAGCAGATTGCCACGGTTTCGCAATGGGCTGCGGCTGGGGCGCCCCCCGGGAACGTGCATGATGCGCCGTCTCCGCGAAACTGGGTCGAGGGCTGGAACATTCCTCAGCCTGACTTAGTTGTGAAGATGCCAACTCCGGTGAACATTCCGGCGAGCGGCGAGATCGAATATACCTACGAGATCGTCCCCACACATTTTGGCGAGGACCGTTGGGTGCAGATGTCGGAGTTCCGTCCAGGGAGTCCGGCGCACGTGCATCATGCGGTGGTTTACATTCGTCCGCCGAATTCGGAGTGGCTCCGGCATGCACCCGTGGGCGAGTCTTTCACGGCTTCGACCTTGAGCGATCCGGCTGAACGGCGCCAGGCGCACGAGACCACCAGCGATCTGTTGCTGGTTTACGCTCCAGGAAGCTCTCCGGATGAGTGGGCGAACGGGATGGCCAAATTTGTCCCCGCCGGTTCGGACCTGGTGTTTCAGATGCATTACACGACCAATGGAACGGCCAGCGAAGATCAAACCAGCATCGGCCTGGTATTTGCGAAAAGTCTTCCCAAGCAGCGCGTCATCACTCTGCAATTGAACAATCATGCGCTGATCATTCCGCCGGGAGCGGACAATTTCCGGGTCGAAGTGCAAGGCACGCTGCCCCACGATGCGACTCTGCTGAGCCTGTTTCCGCACATGCATTTGCGCGGGAAGCGATTCGAGTACGACATTGTGCACGCGGATGGCAGCGTAGAAGTGCTGCTGCGCGTGAATTATCACTTTCACTGGCAGTTGAGCTACAAACTGGCCGAGCCGCGCTTGCTGAAGGCAGGAACAAAACTGCGGGCGATTGCCTGGTACGACAATTCAAAAAACAATCCGCACAATCCGGATCCCAATAAGCTCGTGACCTGGGGCGACCAGACTTCAGACGAGATGATGGTGGGATTTTTCGATGTCGCCGTGCCGGCGAACATGGACAAGTGGCAATTTTTCGAGCGGCGGGCGCAAGCCGCGCCGGGCGCGGCGCCTGATCAGCGATGACACAGAGTGGCCAGAAGACTCGCATCCCCAAGCCCGCGATGTGCGCAGTAGCGCTTGCGGGTAGCGCCATTCTTTGCCACACTGGAATAGGTTCCCCGAATTGAGCGCTATTTCCACGCCTCCAATCTCTGAACAACAAAGCCGTGTTTCTCGACGGCTCCGGATTGCTTCTTATTCCGCGCTGGCGATTGTTTTCGCGGCGGTATACGTTGGCTCGCTGTTTTCGCCGGCTTTGCTCGACGACGCCGACAGCACACATGCCGAGGCGGCGCGCGAAATGTTCGTCACCGGCGACTATGTCACCCTGCATATAAATGGCGTGCGCTATCTGGAGAAAGCGCCGCTTCCGTATTGGTTAGTCGCATTCAGCTACCGGCTGTTTGGAGTCAATGAATTCGCCACGCGCCTGCCGATGGCAATTTCGGTGCTACTGCTGGGAATGCTGGGGCTGGTGTGGGCACGCCGGGCCTTCGGGGAACGCGCCGGAATCTACGCAGGCTTGTTTGTTTATACGGCCGCGGGCGTGTTTTTGTTTACGCGCATTCTGATTCCCGATGTGCTGCTGAGCCTGCTCATTGCGGCGTCCTTATACTTCTTCTTGACGGCATTGCAGCCCGAGGGGCGTGAATGGCGCTGGTATGCCGGATACGCGTGCATGGCGCTGGGCGTGCTGACGAAAGGTTTGATTGCGCTCGCGTTTCCCGGCGGCGCGGCCGTCATTTATCTCGGCGTCACTGGAGAATGGCGGCGCTGGCGCGAGTTCCGGCTGTTTTCGGGGCTGATTTTATTTCTTGCGATCGCGGCGCCCTGGCACATCCTCGCCGGGTTAAGAAACACAGGCGGGCAGGGCGGCCATGGCTTTTTCTGGTTTTATTTCGTCAACGAACATTTTCTGAGATTCCTGGGCAAGCGCTATCCGCGCGATTACAACAAACTGCCGTGGGCGCTGTACTGGTCGCTGCATCTGGTGTGGCTGTTCCCCTGGAGCCTGTATTTTCCGGCGGCGATCCGCACCTGGATCGATGTGCGCAAACGAGAACGCCGCAGTGACTTCGCCGCTCGCACGCGCCTGATGTGCTGGATCCTGGCGGGATTGATCCTTGTCTTCTTCGCCATTTCAACGAATCAGGAGTACTACACGTTCCCGGCGTATCTGCCGTTGCTGGTGCTGCTGGCCGAAGGCGTCGCGCGCTGCGAATGGAGCGACTGCAATGCGGGAGTTCGCAAAGGAGGGCTGCGGATCTCTGCGGGAGGGCTGGCGGCCATCGGAGTTGCCGCCGGAGTGACGCTGCTGGCGATGCTGTGGCGATCGCGCAACCTGCCCTTCGAGCCCGATATCGGCACGGTTCTGGCCAAACACAACATGGCTACCGACACGCTTTCCACGTCGCACATGCTGGACCTGAGTTATGCGTCGTTCGCGGCATTGCGGCTTCCCGCAGTGCTGGCCGCGATTGCGCTGTTGCTGGCGCCCCCGCTGTCTTTTCTGCTGCGAATGAAGCGGCGGCATTATGCGGCCACGTGGGCGCTGGCGGCCGGCATGGCGGTTTTTCTGATCGCGGCGCACATCGCTTTGGGAAGGTTCGGACCGTATCTGTCATCCAAAGATCTGGCCCGGCAGATTGCAGCGCAGGCGCGTCCGGCGGATCGCGTGATGATTTTCGGAGATCAGGCATTCGGTTCATCGCTGTTGTTCTATTTGCAGCGGCCGATCGAACTGGTCGAAGGGCGCACGACCTCGATGTGGTTCGGCTCAACCTTTTCCGATGCTCCCAAAATTTATCTGAGCGACGCCGACTTGCTGCGGGATTGGACCGGAAGCACCCGCATTTTTCTCTTTGTTCCGTCCCACTTGAAAGCGAAGGTGGACGCGCTTCTGCCCAACCGCGTCGTTGTCGCCGAAGAATCGGGCAAGTACATTTATAGCAACCGGCCGTAGAACCGGAACTCATTTTCTTCACGCGAGGAATCTTCGATATGGCCTCAAGACGCGTCCTGGCATTCGTGACCGTGCTGATTGTCGCAGGCGGGATAGTCAGCAGCCTGAAAGCGCACTCTACCCGCGTTCCCCAACATTCTGGACCAGAGATCGCCGAGCCGAGCCAGACTCCGAAGAAAGCGGAAGAGCAATTCAAGAATATTCAGGTGCTCAAAGGAATTCCGGCGGAGCAGTTGATTCCCACCATGCAGTTCGTCGCGGCTTCACTGGGGGTGAATTGCGAGTTCTGCCACGTGAAGAATGCATTTGAAAAAGACGATAAGAAGCCGAAGCAAACTGCGCGCAAGATGATGGAGATGATGTTCGCGATCAACGCGGACAACTTCGACCGCCGCCGGGAGGTGACGTGCTATACCTGTCATCGCGGGAACGCCATGCCGGTCGCGATCCCGGCTGTGATGGAGGACGAGCTGAAAAGCACGATGGCCGTCGCCGCTACCGGCGACTCCATGAAAGCAGAGGCAAGCGGCAAGGCCAGCCCAACTCCCGAGCAACTGATCGACAAATACGTGCAAGCTCTGGGAGGCTCCGCGGCAATCGACAAAATCAAGAGCCGCGTCATGAAGGGCAAGATCGAGTTTGGCGGGCAATCAATGCTCATCGATATTTATGCGAAGGATCCCGACCAGCGAATTTCATTCACCCACATGCCCGAGGGAGACAGCGTGACCGCCTTCGACGGCCACGAAGGCTGGCTGAGTTTTCCGGGACGTCCTCCGCATTTCATGCAAGGCAGCGAAATTGAGGCAGCTGCGATCGATGCCGACCTGCATCTGGCAACGCATTTGAAAGAAATATTCAGCGCGATGAAAACGGATGGAACTCAAAAGATCGGCGATCGGGAAGCTTATGTAGTCGTCGGAGAACGCCCAGGCAATCCGCCCATCCGGCTCTACTTCGATGAGCAATCTGGCTTGCTCCTGCGTCTGGTGCGCTTCGGCGAGACCGCGCTGGGATGGCTTCCCACACAGATTGATTATGGCGATTACCGCGAGGCGAACGGCGTGAAGGTCCCGTACCGCTGGACCTTAGCGCGGCCCAGCGGGAGATTCACGATTCAGGTGAGTGAACTGCAGCAGAATGTTCCTGTGGACGCGGCCAAGTTCGCCAAGCCGGAGCCCTCCAAGCCTCCTGTGAAATAGGCACCGGGGGTTGGGAGCTAAAACAGGCTGCTTGCCGAGAAAAGGATCAAGCACGTCGGCTACTGAAGTGGTTGTCGCTTTCTTCCCCGCCAGCAAGCTTTTTCGTGACCGTAGGATCGGCTTCGATCTTGACTTCGACGTCCGCGCCCTCTTTTAACTTCACCTTGTGGCCATTGTCGTCCACCAGGCGGTTTGGAACGCGAATCTCACGATAGAGATGATCGGCGCCTTCGACGGCGATCTGGGCTTTTTCCGGTTCACCGCTGCTGGGGTGAGGCTGGATCACTTTCTCTACTTTGCCTGGAAGCGTCGTTGATACTTTCGTTTTTTCTGGAGACACCACTGGGAACCCCTCCAATTCTACTCAACACACTCTACGGCTGGAATCTACATCGGACCAAAGGCGCGAATATCAATCATCTCCACGATTCCGTGTACGCGCCATCAGGGGAATCCTGTAGAGCGAAATGGCCCAGCGCCGGTCCTTCAGGCCCATTTCAGGTTCGTGCGCTATCCTCATCAGCGAACATTCCCAACGCTGCCAGAGACCGTTTCTTGAACGACAGACTGATTGCCGTCATTCTAATTGCCCTGATTGGCCTGGCGCCGCTAGCGGGTGCGCAGGAGGAAACGGTCTTCCGCCGGAGTTGCCGCCGCTGCGCGTTCCATTACTGGGCTTGTACTGGATCCTTCGGGAGCAGCCATTGCTCACGCTAGCGTCACTTTGTCCGGGAAAGATCCAGCCAAGCCGCTCGCCCAGACTTCGACCGATTCGGCGGGAGCCTTCCACTTCGACAATATTCTGCCGGGAGAGTACACGCTGACGTTCCGTGCGGAAGGCTTTCGCGAAGCCACCGTTGTCGCCACAGTGGCGAATAAACGCCCTGCCTCATTACGCGCGATCTTGCAGATCCCGGTGCAGGCCGAAACCGTTACGGTAGCCAGTAGCGTAAATGTGCCCACGGTGAGCACGGAAACTTCGGAAAATCAGAACGCGAACAACATCAGCCGTGATGCGCTCGATCGCGTGCCCGTCTTTGATCAGGATTACATCACGACCATGTCGCGATTTCTCGACGATAATGCGATCGGGACTAACGGCGTCTCGTTGGTCGTAAATGGAATCGAGGCGAATGGACCCGGGGTTACGCCCTCTGCCGTGCAGGAAGTGAAGATCAACAATAATCCTTATTCAGCCCGGTTCTCGCGGCCAGGGCGGGCGCGCCTGGAAATTATCACCAAGAGCGGCACTCCGCAGTATCACGGCTCCTTGAATTTCATGTTCCGCGACTCGCCCTTTGACGCGAGCAACGCCTTTGCGGTCGTGAAGCCGCCGGAGCGGCGGCAATATTATGAAGGCGCGGTAACGGGTCCCGTCGGCCACAGTAAGCGGACCAGTTTCTTGTTGTCGTTGGACGAGGACATCCTCGACCAGCAGGACATCATCGATCCCGCGGCCATTTCTGCCGCAGAATCGCTGGGACTGGGACCGTTCGCACAGACCTTGCCCAATCCTACGCACCACTTCTTCGGGTCGGGACGTGTCTTTCATGATCTCGCCAACGGAGACCAATTCTGGATCGGCTACTCCTACGAGCATCGCTCATCAGAAAACCAGAATGCCGGTGGCACGACGCTACCCAGCGCGGCCACGAATGCGCATTTTCTGGAACATGAGATTAACGTCAGCTTCCTTCACCAGATCTCCCCGCACTGGCTGAATCAACTCAGGTTCCTGGTGGGGCACTACGATAACTCCACAACAAGCTTGCTGGCTGATCCTCAGATCGCTGTCTCAGGACTCTTCACCGCGGGAGGAGCTCAAGCCGACTCGCGGCGGACCGAATATCACTTCGACGGCACGGATTTTGCCACTTATGCCAGTGGCCGGCAGCAGATCAGCTTTGGCATCGATGTTCCCGACATCAGCCGCCGCGGTTTCGACGACTTCACCAACCGCCAGGGAACCTACACCTTCGCCAGCGCGGCGGATTATTCCGCCGGAGTTGCTTCGACCTATCTGGTGCAAACCGGCCAGGGTCACGTGGCGTTCCTGGAAAAAGTTCTCTGCGGCTTCGTAGAGGACGACATCCGCGTACGGCCCGATTTTTCTGTCTATGTGGGAATGCGTTATTACTGGCAAAATTTTTTCCACGACGATCCGAACAACTTCGCTCCGCGCGTGAGCTTTGCCTGGGCTCCGAGCGCCAAGGGCAAGACCATCATTCGCGGAGGAGGTGGGGTGTTTTACGATCGCACCGGTCCCAGTCCGATTGCTGACTTGCTGCATTTCAATGGCGTGAACCTTCTCCGCTACATCGTCGATCCGCCGCTGGTTTCGTATCCGATCAATCCGGCGGTGGTGGCTCAAAGTCCGGCCAGCCTGGTGACGCTCGACCCTCGCGCTCGCATTCCGTATGTCTTGCAATACAGCATTGGGGTTGAGCGGCAGTTGACGGCCAAGACGACCCTCAGCGCCGTGTACATTGGCAATCGCGGCATCGATTCGTTTCGTTCGATTGACGCCAATGCGCCGGTGCTGGTCGCCGGTAACTGGGTCTCGCCGAACCCGTCGCTGGGCCAGGTCCGCGAAATTCAGTCGGAAGGATACATGAAGGGCAATGCGCTCGAAGTCACTTACCGCGGCAAGCTGAACAAATATTTTTCCGGCCAGGTGCAATACACGCTCAGCCGGACTTACAACAACAGCAGCGGAATCACATTTTTCCCGGCAAACAGCTATGACCCAGGCGCCGATTGGGGACGATCCGACTATGACCGCCTGCATAAGTTTGACCTGCTGGCCTCAACCCAGGCAACACGGTTTTTCACGTTCGGGGTCGCGCTTTCTCTGTATTCGGGTAAGCCGGTGGATATCACGACGGGTGGCGACGACAATCACGACGGCATCATCAATGATCGGCCGGCAGGCGTCGCCCGCAACACCATGGCGGGCCCCGGCATGATCGATCTTGATCTCAATCTCACGCACGACTTCCCGCTTTCAAAAGATAAGAAGGAGTCCAAGGTTTTCTCTGTTTCCTTGAATTCGTTCAATGTTCTCAACCATCCTAACTACGTGACTTACATTGGGACCATTTCTTCCCCGCTGTTCGGCCAACCAGTGGCTGCCCAGCCGCCGCGCCGCATGCAGCTGGATGTGCAATTCAAGTTCTGAGCCGCCCCCGGAGTCCCGGTGGCGCTGCAATAACAAAACCTGATAGGCACGATAGATAGTTTCGATTTCCGCAGGGCAGGGGCGGGCGATACAGTGAGGCGTCGCTGATTGTGGGCAGGCGAAATCTCGACGGGAGTCAAGCCTCAGTGCCTAACGGAAAAAGGCTGATCACCGGGCTGGTGATGGCCGTATTGATGTTTGCCTTTGCGCAGGGTGTGTGCGCGCAGACCGGCGCGCCGGCGCCCAGTCCATCCACCGACGTAACGGCGCGGCTGGCGAAGCTGGAGCAGCAAGCCGCTGATGCCAGGAGCTCCGCCGACAACGCCTGGATGCTGACCAGCTCCGCGTTGGTGCTGATGATGACCGGTCCGGGGCTGGCTTTGTTCTATAGCGGCCTGGTCCGCAAGAAGAATGTGCTCGGCACCATGATGCAGAGCTTTGCTCTCATGGCCGTCATCACCGTTCTTTGGGGACTCTTCAGCTACAGTCTGTCGTTTGGGGCCGGCAACAGTTTCATTGGCGGCTGGCACAATCTTTTTTTGCGAGGTGTCGGCGCCGCCCCCGATGCCGACTACGCTGCGACCATTCCAGCGCAGACCTTTATGGTCTACCAGTTGATGTTTGCCATCATCACGCCCGGGCTGATCGCCGGAGCCTTCGCCGAGCGCATGAAATTCAGCGCCATGCTGGTATTCATGGTGCTGTGGTCCATCATCGTTTATGACCCCATGGCGCACATGGTGTGGGGTAAAGGCGGATTGCTGAATGCTTCTCTCGGTGGACGATTCCCCACGCTCGATTTCGCCGGTGGCACCGTGGTGCACGTTACATCTGGAGTCTCGGCGCTGGTGTGCGCGTTGTATCTGGGCAAGCGCGTGGGATATCCCAAAGAGCCGATGCCTCCGCACAGCGTCGTGCTCAGCTTCATTGGCGCATGCCTGCTGTGGGTAGGGTGGTTTGGGTTCAACGCGGGGAGCGCACTGGCGGCGGGCAGCCTGGCTACCAGCGCATTTGTTGCAACCCACTTCGCGGCTGCGTCAGCCGCAATCGGATGGGCTGCAGCCGAATGGATCCGCAACGGCAAGCCCAGCGTGCTGGGCGGCATTTCCGGAGCGGTTGCGGGTCTGGTGGCAATTACTCCCGCTGCCGGATTCGTCAAACCCATGCCCGCCTTGCTGATCGGCCTGATTGCCGGGGTCTTCTGCTATTACATGGTTGCCAAAGTGAAGGCGCGCTTCGGCTACGACGATTCGCTCGACGCTTTTGGCGTGCATGGCGCGGGCGGTACGCTGGGAGCGTTGTTGACGGGCGTCTTCGCGGTGAGCGCGGTGAATCCCATCTTCAAAGATGCGCAGGGCAATACCCTGGCCTCCGGCTTGATCGAGGGAAACTCACACCAATGGCTGAATCAGTTGGTCGGGGTCGCGATTGCCTGGGTGCTGGCGATCGTCGGCACGCTGATCATTCTGAAGCTGGTGGACATCACTATCGGCTTACGAGTTTCCGAGGAGGAAGAAGTGCAGGGCCTGGATCTCTCCCAACACGGCGAAGAGGGGTACTATTGGGAAACGTCGGCATAGCGCTGGCCGGAAGCCCAGCGCGGCAAAGCTGCTGCCGGTCGTGAAATACGCACACAGGACTTGTCAATAACATGACGAAGATTGAAGCGGTCATTCAAAACTCCAAGCTGGAAGCGGTCAAGAGCGCGCTGCAGGAAATCGGAGTCGAAGGCATGACGGTGCTTGAGGTCCGGGGCCATGGCCGGCAAAAGGGACACACCGAGGTCTACCGTGGCCGCGAGTACAGCGTCGACTTGATTCCCAAGACCAAGCTGGAAATGGTGCTGGCCGATCCGATGGTGGACAAGGCGGTGCAGGCCATTCTGGGCGCGGCGCGCACGGGAAAGATCGGCGACGGGAAAATTTTTCTTTCGCGCATCGACGAAGCCATCCGCATTCGCAACGACGAGCGCGGCGAAGGCGCGCTATAGAACGAGGATGGGACGCGACCGGAGAGCATCGGACGGGAGCGGTTTCTTGCCTGCCCAGTGGCAGGCCGTACAGGTAAATCATTTTCACGATGGCAGCGTCCTCATTGATCGGCGAACTGCGGGGTTCGATCCAAGACGAGTCGGCGCGCATTCAGCGCGAGTTTGAGGCGACCGGCGACGGGCGGTCGGCCGTGGCCCAACGCACCCGGCTCATTGAAGATATTCTTTCCCGTCTCTGGCGCGACATCATCTGTCCCGATGAGTCTAAGCCTGCGAACTTTTCGCTGGTAGCTACCGGAGGATTTGGCCGAGGCTGGCTATTTCCTTATTCCGACATCGATATTTTGTTTCTCTTCGCCGGCCGTGACGCCGAGCAGGCCTTCAAAGATCCGGTGCGTCGCTTTTCGCAGGAGCTGTGGGACCTGCGGCTGAAGCTCAGTCCGGCCACGCGCACGCTGCCGGAGTGCGATCGCTACGACCCCAACAACACGGAGTTCACGATCTCGCTGCTGGATTGCCGCTACCTTGCCGGGGATCGCGACCTGTATCGGCGGCTTCACGATAAGGTGATCCCGAAAGTGATCATGCGCGAATCGCCCGCGCTCTTACAAGGGTTGGCCGAGGTTACGCGCGAGCGCCACGGCAAGTACGGCATGACGCTCTATCATCTGGAGCCCAATCTGAAAGAGGCTCCCGGAGGTCTGCGCGACTGCAACGTGGCGAACTGGTTGGCGCTGATCTCCGCCATGGACAAGCTGCAGGACTGGCCCGACGCCAGTTCGTTGCGTGCTCCCGTGCGCAAGCAACTCGAAGCCGCAATCGACTTCTTGATGTCCGCGCGTTGTTTCCTGCATTTCCGCTATGGCCGCGACGATAACACGCTCAGCTGGGAAGCGCAGGATGAAGCCGCCGCAGCCAGGATCGGTGCTGCCGAGGCTGGCGAACTTTCGGCGGCCGATTGGATGCGGATCTATTTCGGTCATGCTCGCGCCGTGCAGCGTACGGTGACGCAGTTGCTCGAAGAAATTCCCGAAGCCTGGTCGGCGCTGTATCGGCAAGTGCAAAGCTGGCGTTCGCGCCTGACGACCGCGGATTTTTCCGTGGTGGATGGCTTGGTCTTCCTGCAGCAGCCCTCAGCCCTGCAGGATCCCGAAGTGCTGCTGCGGCTCTTTCATTTCATGGCGCACCACGGCCTGAAGCTGAGCGCCACCACCGAATACCGGATCGAACAGGCCCTTCCTGCGCTGGCCGTAGCGCCGCCGCGGGGAGCGGAGTTGTGGCTGTATCTGCAGGAGACTCTGCTACAGCCTTATGCCGCCGATGCGCTCCGCGCCATGCAGTCCCTTCGTTTGCTTACGCTGCTTTTGCCGGAGCTGAAACTGATCGACTCGCTCGTGGTGCGCGACTTCTATCACCGCTTCACCGTCGACGAGCATTCTTTTCTTGCCATTGAGAGCCTGCACCGCCTGAAGCAATCGCAGTCGGAATGGGATAAGCGCTATGCGGAACTGCTCGGCGAACTGGAAGATCCCGAACTGCTCTACTTGACCTTGCTGCTGCACGACACCGGAAAAGGGGTCGTCGGCGGCAATCACGTAGAGGCCAGCTGCGATATCGCAAACCGCGCCATGGATCGCCTCGATGTGGACCCCAAAGAACGCGCGGAAGTCCTGTTCCTCATAGCCAACCACCTGGAATTGTCGGCGACCTTGCGCCGGGATATTTTCGATACTGCCACCGTCGCGGCCTTCGCCGAAAAAGTCGGCACGCCGGAGCGGCTCAAGATGCTCTGCCTGCTCACTTATGCCGATATCAAAGCCGTGAACCCCGAAGCCCTGACGCCGTGGAAAGCGGAGAACGTGTGGCAGCTCTACATTGCCGCCGAGAATCATCTGAACCGGAGCGCGGACCAGCGCGTGCATGCCGACTTGAATGACGAAAAGCTGGCGCGCCTGCGCACGCTGGCGCCCGTGACCAGCAGCAAGTTCAAAGAATTTCTGGAAGGATTCCCCCAGCGCTATCTTCTGGTGCACACTGCCGAAGAAGTCATGCGCCACATGCAGATGGCCGACCAGTTGGGCAATGATCCGGTACAGGTGGAGTTGAAGCGCGGTCGCCACTGGTATGAGCTGACGCTGGTCACCGGAGATCGTCCATTCCTGTTCGCCAAGCTGGCCGGGGTGCTGGCAGCCTGGGGCATGAATATCGTGAAGGCAAACGCGTTCTCGAATCAGGCAGGCATCGTCGTGGACACGCTCTATTTCACCGATCGCTTCCGCACCCTTGAACTCAATCTTTCCGAGTGGGACCGCTTCCGCCGCGGCGTGACCAGCGTGCTGCTGGGCGAAGCTGATCTGGAAAAGATGCTGCGCGATCGCCAGCGTTCGGAGAAGAGCGCGATTGCGAAAGTCAAGGTCGAAACAAAAATTGAATTCGACGATTCCTGCTCTGCGACCAGCACGCTGGTGCAGATCATCGCTCAGGATCGTCCGCGCCTGCTGCACCGGATCGCATCCTGCTTATCTCATCAGCAGTGCAACATCGAGATCGCTTTGATTGACACCGAAGGCCAGATGGCGATTGACACGTTCTATCTGACCTCAGGCGGGAAGAAACTCACTCCCGAATATCAGAGACGGGTCGAGAAAGCTCTCGTAGAGGAGTTGCGAGGGGAATAGCGGAGCGGCCGACGCAATCCTCGCTGTCATTCTGAGCGAAGCGAAGAATCCCTACCAACCCTCTGTCTTTTCGATGCTGGCGATCCTTCGACTCCGTGGCTGCTTCGCTGCGCAGCCACGGCGCGCAGGATGACATAGTCTGGGGAATGATGTTCGACTGAGAGCCTGATCCTACTTTGTCGCAAACTTGAAGACCGTGGTTTGGTGGAATGTCTCCCCGGGCTTCAAAATCGTGCTCGGAAAGTTCGGATGATTCGGCGAGTCCGGGAAATGCTGCGTCTCCAGACAGAAGCCGTAACGCCGCTTATATACGTGTCCCTGCTTGCCGACGACCGTGCCGTCGAGAAAGTTCCCCGTGTAGAACTGCACGCCCGGCTGGGTGGTCGAAACTTCCAGCACCCGCCCGCTGGTCGGCTCATAGACGCGCGCCGCCAGCACCAGCCTCGGCCCCGCTCCCTTCCGGTTAATCACAAAGTTGTGATCATAGCCATGCGCCAGCTCGAGCTGCTCATTCTTGTCGTCAATACGCTCCCCGATCCTGGTCGACTTGGTGAAATCGAGCGGCGTGCCCTTTACTGGAGCCAATTCGCCCGTGGGGATCAGATTTTTATTGACCGGCGTGAAGCGGTCCGCATTGATCATAATGTCATGATCGAGAATGTCGCCGTTTCCTTCACCCTTCAGATTGAAATAACTGTGCTGGCTCACATTGATGGGCGTGTCTTTGTCGGTGGTGGCTTGGTAGTCGATCACCAGTTCGTTGGCGTCGGTGAGAGTGTAGGTGACTTTGACCTTGCAATTTCCGGGAAATCCTTCCTCTCCGTCTTTGCTCAAGTACGTGAAAACCACGCCCGTCTTGCCTTTCAGAGGCTCGCCGTCCCAGACCACCTTGTCGAACGTTCTAGTCGTGCCGCCATGCAGCGTATTGGGCCCATCGTTTTTGGGTAGGGTATAAGTCTTGCCGTCGAGCGTGAAAGTACCGTTCGCGATGCGATTCGCGTAGCGTCCTACAATGGCGCCGATGTAAGGAGGATTCGGGATATAGCCTTCCATCGTGTCGTGGCCGAGCACCACGTCGGCAAACTGGCCTTTGCGGTCGGGGACGCGGATGGAAAGAATGATGCCGCCATAATTCATGGCATGGACTTCTACGCCGTGAGAATTGGTGAGCTTGTACAAGGTCACGGGCCTCCCCTCCCGCGTGCCGAAGGGTTGTTGCTCCACTCCGGATTTGTGTTTCTCGGAAGCCGTTTGCGCGGCCAGCAATCCGCCGAGCGCGAAGAGAAAAACGATAATGTAGGCAGGCAGAAGACGTCGAGTCATCATGGCGATGAGTGTACTACGGCAGCGAGGGTTTGTGATTCGCCAGCACGTAGCGCGTCCCCAGCAACGGGATCTTCGATTCCACCTGGCGGCGGCACGAGTCGCAAAAAGTGCTTTCCCGCAGATCAATCCACTCGACCGCATGGGCCGAGGCCATGGCGCAGTTGTAGTTGTCGCAATGGCGCAGATCGAGAGTGTGGCCCAGCTCGTGGACGGACTCTTTCAGCAGGCGCTCGCGAAGTAGACTCTCATCTCCGTCCAGCCCATAGAATTCCTGCCGCAAGCGGTAGGCGGAGACCAGCGCGCAGGGCCCGCGCAACTGCGCTTCTCCGAACACATATTTGAGAATGGGAATATACAGATCGACGTCGGCAACCGCCAGCAGGCGCCAATCCTTGGCCCGCACCAGGCGGTGGATTCTCTGCAGAATCTCCGAGGAATGGAATTGCTGCCGCTCGGCGTGGTAGGCGGGGGTTGGATCGAAGGAGGCGGGAAGGATTTCGCACTTTACCGCAAGGCTTCGCGGGATGGCCAGCCGCAAATGTTCGAGCAGGCTACCGTCGATCCTGCCCACCGGAAGCAGAGCAACCAGGTTCATGACAGTCCAGCTTCGAGGATTCTAGTTTCTGCTTTCAGCCGGGGTGCGGCTCCAGCCGTAGCGTTTGAGCTTGTGGTGCAGTGTGACCCGGTCGATGTCCAGAACGTCGGCGGCCCGGCTCTGGTTGCCGCCGCATTCGTCGAGAATGCGCAGAATGTGAGCGCGTTCGATTTCGTCGAGGCTCTTGCCGGAAGTGGCGAGGGCGCCTGGCTGCTTGAACACGAAGTCTTGCTCGTCCAACTCCGGCTCCTGTGCCACCACCATAGCGCGCTCGACGGCATTCTCCAACTCACGTACGTTCCCCATCCAGGTCTGCTGCTGCAGTTGCTGCATAGCCGCGGCATTGATACGGGTGATGCGCTTGTTCATCGCCAAAGAGAACTTGTGCACGAAGTGTTCGACCAGCAAAGGAATATCCTCGCGCCGGTCCCGCAGGGGCGGCAACTCGATATGAAAGACATTCAACCGGTAGAAAAGATCGGGCCGGAACGTCCCCTCTTCGATCATCAGCTCAAGATCCTTGTTGGTGGCGGCCACGCAGCGGAAATCGACCTTGATCACCTGATTCCCTCCCACTCGCGTGATCTCGCGCTCCTGCAGCACCCGCAGCAAGTCGGTTTGCGTCTTCAGGCTGATGTCGCCGATCTCATCGAGAAAGACTGTGCCGCCCTCGGCAATCTCGAACTTGCCCTTTTTGCGGTACTGCGCGCCGGTAAACGCGCCTTTCTCGTGCCCGAAAAGTTCGCTTTCCAGCAAGGTTTCAGTCAGCGCGCCGCAGTGAATCGCCACCAGGGGATGAAAGCGCCGCATGCTGGCGGCGTGAATCGCCCGCACCACCAGCTCTTTGCCGGTGCCGCTCTCGCCGGTAATGAGCACATTGGCATCGGTCGGCCCCACCGTTTCAATGGCCTCAAGCACCTTCCGCATCGCGGGACTCTTTCCCACCAGGTCGCCGGGCCGCGTGGCCTCGGCAACGGCTTCGCGCAACTGCACGTTCTCTTTCTCCGCACGGCGGTGCGAGAGCGCCTTCTTCACCAGGTGCGCGAGCTCATCGGGATCCAGCGGCTTGCTCACATAATCGTAGGCGCCGTTCTTGAGCGCCGTGACCGCCGTCTCCACCGAGGCATAGCCTGTCATCATGATCACGATCAGGTCAGGATCCATTTCGTGCAGCCGGCGCTGCAGTTCGATGCCGTCTGTTCCGCGCATTTTGATGTCGAGCAAAGCCAGATCCCATTTATTCTCGGCCATGCGCGTCAGCGCTTCACTGGCGCTCTCCGCTGTGCCGATCTCGTAACCCTCTTCGCGAAACCACTTTCCCAGAGAGTCGCGGACGCTGAGTTCGTCATCGACGATCAACAGTTTGCCTTGTGTTTCCATTTTCATTACCTCCCGCTGGCAATCGCGGCAATTTCGTTATCCGGGGAGGCTGCAGGTTCGGCCTCCCAGGGCAGAGTCACGGTAAAAGTAGTGCCGCGGCCGAGTTCCGACTGCACTTCGATATTTCCGTTGTGACGATCGAGAATGCTGTGGCTGATGGCCAGCCCGAGGCCGACGCCGCGCCCGGTTTCTTTGGTGGTGAGGAAGGGCTCAAAAATTTGCGGCAGGATTTCCGGGGGAATGCCGCTGCCATCGTCGCGCACCACAATTTGCACCTGATTCTTTTCGCGGTCGGCCTTGCTCGTGAGCCACAGATTTCCCCCTTGCGGCATCGCGTCAATGGCATTCATCACCAGCGCCAGCAGAACTTGCTCGATCTGCGCGCCGTCGCAGTGCACCAGAGGCAACCCCGGGTCGAGTTCGGTCTGGACTTGAATGGCCGCGAGATCCAGCTGATGTTGGACCAGGCGCAGCGACTGCTCGATTACCCGGTTGAGGTCTGTGGCCTGCAGATTCATGGGAGTCGCGCGCGAAAACGTGAGCAGATTCTTTACCAGCTCGCCGCAGCGGCGGCTTTCCGAGGCGATCAGGTCCAGCGACTCGCAGATATCCTGCCGGCGGCTCAGGTTCCCGTTTTCGTGGTCGATCCACTTGTGCAGCAGCTTCGCATAAGTCAGGATGCCCGACAGCGGATTATTGATTTCGTGCGCCAGCACGGCCGCCATCTTGCCGATGGAAGCCATCTTCTCCGTATGCAGGGAGTGCTCGTGGGCCCGCTTCAGCTCGCGCGTCTTCTGCTCGACGCGCTGCTCAAGCGTATGAGTCCAGGCGACGTTTTCCTTGTGCTCCGATTCGAGGCGCGTGCTCATCTCGTTGAATGAGCGCGCCAGTTCGCCGATCTCGTCTTCGGAATGAACTTCGATCTGATACCCGAGACTGTCAGTGCCCAGATGTTCGGTGCCGCGCTGCAGCGCCTTCACCGGGCGCCCCACGACTTCCCACACAAAGAACCAGCTCAGCAGCGCGATCAGCAGCAGGGCGCAGCCCGTGTACACAATCATGCGCCGGCTGCTCTGGGCCAGCTGTACATCGGCCACCGCTAAGGACAGATTAGTGTCGAGCACCCCGAGAATGCGTTGCTCGGCCGGATGCGCATGGCAAGCAGCGTTGGAGCATGAGGGCTGATTCTCGATCGGAGTAATGATCCCGAGCACCCGGTCTCCCGCGGCATTCCGGTAAATGCGGAAGCGGTCGGGACGATTCAGTTTGGCCAGCGGCTGCGACTGAGCGTGGCAGCCGTAGCAGGCTTCGCCGGTCTTGTCGACTACGTGGTTCTGTTCCGCCGCTGCCGTGGTATAGGTGATCCGGCCTTCCTGGTCGAAGATGCGGATCTTCTCAATTCCCGGCTCTGCCGCCATGGTCCGTATCGAGCGGTACAGACCTTCGCGGTCGTTGCGCAGCATGTAGTCCGTTGTGCCGTGCTTGATGACGTCGCTGATGCGCTCGGCGGTGGCCAGCGTGTTCTGTTCCAGATGTTGCCGGTGCAGCCGTACGTTGAGCGTGCCCAGCAGCGCGAAGATCACGATCATCGCACCCAGCAACAGGATGTTCAGCTTGACGCTGAGGGTTTTTGTGCCCCGCAACCAGCGGCTTCGGGATGGTTCAGTCTCCCGCATGGTCCAACACCGCCTGGGCTGGAATTACCGCCTCCGCTTCGCCTGCCGGCTCGAGGCTCAATTGTTCCTTGGGGAAGATGGGCAGATACTTCACCGCCAGTCCGAAGGCGGCGAAGCCGATGGCGATGATCATTCCGGTGACCGCCAGCTCACTCCACTTGGGGAAGTACCGTACTCCCGTCGAGCCCTCAAATCCGGTAATGCTGACATTCATCCGGTTGGTGATGAAGCCCAGCACCACCGACACCGCCGCAAGGTAGAGTCCGTTCGCGCTGTTCCGCACCCGCTTCTGCAGCAGCAGCACCAATGGGAAAATGATCGACAGGAAGATCTCAAGCCAGAACAGATAGGTTTCGTATCCCGCATGGAACGCCAGCTTGAGCGCGCCGCGGTTGGCCAGATCTTCAAAGCGCAGAATGCCGTAGATGCCCAGCACCACCACCAGCACCCGCCCGAGTTCCTGCAGCACTGGAAGTTCCAATTGCAGTCCGAAGTGTTTCGAGCTGAGCGACGACTCGAAAATCGTCATCGCCAGGCCCACCGCAATGGCCGAGACGAAAAAGAACACCGGCAGCAGGGGGCTGTACCAGAATGCGTGCAGCTTTTCTGGCACGATCAGATAGAGCGTCCCCAGCGACGATTGATGCAGCGTCGAGAGAATCACGCCGCAGATTACCAGCGGAATCAGAATCGCCCGTACCACTTTCAGCGGACCTTGCAGGTTCAAGCGCTCCAGCACGATGGGCGAGAATTCCAGCGCCAGCACCGTCGTGTAGAGCATCACGCAGTAGGCAACCTCAAACATCACCGAGTGCGGGTTGCGCATGATCAGCGGATGCCATATGTTGTACGGCTTGCCCAGGTCATACATCAGCGCCGTGCATACCAGGATGTAGCCGAGGAACGCGGTCAGGATCGTGGGCCGGATAATGGAGTGCAGCCGCTTGATATTGAGGATGTGCACCGCGGCGGTAAGCGTGAATCCGCCGGCCGCGAGCATCACACCGCACAGGACATCGAAGCTGATCCAGATGCCCCAGGGAAACCGGTCGCTCAGGTTCGTCGAGGCTCCCAAGCCTTGCGTGAAACGGATGAACGTGGCGTAGAGGCCTGCGGCCATCAGGAAAAGAAAGACCAGCTTCCAGAACGTCAGCCGGAACAACGTAGGGCGGGCCATTATCGCTTTCCTCCATTCTTCTTGTCTGGCGCGGTTTCGCGGCCTTCGGCCAGCGCAACTTCTTCACGGCGATGCGTAATCCACCACACGCCGCCCAGCACCATTCCGCCCAGCGGCACGAAGTCGGGGATGTGGGAGAGCACCCGGTAGGTCAGCAGGGGCAGCGGATCCTTCGAAATGTCAGAGCGATATCCGAAGGTCTCAAAGGGAACCGCCGACAGCAGCAGCACCGACGTGCCGCCGACTTCCTCGAGCCCATAAATGTGATTCACATAGTTGCCTGGATTGTCGCGGATGCGTTTCTGCGCCTCGGCAATCAGCTCATCGCGCTCGCCGAATTTCGTGGCGCCGGTCGGGCAGATTTCCGCACACGCCGTCTGCTTTCCTTGGGCCACGCGATCCGGACACATGGTGCACTTCTGCACTTTGGGGAATAACTTTCCCCACTCGTATTTGGGGACGCTGAACGGGCACGCCACCATGCAATAGCGGCAGCCCATGCATTTCGACGGATCGTAGGTCACGGGGCCCAGCGCAGTCTTCTGCAGGGCGCCCACGGGGCAGACCGAGGCGCAGGTAGGATCGTCGCAATTCATGCACAACCGCCGCATGAACTTGTCGCCGCGCGTCAGAATGCAGGTCACCTTGTGCGCAGACTGGTACTGTTCGGCAGCGATGGCATCGTTGTACTCCAAACCGTTTTGAGTGGCGCACGCCTGCTCGCACTGTTTGCAGCCGATACAAATCGTGGAGTCATATAGAAGTGCTTTGCTCATGAATGATTTCTCCGGCTACCGTCGTTCGAGCAGAACGAGTCTTCCGGAAATCCTTTCGACCGACGCCTGCGCTGAAAGAGGAAATAGGACGATTACCGGCGTAACCGGGTACGGGAACCGAGCCCTGCAATAAGCTGCTTTCCTCATCAGATCGGAGGCTGTCGCGAAATTCAGCAGCTTCAGACAGCTAGAATTTTCAACGATGAAGCATTTCCCAGCCGTGATGCATGTCACCGCTTCGCGTGACCCTGATCAACATGGTTTGGAAAGGTCACACCAGTCGGCTTGCAGCGGTCTTTTGCATCAGTCGCCTGATGTGGATTGCATCATGCCCCCTGCGCCAGCCAACTGACTGATTCAACGCCGCTTCTTTCTCAGAGCCCAAGGGTCCCGTGTGATCGGCGTTCGGTTTCCTGTTGCAGTCTTCATCAAAATTCACTGCTGCATTTCTGAGCAGGATCCGCAGCCCTCCCGACCTCCCACTCTCTATCCCGTTCGCAATACGAGAGTTGAAGGCATCGCGCAAGCTCGATTTTTCCGCTTCTGGCGTTTGGCCGAGCGATTGCCTTTAGCAAAGTGTGAGTGACCTGGAAAGAAGAGGCACTCCGGGCGAGGTGGTTATGACAGTCATACTGGTTCTGCTGACATTCGCAATCTTCTTAACGATCGATTACGTTCGTGGTCAGAAACAACTCGAAAAGGCCCCTGCAGTTCGCAGGATTGTTCAAGAACCGGAGCCGCGCATCGCTCCTGCCATGGTCGGGGGATTTCAGGTACCGGAGAACGTGCGCTATCATGCCGGCCACAGCTGGGCGGTCAGCGAGAGCCGCGACCTGGTGCGGGTCGGCATGGATGACTTCGCGGCGAAGCTCATCGGCAGAATCGACAGCATCGCTCTGCCGCAGCGCGGCCGCTGGGTGCGCCAGGGCCAGAAGATTTGGACGATCTTCCGCGATGGCAAGTCGGTCGACATGGTCTCGCCGATCGAAGGCACGGTGACCGACATCAATGATGCCGTGGTGAAGAATCCGGAACTGGCTCGCAAAGATCCTTTTGGCGAAGGCTGGCTGGTGAGCGTGCAGGCTCCCGATGCCAAGCTGAACTTCCGCAACCTGCTGGGCGGCACCCTGGCCCGCATGTGGATGGAAGAGTCGGCGCTGCGGCTGCGGAAAAGGATGCCGATGGCGATGGCCTCGGCCCTGGCGCAGGACGGCGGCGTGGCGGTCGACGACATTACCGCCCATCTGCCCGAGGAAGACTGGGCCACTCTGACCAAAGAATTTTTCCTCTCGTAGAGCAGGGTCGAGGAATACCTCGCCCGACCTCCTGATGACAGCCGCCCGGGAAAAACATCCCGGGCGGCTTTTTTATTGCGGAAATTATTCGGAAAGCGCCCGCTCCGGCACTGCGCGCGAGAAAGCGCGAACTATCGCAATTCCTGCCGCAACCGCGGAACTCAGCATGAACACGCGCAGATACTGCGCCGCGGGGATCGAGGCATCGCCGAAGATGGTCCGGATCAGCCCGAAAGTCGCGCTGCTGGCGCACAAAGCAAAATAGATTCGTTCCCTGAGGCAGCGGGAAAGGCTCACCAGCCAGGCCAGAATCGACGCCACAATCAGGTAAACGCCGATGAGCACAGCATCGCCAGTGGCAAGAGCGTGGAGGATTCCCGGCTTCGGGGATACGAACCCATGCAGAGCAATTCCCAGGAACACTACGGAATGGATCAGTGCAATGAAGGCCCGCTTGCGATTTGTCAGAATCCCGAAGTCGTTCATAGCGAGATGATCAAGTTTCTCCTTTCGTGCGTTAAACGGACGTGACCCGCTGTACCGCTTTCTGTGATTCCAATCACAGATAGCAATCCACGGTGCTGGCGTCTGCAGATTTGCGGTGATACCATCGCGGGCAATATGACGCTTCGAAGCTCGCTTTTTGCCTTCGCTCTTGCCTTGAGTCTCTCCGTCAGCGGATTGAGCCAGTCGGCTCCGCCCCATGCCATCGTGCTGCATGCCGCCCGTCTTCTCGAGGTCAAGACCGGACGCTCGATCAAGCCGGGGGAGATTCTGGTCCAGGGAGACCGTATCGTCGAGGTCGGCTCGTCGGTCAAGCGCCCCGCCGATGCGGAGGTCATCGACCTGGGCGACCGTACGCTGCTGCCCGGGCTGATTGATGTTCATGTCCACCTCTTCCTGCATCCGGGCGCGGAGGACCTGCAGACCATCGAGGAGTCGGTTCCTGAGCGCACCATCCTGGCGACGCTCGCCGCGCGCGACGACCTGATGGCCGGATTCACCGCCGAGCGCGACATGGGCACCGAGGGCGCTGGCTCTGCCGATACCGCGGTCCGCAACGCCATCAACCAGGGCCGTATCCCCGGTCCTCGCCTGCTCATTAGCGGCAACGCCATCAATATCCTCGGCGGACATGAGGATGCCATCGGCTACAACCCCGCGCAGCATGTGCTGCCCAATGCCGACTACGCCAACAATGCCGACGAACTGATCGCCGTCATGCGCGAGCAGTACAAGGAAGGCGCCGACTTCACCAAGATTTACGAGACCGGGGCGGATTCGATCAAAGAGGGCAAGTTCTCCACTCCCTACCAATACACCGAGCCGCAGCTGGAAGCCGCCGTCAAGGAAGCGGCGCGGGTGGGCCGGCATGTCGCCGTGCACGCCCTGGGAGAGCCCGGAACGCTGTTCGCAGCGCAAGCCGGCGTCGTTTCCATCGATCATGCCGACCAGCTCGGCGATGAGACCATGCGCTTAATGAAGGAGAAACACATCTTCGCCGTTCCGACCTTCACCATCTTCGAATATTTCGCCGAGCACGCCGCCACGCCGGCACAGGGCGCCCGCGAACATGAAATGCTTGACCTGAAGGTGCAGGAATTCAAAAAGCAGATCGCTGCCGGAGTGCCCATGGCCGTCGGCTCCGACGTAGGGCCGTTCCCGCATGGCACGCAGTCCCGCGAGTTTGTGCTGATGGTCAAGTACGGCATGTCGCCCCTGGCTGTGCTGCAGGCTGACCTGGTGAATGGAGCGAAGCTGCTCGGCTGGGACGACAAGATCGGCTCGCTCGAGCCGGGCTATTGGGCGGACGTCGTCGCCGTGCCGGGCGATCCCCTCGATGACATTGGCACGCTCGAGAATGTGTCGTTCGTGATGAAGGGCGGAGTGATCTACAAGAAGTGAGTCAGCCCGAAGATTGGTTTCCCGGCTGAGAAATACGCTCCCATCTGCAAAACTATGCACATGGGGCATCTTTTCTCAATCGGGGAAGATTTTGAAGGCGCACATTCTGAAGGGCTTGGCCGGATTCTAACGCTCGCGCGCTGGTCTTCCGATTGCGCCTCTGAAAGGTGCTTGGCGATTCCCAGCAAGCACTTATGCCATCCCGCAGATTCCCTAAAATTCTGTGTACCAGCGCGACGGTTCTGCTGGGGTGGTTTGCTCTCTGTGCCTCGGCGTTAGCGCAAGGACCCCTTCCAACCGCGCCCATTCCGTCTGCTGAGGCAGTGTCGCCGGTGATCTTCAACCCAGGTCCCTTCCACGCGGAAACCCCGCACAAGTTCTGGGATACTCAGAATCGCGTGCTCTTCGCCGCTGTGGCCGCCTCCAGCACCGCCGACTTCTTCGTAACCCGCGCCAACTTGCAAAATGGCGGACAGGAACTCAACCCCGTGGTGCGCGTCTTTGGCCGGTCCACGCCGGGTCTGGCCCTCAACTTCGCCGGCGAAACCGCCGGAGTCATCGGTCTGAGCTACTTCTTCCACCGCACCAACCATCATCGTCTGGAGCGGATCGTCTCCCTGGTGAACACCGGAGCATCCACAGGCGCCGTCGCTTTCGGGCTCAGCCATCGGTAGAAAAAGGGCGTTCAGCCAGGGCTGAGCGTAACTTCCGGTAGCCGACGAACTGGGAACAAGCGGCTTGGGATGGGGGCGCGGGCGCACGGGTAAGCAGAGATTCTCCTTCGGTTCCTGTCTAGCGACGCATTCTTTAGAATGGTAGTGAAAAACGCAGAGTTGATAGGATGTTCAAGGATTTTTGCTGATCTTCGGGCTCAGCCATCGAGTTGTTTCCTTAGCGGTTTGATCTACCTGGCTTTTGAGCGGAATTGTGGATCGGACACGACGCCCTGCAAAACCGGATCGTTTTCCATTCTTTCGAGGGCGTAGCCTTTCTGCAGAGCTCTTCCGGCGTACTCGATGGCGTGCGGCCTGTCGAGTAGCAGTTCGTATGTGCACGCGGCGTCCTCGAGGATATCCGGATCGTCCGGTGCGAGGATCAGGGCTGTCTGAAGATTGCTCTGGGCTTTTCCCGGCAGCTTTTTCTCGGCGCTTAGATAAGCGAGCACCGCATGCGACGCAGCATCGCGCGGCTTGAGTTCAGCTTCGCGCGAAGCCAGGGAATACGCCCTTTCCAGAGCGGCTGCCGCCTTGTCCTTCTGGTTCAGCCATTCATAAGTATTCATCAGCCAATTCCAGACCAGGTAGTTCTCCGCATTCATCTGAACCGCCTTCTCCATCATGGAGGCGGCCTCGGAATAGCGCTTCTCGTCATAGTAGAGAGAGCCGAGGTTGGCATAAGCGAAGTAGGAAGGGCTGAGTTCGATGGATTTATTCAGCGCCATTTCCGCATCGGGACGGAGTTTCGGGTCATTCGTGTCGATATAGATGGCGCCGAGGTTCGAAAATGCCTGAGCGTTATCGGGAGTTAACTGCACCGCGCGCCGAAGTTGCTCGATCGCTTCAGGGTACTTTGCCTGGCGGTCATAAAAGAGCCCAAGTTCCTCGATTCCATCCCAGTAATCAGGACGCAATGCAGCGGCCTGTTTGTACGCAGCCTCCGCCTCCGAAATCCGCCCGGCAGACTCATGGCTGCGGGCCATGCCCTGCAAAGCATTGGCATTGCGCGGATCGAGCGCCAGCGCATGCTGAAATTCCTGCAACGCAAGATCATGATTTCCCGCAAGCTCGTGAATTCGCCCCAAAGTCACATAAGCGACCGGGAGGCGATCATCCAATTCCGACGCTTTCTGGCAATTCGCCTTGGCTTCGTCAAGCCACTTCGGATTCAGGTCGAGCTGGTACTTCAGTCGGAAAGCTTCACCGAGCTGGGCATAACCGAGTGCGAAGCGTGGATCCGTGTTGACGGATGTATTGAGCGCAGCGATGGCGCGATCGAGGTTGCCGGCCTTGTCGTAACGCTGCATCAAACCCAGGGCTACAAGATAGGATTCGTAAGCGGCGGGAGCGACGCTGCCGCCGGTGGCGCGCAGCATCTCGGCCGTGGCCTTGATGTTCATGAGCCGGGCCAGACGTGCGACGGCCTCGTTCTGTAGCGCGGCAATATCGCCGGCGCGATCCTCAAGGGAAGCGGAGCCAACCTGACGAAGATTCTTGGCGTCGATGAGGTCCACCGTCAGGTGAACGCCTTGACCAGAGCGCTGGATGCTGCCCTTGACCACCAGGGTGGCGCCGAGTTCCTTCGCGGCAGCAGAAGGATCGGTAATTTTGCGGCTGCGGACGACGCTGGCGGGCACAACCCAGAGTGACTGCTGCACGTCGCTGAGATTAGAAAGCTCGCTGGTCATCGACTCCATCAACCCTTGGGCCATGGTTTCCGTTGCGGGATCGTTGTCGAGTATGTCGAACGGCAAGACCGCAATATGATTTACGCGCCCCGTTGTCACCAGTACTGCCAGACGCTCACGAACTTGCGGGAGGAGCGGGGAAAGCAAGGCGAGCGATAAAACCGCGACGGACGCGTACAGGCCGCGGCGCCAAGCGGATTTGCCTCCGGCTCTAGTCTGCCAATCCGAAGGGGCAGCGCTCTGCGGTGTCCCTCGCACAAGGGCAGAAACTTCTGACGCCTCCGCTGGGCCCGACACGGCTCCCGCAAAACGCCCGCTCTCGGCGTCCCGCTTCAGCCGTTGCAGGTCGGCTCGCATCTCCGAGGCGTGCTGGTAGCGGAGGTCGCGATCTTTCTCGAGGGCTTTACGAATGACCTCGTCGAGCTGAGGAGGAAGCTGGGGGTTCCACTGACCGATTGGTCCCGGATGTTCATGAAGGATGGCCCCGTAGGTCGCTCCGGCAGTGTCCCGGTCGAACGGAAGGCGGCCGCTCGCCATCTCATACAGCGTCACGCCGAAAGAAAATAGGTCGGTTCGTTCGTCCAGAGGCTTGCCCGCAACCTGCTCGGGTGACATGTAGCTCACCGTGCCCAAAGCCACGTTCTTGCTAGTGAGATCTTTTTCAGCGAGCGCGGACTCACCCAATGTGGGATCGTCCGGTCCCGAGCCCGAATTCGATTCTCGTCTTGCGCCTGTATCCGTCTTCTTGGCCAGCCCGAAGTCGAGAACTTTGGCGTGCCCGCGCTTGGTAATGAAGATGTTGGCAGGTTTTATATCCCGGTGAATGATCCCCGCCGCATGTGCCGCATCAAGAGCGTCGGCGATTTCGATCGCAAGCGACAGCAGCAGATCGGTTTCCAAGGGTCGTCCGGCGATACGGTATTTCAACATTACGCCATCCAGATACTCCATGGCGATAAAGGCTCGCCCGTCCTGCTCACCGATGTCATAAATCGTGCAGATGTTGGGGTGGTTCAGCGCGGAGGCCGCCTGGGCTTCGCGACGAAAACGGGCAAGAACCTGCGGGTCACGGGCAACATCTTCAGGGAGGAATTTGAGGGCGACAAAACGCTGAAGCCGCGTGTCCTCTGCTTTGTAGACCACGCCCATCCCCCCTCCGCCGAGCTTCTCCAGGATGCGGTAGTGAGAAATAGTCTCGTCGATCATCAGGGGATACAGAGAATCAGGCTGCAATGGTAAAGATGTGAGGAACACGAGTCAACCCGGGCACCTTAAGCGACCCGGGAACGTACGAACCGCCGACGAGTCGCTAGTTGTTGGATGTTGAAAATGCTTTTCTTGGGTACGAAACTGAAACAGCTTGCGGGCGGTAGACGCATAACCCGGAAGTGATTCCTGACTTAGAAGCTGTGTCCTACCCTCGTTCCCTTTGTCCTTCTTGTACTATTACTACTTCAATCTTGCATCCCGTCCGCCAAGGCTCGAATATGCGAATCGCGAACGATGTTACCGAACTCATCGGCCACACGCCGCTGGTACGGCTGAATAAAGTTACCGAGGGCTGCGTCGCCGAAGTCGTGGCGAAGCTGGAGAGCCAGAATCCGCTGGCCAGCGTGAAAGACCGCATTGGCGTCAGCATGATTACTGAGGCCGAACGCGCCGGCAAAATTCGTCCCGGCAAAACTGTGCTGGTCGAGCCAACCAGCGGCAACACCGGGATCGGCCTCGCGTTTGTCGCCGCGGTAAAAGGCTACAAACTGATCTTGACCATGCCCGACACGATGAGCCTGGAGCGCCGCGTCTTACTGCTGGCGTTTGGCGCGGAGATCGTCCTCACCCCCGGTCCGCGCGGCATGACCGGCGCCATCCTGAAGGCGAAAGAAATTCTCGCCGGCAATCCCGACGGCTACATGCTGCAGCAGTTCGACAACCCGGCCAACCCGAAAATTCACTTCGAGACCACCGGCCCGGAAATCTGGAACGACACCGACGGCCGCGCCGACATTCTGATTTCCGGCGTGGGCACCGGAGGCACCATCACCGGCATCTGCGAATACATCAAGCCGAAGAAGCCCTCCTTCAAAGCCGTAGCCGTGGAACCGGCCGACAGCGCGATTCTTTCCGGAGGCAAGCCCTCTCCCCACAAAATCCAGGGCATCGGCGCCGGATTTGTTCCCAGCATCCTGCGCCGCGATTACATTGACGAAGTCATTACCGTCACCAATGACGAGGCCATCTCCATGGCGCGCCGGCTTCCGCGCGAAGAGGGATTATTTGTCGGCATCTCTTCCGGAGCCGCCGTGGTTGCCGCGTTGCAGGTGGCCCGCCGCGCAGAGAACCAAGGCAAGCTGATCGTCGTGATCCTGCCATCTTTTGGCGAGCGCTATCTCAGCAGTATCCTGTTTCAAGAGTTGCGGGACAAGGCGCTGCAGATTCCCACTGCGGCGCTCCCCGCCTGATCATGCCGCACCTGTTCTCGCTAATTCGTGAGGACGTGGCCACCGTGCTCGAGCGTGACCCCGCCGCCAAGTCCTGGTTCGAAGTCTACCTGTGCTATTCCGGCCTGCATGCAGTGTGGTTTTACCGGATGAATCACTGGCTGTGGAACCACCGGCTGTTTCTCATGGCGCGATGGCTCTCGCAGGTGGCGCGCCTGCTCACCGGAATTGAAATTCATCCCGGAGCAAAGATCGGGCGCCGCTTGTTTATCGATCATGGCATGGGCGTGGTGATCGGAGAAACCGCCAGCGTCGGCGATGATGTCACGCTCTATCAGGGCGTAACCCTCGGCGGCACCGGCAAAGAACACGGCAAGCGGCATCCCACGCTGGAAGACAATGTGGTGGTCGGCGGCGGCGCCAAAATTCTCGGCAACATCATTGTCGGGAAAAACTGCCGCATTGGCGCGGGCTCGGTGGTGCTGCGCAATGTCCCCGAAAATTCCACCGTCGTCGGCGTTCCCGGACACATCATCTTCCGTGAAGGCAAGCGCGTCGTGATTACCGATCCCAAGCAGATCAACGATCCGCTCTCCGAAGCTCTGGCGGCGGTCGCCACCGAAGTCAGCAAGTTGCGCGAGCGCGTGCAGCAACTGGAAGGCTCGCAAGCCGAGCCGCCCTCCGCCTCGCTGCAAAGAATTATGGAAGATGTCGATTACCAGATTTAGCGGACAGCGGAACCCGCACCTCGGACCTTCGACCTCGGACCTCGGACCTCAGTCCCTTCGTCGTACCTTACTCTGCGCAGTCAGGAAGTTGAGGTCGCTGCGGTCTGCGGCCCGTCTTTATTGAAGTTCGGCCATGAAGTGGATCATCCCTCTTTCGCGCGCGTATGATGGGGCGTCCCGGAACTCAGCTCGGACCTCGGACGTCAGACCTCCGGCGTCAGACCTCAGCAATGAGGCGGCAGATCTTACTCCTTGGGGTCAAGAAGTCGAGTTCGCTGCTGTCTATGGTCTGCGGTCCGTCTTTACGGAGGTTCGCCCATGAAGTGGATCATTCGTGCTCTTTTTCTATTCCTGTTTATCCCTCTCTGCCTGGCCGCGGACAAAAAAGACGAGAAGCCCAAGCCGGCGCAATCGATCGACGAATTGCGCCAGCAACTGGAAACAATTCTCAAAGATTCCCATGTTCCTGGGATTTCCATTGCCATCGTTCACAAGGACGGCCCCGAATGGGTGGCGGGACTCGGAAAAGCCGATGTGGCCACCGGCCGCGACGTCACCCCCGCTACTCTGTTCCGCATCGGCTCCACGTCGAAAGCATTTACCTCACTCTCAATCCTCATGCTGGCAGATCAGGGTAAGGTCTCGCTCAACGATCCGGTCCACAGCTTAGCGCCCGAAGTGTGGTTCTCCAATCGGTGGGAAGCCAGCGATCCGATTCGGATTGTGAATCTCCTTGAGCACACCACCGGTTGGGACGACCTGCATCTGCGCGAATACGCGAAACAGGCGCCCGACTCGATGACTTTGCGCGAAGGCCTCGACTACGATCACCACTCGCGCACCTCTCGCTGGCCTCCCGGCACGCGCATGGCTTATTGCAATTCCGGGCCCCCCGTCGCCGCTTTCATCGTCGAAAAGATCTCGGGACAAAGATTCGAAGATTTCGTGCAGCAAAACTTATTCACTCCCATTGGCATGAAAACGGCCACCTATTTTGAATCGGCCCCAGGGACGGCCACGACGCTGTACCACGACGATGGCAAGACTCCGTATGCCTACTGGCACATCCTGTTGCGTCCCGCAGGATCGATCAATGCCTCGGCCAACGATATGGCTGCGTACGTCCAGTTCTATCTCAACCGGGGCGCCGCAGGCGGCAAGCAAATCGTGCCCGCCTCCGACATCGATCGCATGGAGATTCCGGAGACGACGTGGGCCGCCAAAGATGGCATGAAAACCGGATACGGCCTGAGCAATTACTGGAGTATCGAAGACGGCTTCGTCTACCACGGCCACGATGGCGGGGTCGAAGGCGGCTTGACGGACATGTCCTACATGCCCAACTACGATGTGGGTTACTTTTTCAGCATCAATAGCGGAAATGGCGACGCCTTCGAAAAAATTGCCAAGGCGATACGCGCCTATATAACGAGCAAACTGCAGAGGCCGGACGTCCCGACCGCGGCACCGCTGCCCGCCAATGCCGCCGACTACGCCGGATGGTACGAGCCCGACTCGCCTCGCGTTGAGATGACGCATTTTGTCGAGCGCCTGGCCGGGCTTACGCATTTTCATTTCGTGGACGGCAAGTTGCTCCAGCGGGGTCTGGGATCATGGAATGAAATTTATGTTCCCGTCACGGGGGCGCAATTCCGTCACGTTTCGAAGAAAGATCCGCCCGACCCGGTACCCAGCCTCGAATTGCTGACCCCGAATGGGGAAGGGCGGTTCATCGAAGCCGGCGTGACCATGAAACAGATTCCCGCGGCGTTGGCGGTTTCAGAAATTCTACTGACTTTATTTGTGGTGCTGTCCATCGCCGCGATCGTGGTCTATGCGCCTTTCTGGATTCTTGGCGGGCTCAGCAGGCGCCGCAGGCGCCCCGCGGAGCGCGGGATGCGGCTGTGGCCTCTGGTCGCGGTGCTCAGCCTGGTTGCCTTCGTAGGGATATTCATGGCTTGCAGCAGCGATCTCATCGATCGTTTGGGAAATCGCACGATCTGGGCGGAAGCATTATTTCTGACCACGATCCTCTTTGCCGCGGCAGTGTTGGTCAGCCTCGTGAGTTGGCTGCGCGCGCCGCAGGATCGCGTGCGCCCCAGCGTTCGCACATTTTCCAGAATCGTAATCCTGGCCTTGCTGATTGCCGCGCTCTACCTGGCCTATTGGGACGTCATTGGGCTGCGAACCTGGGCATGATAACGGGAGGCCGTTCTAACCGACCGGCCCGCGCGACATCTCGCCATCGAGCATTCGCCAGATCCCCAGGGAATTTGCATTCTTCAATTCCTCGGGCAATGCGCTGTCGGGAAATCCTTGATAGCAAACCGGGCGCGCAAATCGGAAGATGGCTTGAGTGCCCACCGAAGTCGAGCGTCCATCCGAAGTCGCAGGATACGGGCCTCCGTGCACCATGGCGTGCGTGACCTCCACTCCGGTAGGAAAGCTGTTGAAGATCAACCTTCCAACTTTGTTCTCAAGGATGGCAACCAGGTCAATGAACTCTCGCAGATCCTGCCCGGTGCCGTGAATGGTTGCGGTGAGATGTCCCTGGAGCGACCTGGCAATGGCGAGCACCTGCTCGCGGCTGGCATGATTCACCAGCAGCGTGCTGGGGCCGAAGATTTCGTCCGCGAGATCGAAAGCGAGAAAGGACTCCGCATCGGTTTCAAACAGCGCTGCCTGCGTGGCGAATCCCGCAGCCGGTTGGTCCGGCGCGCTTTCGGCAAGAAGCCTGACCGCTTGGTGGGTGCCGCGCTGGTGGATTGCTGAACCGTAAGCCGAGCTGATTCCTTTCGTCAGAAGACGAAACGAACCGGAGGCTTTCATTGCATCCTGGAGCTTCCGCGCGAAGGCATTCGACTCGGCGCCTTGCAGCAGGAAAACCATCCCCGGCTTGGTGCAGAACTGTCCGGCGCCCATCGTGAACGATGCATGCAGGGCGGAGGCAATGTCTTCCCCTCGCTCCCGCAAGGCACCGGGCAAAATGAAAACGGGATTGGTGCTGCTCATCTCGGCAAAGAACGGAATGGGCTCGGGACGCGCCGCCGCCAGGTCCATCAGAATTCGTCCTGCGACTCGCGATCCGGTGAACCCACCGGCCTTCACCAGGGGATGCTTCACCAGTCCGGTTCCAACCCGCGTCCCCGCGTCAAACAGTAATGAGAAAGTTCCCTCCGGAAGGCCGCACTGGCGGACGCTCTGTTGAATCGCCCACCCTGCCAATTCGCTGGTTCCGGGATGCGCCGGGTGCGCCTTCACGATCACCGGATTTCCCGCGGCGAGAGCCGACGCGGTATCTCCTCCCGCTACCGAAAATGCCAGCGGGAAATTGCTGGCTCCAAACACCACCACCGGACCCAACGGGCGCAACATCGATCGTAAATCGGGTTTGCCCAGCGGTTTCCGTTCCGGCTGCGCTCGGTCAATGCGCGCTTGCACCCACGATCCCTCTTCGATGACCTGAGCAAACAATCGCAGCTGCCCACAGGTGCGCGCCATTTCCGATAGCAGCCGCGCCTGGGGCAGCGCCGTCTCGCGCTGGGCATGCTCGATCACTTCGGCGGCAATCGTCGCGAGGTTCGCCGCAATCTTCCGCAGTAACGCACCCCGATCCCGAGCGGAAAGGCGTCCGTAGATTTCAAACGCTTCCGCGGCCAGCCGGACTGCCTGGTCCACTTCCTCGGCCGTAGCCGCAGTGAAGGCAGGCTCAAGGCGCTGTCCGGTTCCCGGATCGCTGGCAAAAAAACTTTCGCCGCCGTTCATCCCCTGGCGGAATCCAATCAGAGAGCGCCCTTTCAAATCTGTTCTCAATGGGTCTGTCCCGAAAATTTGCTGCCCGCCCAGTGTAGCCAATACCCGTATGCGCTGCACTCATTGAAGCGAGCTGTTGCCCCGCTTGTCCATGTTCCTGTTTGGCTCTTGGCTTAAAGGTTTTCCCTCGCAACATCTTTGACAAGGCAGATAAATCCGTTTAATGTTCCCTTGCGTAAACGTTTACGGAAAGCGTTGCTACACGCTCGTTCCTAAGCCCCATCATTTTCCATGCTGCTGAAAACGCTGCGCGAAGAGGTACTGGAAGCCAACCTGGAATTGGTGCGCCGGGGCCTGGTGGTCTATACCTTCGGCAATGTCAGCGGCATCGACCGAGACGAAGGACTAGTCGCCATCAAGCCCAGCGGCGTTCCTTACGAACAGCTGACCCCCGCTCACATCGTGGTTACGGACCTCGAAGGAGCCGTGATCGAGACAAAACTTCGACCTTCCTCCGACCTGGCGACCCACCTCGAGTTATACAAACGCTTCTCTAATATCGGAGGCGTTGCCCACTCGCATTCGGAATTTGCCACCGCCTGGGCGCAGGCGGAGAAGCCCATCCCCTGCTTTGGAACTACCCATGCTGATTATTTCCACGGCCCGGTTCCAGTCACGGAGCGCCTGAGTGCAGCCCAGATCGACGGCGATTACGAACTGGAAACCGGCAAGGCCATCTGCCAGACTGTCTCCAAACTGGGCCCGGATGCGATCCCCGCCGTTTTAGTCGCCGGACACGCTCCTTTCTGCTGGGGATCAAGCGCCACCGCAGCCGCCCACAACGCGGTGATCGTAGAATATGTGGCCAAGATGGCGTATCACACGCTGGTGATCAATTCTGAATCCACGCCGCTCGCCCGCGAACTGCACGACAAGCATTTCTTGCGCAAGCACGGTTCAAACGCCTACTACGGACAGGTCAAGAAGCAATGAATCCTGCTTTTCTGCTGAACTCCTCAACGCTGGTGCATCTGTCCCCGGTCGATCTGGTCATCATTGTTTTTTACTTTGTCCTGGTCTTAGCCATTGGCCTGTATCTGAAGGGCCAAGCCAACACGGGCGAAGACTTTTTCATGGCCGGACGCGAGATGACCGCGTGGGTGGCGGGCCTGGCGTTCCTGTCGGCCAACCTGGGCTCGCTCGAACTCATGGGCTGGGCCGGCAACTCCTATAAGTATGGAATCCTTGCCGCCCACTGGTACTGGATCGGCGCCATCCCGGCCATGTTGTTTCTGGCTCTGGTGATGATGCCCTTCTATCACATCTGCAAGACGCATTCTGTCCCGGGATACCTGAAGCTGCGGTACGGCCAGGGCGCGCAGGCTTTGTCTTCCGTTTCCTTCGCCTTCATGACGGTGCTGATGAGCGGCATCAACATGTACGCCATGGCCGTGGTCATGCGGGTGGTGCTGGGATGGGATATCCACTTCAGCATTTGGGTTTCGTCGATCACGGTCGCAATCTATGTTGCTCTGGGTGGACTGCGCTCCGCCATCTTCAATGAAGTTCTGCAGTTTTTTCTGATCTGGGCAGGAGCTCTGCTGATTCCTATCCTCGGCTTGATTGAAGCCGGCGGCTGGAGCGGATTGCAGGCCAAGATCCTCTCCAACCTCACCGAGCAAGGCGTCCCCAATCCGGGCTCCTACACGCATCTGTGGTCGACCTTGGGAAGTTTCAGCGCCAACCCGATGGGAATCAATTGGGTGGGCATTGTGTTTGGCCTCGGCGCCGTAATTTCCATGGGCTACTGGACCACCGATTTCCTGGTGGTGCAGCGCGTCCTGTCGGCCAAAGACCTGCGCTCCGCCGAGCTCGCGCCCATCATCGGCGCCGCTTTCAAGATGATGGTTCCCTTCATCGTCATTCTTCCCGGCCTGCTCGGCCTGGCCCTGTTGCGCGATCCCCAAGGACATCTTCTGCGCCTTGTGCCCGCCGACCTTGCCTGGTCGAAGGCCGGACAGGCGCAAGGACTGCACGGCTACGACGAAGTCTTGCCCCTGATGCTGGCTCGCTACTGCGGCCCCGGACTGCTGGGCCTGGGCATTACCGCTTTGATCGCAGGATTCATGTCCGGAATGGCGGGCAACGTCAGCGCCTTCACGACCGTGTGGACCTATGACATCTATGGCGCGCTCATCAACAAGAATGCCAGCGACGATGCCAAGGTGAAGATGGGCCGCTGGACCACAATTGTGGGAGTGATCGTCAGCATCGTGACCGCCTACTTCGCCATGTACGCCCAGAGCATCATGGATTATGTTCAAGCGCTGTTCAGCTTCTTCATCGCGCCTTTGTTCGGCACGGTGATCCTGGGCATGTTGTGGAAGCGTGCTACTCCGGCCGCCGGATTCTGGGGACTCTTCGCCGGCACCCTTTCCTCGATCGGCATGTATGTATGGGTGAAAATCGATCCCAATGCGGTGCGATACGTGGCGCTTTCCATGCAAGCCCAGGACCAGGCGCAGAACATGTTTCGCGCGCTCTGGTGCTGCCTGCTTTGCATCATTGTCACGGTGGTGGTCAGCCTGTTGACCAAGCCGAAACCGGACTCTGAACTGGCCGACCTGGTCTATGGTCTGACGCCGATTCCAAAAACGGAGAACGTGACTATATTCAAGAGCCCGCTGTTCTGGGGAGCTGTGGTCGCGGTCGTATTTATCATTCTGCAGATCATTTTCTGGTAGGGAGGAGCGAGGAACGATGAAATCCGGCGGCTCGCTTTCGATTTGGTTCTTCATCGGCATATCTCTGGCGGTCAACGGGGCGGTGATCTGCGCCACTGGAATTTACGAATTGATCCATCCACCCGCTAATCAGGTTGTGCTCTATGATCTGCACGCCAATATCTGGTGGGGTGGAGTGCTGCTGATTCTCGGCTTGTTCTTTACCGTCCGTTTTTCACCGGCGCGAGAGCGCGCGCGGTTGCGCAATCATTCTTAGGGACGAATTATTGAGAAGGACTCATTACTTATGGCGAATAAAAAAATGACGATGGGAGTCATCATCGGGAACCGCGGGTTCTTTCCCGATCAGTTGGCGAAAACCGGGCGCGAGGAGATGCTTCAAGCGCTGGCCAATGCAGGCATGGATTGCGTGGTCCTCACGCCGGAAGAGAGCAAGCACGGCGCCGTCGAGACTCACGAAGAGGCCAAGCGCTGTGCGGCGCTGTTCCAAAAAAACCGCGACAAGATTGATGGAGTCATCGTCTCGCTGCCCAATTTCGGCGACGAACGCGCCATCGCCGACACGCTCCGCCTGGCTCGGCTTGGTGTGCCCGTGCTGGTGCAGGCCACTCCCGACGACGCGTCGAAGATGACGATCCTGCACCGCCGCGACAGCTTCTGCGGGAAAATGTCGGCCTGCAACAATCTCAGGCAGTACGGCATTCCTTATTCGTTAACTCGTTTGCACACCGCCAGCCCTGACTCCGAGGAGTTCCGCAACGATCTGGACTGGTTTGCCGCGGTCTGCCGCGTCGTGAATGGCTTCCGCAACCTGCGCCTCGGCAGCATCGGAGCGCGTCCTACGGCGTTCAACACGGTCCGCTACAGCGAGAAGCTGCTGGAAGCGAATGGAATCTCGACCGAGACCCTGGACCTCTCGGAAGTTTTTGGCCGCATCGCGAAATTGAAAGACGATCATTCTGGCGTGCAGGGAAAGCTGGCGGAAATACGCAAGTACGTCACCACCAGCGGCGTGCCCGATGCTGCCTTGATCAAGATGGCGAAGCTCGGTTACGTCATCGACGACTGGATGAAGCAGGCCGATCTGCGCATCAGCGCGGTCCAGTGCTGGACTTCCATGGAGGAATACTTCGGGGTCGTGCCCTGCACCATCATGAGCATGATGAGCAACAATCTGTTTCCCGCGGCCTGCGAGGTGGACGTCTGCGGCACGCTCAGCATGCACGCGCTGGCGCTGGCCTCGGAAACTCCCAGCGCGCTGCTCGACTGGAATAACAATTACGGCGACGATCCCAACAAGGCGGTCTGCTTCCATTGCAGCAACCTGCCCAAACATTTCTTCCAGGACGTGCGCATGGATTTCCAGGAGATCATCGCCGGCACAGTGGGAAAAGAGAATACCTTCGGCACGGTGGTCGGGCGGGTGAAGCCGGGCGCGATGAGCTTTGCGCGTTTCTCCACCGACGACACGGCCGGAGTGATGCGCGGCTATGTCGGCGAAGGCTCATTCACCAGCGACTCGCTGAATACCTTCGGCGGCGTGGGCGTGGTGCAGATCGCCGGACTGCAGAAGCTTTTGCACTACATCTGCGAAAATGGCTTCGAGCATCACGTAGCCGCGAACTTCTCCTCTACTGCCGGCGCGGTGCACGAGGCCGCGGTGCGCTATCTGGGCTGGCAGATGTACTGGCACGGAAACGAAGCGTGCTGATTCCATGGCCATCGTCGCAGGAGTAGATTTCGGTACGCTCAGCGTGCGCGTTTCAATCGTAGACAGCGAGCGCGGCCTGCTGGCCTCCGCGCTGGCGGAATACCCTCTGCACCGCAAGCGCGAAGATCCGGACTACGCGACGCAATCGCACCAGGACCACATGCGTGCGCTGGCTGCGGCGAGCCGCGCCGCGGTGCAGGCTGCCGGCATCTCAGGCGATCAGGTGGAAGCGATTGCCCTCGACACCACTGGATCGAGCGTCGTTCCTGTGGGCGAGGGCATGGTGCCGCTCGACGACTACTACTTATGGTGCGATCACCGTGCCAAACAGGAAGCGGCGCAGATCACGGAACTGGCGCGACTGGAGAAAGTGGAAGCGATCCAGTGGTGCGGCGGCGTGTACTCGTCGGAGTGGGGATGGGCCAAGCTGTTGCATTGGTTGCGGCACAATCCAGAGAAGCGTGAGAAATTTGTCAGCGCCTTCGAGCACTGCGACATGGTCGCGGCCACGCTGTGCGGCATCAGCGATGCGCGCCGTGTGAAACGCAGCGTCTGCGCGATGGGCCACAAGTGGATGTGGAATGCATCGCTGGGCGGGTTGCCGCCGGAGAGCTTTCTGGCGAAAGTGGATCCACTGCTCGCCGGCGTGCGCGCCAAACTGGATGGCGAGTACGCGACCTCGGACCAGCGCGAGGGCGCGCTGGCGCCCCAATGGGCAGAGAAGTTGGGCCTGCGGGCCGGCATTCCCATTCCCGTCGGCGCCTTCGACGCGCACTGGGACGCGATCGGCGCGGGCGCGCGAGAAGGGGATGTCGTCAACGTGGTCGGCACCTCCACGTGCATCATCGCGTACGCGCCGAAAGCGCAATTGATTCCGGGAGTGTGCGGAGTGGTGCCCGGCAGCGTGCATCCGCAGTTCACCGGTATCGAGGCGGGCCTCTCCGCGACCGGCGATATTTTTGGCGCGATTGCACGGCGGGCCAATACCACCGTGGAAGAACTGAGCAAAGGTCTCACCAACTATCGCGCGGGGCAAACCGGCCTGCTGCGCATGACCTGGGACAATGGCGACCGCACCGTACTGGTCAATCCGAATCTCGGCGGCATGACGATCGGATGGAACCTGCTGCACACCGCGCAAGACGAATTGTTCGCGGCCATCGAAGGCACGGCATTTCACACCCGCGTGATTCTCGACCGCATGAACGAGTATGGCTCGCCCACGCGGCGGGTCATCAATGGCGGAGGCATTCCCCAGAACAATCCGGTGCTGAACCAGGTTTATGCGAATGTGCTGGGGCGCCCGGTGCTGGTTCCGAGCGGGAAAGTGACCGGCGTCGGTTCAGCTATTTTTGCATTTCTCGCCGCGGGAACATTCAAGACAATTGCTGAAGCGCAGGACAAGATTTGTCCCGCACATACGGTTTACGAGCCGCAAGCGGAGACGCAAGCGATATATCGCGAGCTGTACGAGTTGTACCGCAAGATTTATTTTGAATTTGGGCAGGCGACGCCCACGTCATCGTTTGGGCACGTGCTGCCTAAACTGATTCAGGTTGCCCGCGGCTAACGTTCCGGTAAAAGCGTTGTGAGTTATACACGCTGGTTAGCGGTTCTCCACTGCTGCTGGAGGCCTAGTTCGGAAATCCATTTTTCCAGGTAGGTTTGATCGAGCGCATCGCGTTTCAGGCGCAATATGGCCGCCGCGTCCTCTATTTGTCGTTGTGAATTTCCCAATTTAGGCCATTCGAGTTTTGCGATGATCACGTCTTCGGCGCTGGCGAGATAAATATCGACTCCTTCAACCCTGGCGGGTTGTCGGCGGCTGAACTCCTCCTGGCTGAAAGGGCGTGATTTGCGGAAGATTAAGTCGATTTTCCAGCCGCTGCGAAGGTCAATGATGTTGAATAGCGATTGCCGTCGTTGGGCCTCCAGCGCCTCTTGCAACTCAGCATAGTACTCAGCGCTTTCGAGAGTATTCACGAGACTACGCAACTGCTCTGGGGTAGCCGCAATGACAAAGTCAATGTCCTGGGTTGATCGCGGGCTGCCATAGTGGGCGCTGGCGAAGGCCCCTGTCAGCATGTAAGCGATACCAGCGTGATCAAGTTTTGTGGTGATTCTGTGGAAGACGTCTGGGATGCTCATCGCAAACGTTCTGGGAGAGGCTTGGGCAGAAAAGCAATGCGCAGAAGTTCCCGCGCCACTTGCGCTTCATCCCAGTCGGGATGACCTTTGCGAATCCCCGCGCGGGCCAGGTCGCGGGCGAACATGCTCATCTCATAAGCCAGAAGCATGCGCTGTTCACCTGACATGGATCGGTGAATCCGCAACTGGACTTCTCGGGCACGCTCGCTCGTGTCGTCGATGGGCACGGCAAGAATGTTATCACGCGGCTTTATAGCGAACCTGCCCACCTGTTAACCGCCCGCGATCGCGCCGATCACCAGAAATGGTTCTTTGCCGGAGACGACGGCTTCGGGCAGGGGAGCGTCGGGAGATTCGTGGGTGAGGTCTTCCTGGCAGGCGAAGAAGCGCAGAAAGGCGCGGCGCTCTTTGGTGACGTGATCGCGAATCGCACCCTTCAGCATCGGATAGCGAGCTTCGAGCGCGTCCAGCACGGAGCGCTGCGTCACCGGGCCCTCGACCTCGACGGGCACCTCATGGCCGACGTGGGCCAGCGTGCGCAGGTGTTGCGGCAATTCAATTCGTATCGTTACGGCCATCTCAACAGCGCCTTCATTTCACATAAGTCTCTTGCATATAAAAATCTTTCCAGTCGTTGTCCTTGCCCTTGCGAATCCAGACCTCGGCAAAGACGCTCTTGGCCTTGCTGGCTTCGCCGCCGGACTTGCCTTCATACTGCGCGATGTAAGTAACCAGCGCGGCATTCGGACCCAGCCATTTCACCGTGAAATCGCTGAGGGTATAGCTTGTCAGTTCAAACTCATCGACCGAGTTGACTTCGGTCTTCTTGTCGCCAAATGTGCTGAGGCCCTCCTCAAACTGACGGAAGTCATCATCCAGCAACGCGGCCAGGCCGGCTTTGTCTTTGTTCTGGAAATCTTTCCACAACGTTCGCTCCTTGGCTTCGAGTGCAGGCGCGGCGTCTGGCTTCGCCTTGACCGATGGCGGTTTTTCCTGCGCCATTCCGGCACCTGCCACGAACAACCAAGTTACGACTGCAAGCACCGTCTCTCTCATGTTTTCTCCTGAGCGAAAGCACGCGCGACTGTTGGCAAATCGGCTATTTCAGGGTCTGCACTTCGACCGACAATACGGCGGGAAGATCATGCACGATGGTCGACCAGGAATCGCCTGCATCTGGCGAGACGTACACCTGGCCCCCGGTCGTGCCGAAATAAATTCCGCACTGGTCGAGCGAGTCGACTGCCATCGCATCGCGCAGGACATCGACGTAGCAGTTGGCTTGCGGCAGGCCTTTGGTGAGCGGTTCCCACTCGTTGCCGCCGGTGCGGCTGCGATAAACGCGCAGCTTGCCTTCGTACACGTAGTGCTCGCCGTCGCTCTTGATGGGCACTACGTAAATGGTCTCCGGCTCGTGCGCGTGGATATCGATGACGAATCCGAAGTCGGTCGGCAGATTGCCGCTGATTTCCCTCCACTCATCGCCGGCGTTGTCGGACCGCATCACGTCCCAGTGCTTCTGCATGAACAGCACCCCGGGCCGCTTAGGATTCATCGCGATGTGGTGGACGCAGTGGCCGACCTCAGCGTTGGGATCAGGAATGTATTTCGAATAGAGGCCCTTGTTGATCGGCTTCCAAGTCTTGCCTCCGTCATCGGTACGGAAGGCTCCGGCAGCGGAGATCGCGATGTAGATGCGATTGGGATCTTTGGGGTCGAGGATGATGGTGTGCAGGCACATGCCACCTGCTCCCGGCTGCCACTTGGGGCCAGTGCCGTGGCCGCGGAGGCCGGAGAGTTCGCGCCAGTTCTTTCCCCCATCGGTCGAGCGGAAGATCGCCGCGTCTTCCACGCCGGCATAGACAGTATCGGGATCGGTGAGCGATGGCTCGAGGTGCCAAACGCGCTTGAACTGCCAGGGATGCTGCGTGCCGTCGTACCACTGGTGCGTGGTGAGCGGCTTGCCGCTCTCGGGCGAATCGTCGTAGACGAACTTATTGCTTTCGCCTTTCGGCATGCCGTCTGGGCCGGTGGTTTCGCCGGGAGGCGTTCCGGGCTGAAACCAGGTTTTGCCGCCGTCATCGGACCGCTGAATGACTTGTCCGAACCAGCCGCTGGTTTGGGAGGCGTAGATGCGGTTGGGATCGGCGGGGGAACCTTTCAGGTGATACAGCTCCCAGCCGGCGAAGTGCGGCCCGCTCACCTCCCACTTGTCGCGCTTGCCGTCGGCGGTAAGAATGAACGCTCCTTTGCGGGTTCCGACCAGAACACGAACCTTGCTCATGCGTAACTCCTTGCTGTTTTCCTCGATCTGGAAAGACTATGGCAAACGAACGAACCGATTTTATCTGAGCGCAGCAGTCGAGCGCCAACGGCGCCTTGAAACGCTCACTTCGAGCGCCAATGAGATTTCATCGCGACTCCGTGTAATTGCGTATTATTCGCACTATACTCACAGGTTCCATTGACTGCCAGGAGAACTATGTGTCCAGCGAACAAACCAGACGGACTTTTCTGAAATTATCTGCGGTGGGTTTGGCTGCCACCGGGGCTGCCGATTTGGCAGCGGCAATTCCCACATCCGCCGTCCCTGCTCCCGGAGGAGAGATTGCGGTTCGGGTCACGGGTGGCAGCCAGCGTTACGCCAGCGCGGCGCCGGTGAATTGGCAGAGTTCGGGGGCGATTGCGGAGGGCGCGGTTACGCTCGATCCCTCGATAAAGTATCAGGAGATGCTGGGCTTTGGAGCGGCGTTCACCGACGCGGCCTGTTTCACGTTCAACCGCCTGTCTGCGGGCGCGCGCGAGGAACTCTTTCACGATCTGTTCCATCCCTCGCAAATGGGGCTGAACGTTTGCCGCACCTGCATTGGTTCGAGCGACTACTCGACCGAAGTGTTCAGCTATGACGAAGGCGCGCCGGATGCGGAGATGAAGCGCTTCTCGCTCGCGCATGACCAGGCTTATGTCCTGCCCATGATGCGGGAAGCGCGAAAGGTGAATCCGGATCTGTTTCTCTTTTCTTCGCCGTGGAGCCCTCCCGGTTGGATGAAGGCGGGCGGATCGATGCTGGGCGGATCGGTGTGGCAGCACTTTTTCCCGGCCTACGCGCAATACTTCGTGAAATTCTTGCAGGGCTACGCCGCCGAAGGCGTGCCCATCCAGGCGGTCACGGTGCAGAACGAAGTGGATACCGATCAGGATGGCCGCATGCCCGCCTGCTCGTGGCCGCAGGAGTATGAGATCGGATTCGTGAAAAACCATCTGGGCCCGGCGCTGCAGCAGAGCGGGCTCGGGACTAAAATCTGGATTCTCGACCACAATTACAACCTGTGGGGACGGGCGATCTGCGAGCTGGACGATCCCGATCTGCGCAAGTACTGCAATGCGATCGCCTGGCATGGGTACGTGGGTGCGCCCGAGATGATGAGCAAAGTTCACGCGGCGCATCCGGACGCGCAAATGTACTGGACCGAGGGTGGGCCTGACTATACCGCGCCGGATTATGCCACCGATTGGGTGAACTGGGGCAAGACTTACATCGCCGCGATTCGCAACTGGAGCCAGTCCATCACGGGATGGAATCTCGCCCTCGATGAAAAAGGACGGCCCAACATTGGTCCCTTTTCGTGCGGCGGCATGGTGACCATCGACTCCCAGACGAAGGCGATCACGCGCAGCGGGCAATATTGGGGGCTCGCGCATTTTTCGCGAAATGTGAAGCGCGGAGCGCGGCGATTTGAATCCTCTTGCCAGCTGGCGGGAGTGGATCAGGTGGCGTTTGAAAATCCCGATGGGCAGAAAGTACTCGTCATCGCGAACCCTGGGGAGGCGAAGACCGTTTCTTTGCAGCAGGCCAATCAGGCGGCGGAAGTCGCGCTGAGCGCCGATTCCTTGACCACTTTATTGTGGAAATAATTGCGGCCTTCACCTCCCGGCCTTTTTCCACAAAAGGCGAGTGAAGAAATTACATTCCCGGGCTGCACAAGGCGCGCCAATTCTAAGAAATGCAAGAGGTTGCGTTTGGCACGCTCTGTGCAACCTTTTGCTCAATTCCGTCCTCCCAATGTAGCTGGCGAAGCGACGCAGGCGAAGGTTTGCGTCCTATCGAGTTGCAGCGACGGAAATGCCACTTGTCGTACGCCCCTCGTCTGATGGCGCGATCCCAGGATCGCGCACAACGTATTCCAAGGATAAGTTGCCCCGTTCAGTAATTGGATCGCAGAGAACTGTCGCTTACCCCCAGCGTGGTTGGATGCCCGCGAAGTAGCGGAATGCGAGGACGCGTAGATGCGATTACTCAGCGTACGGCTTATCGTTTCGCTCATCATCGGCGTCACGCTGGTGTCGCTGTGCTCCTCGTATTACCAGCAATTGGTGCAGAGCCGGCAGCTCCGCAAGGATCTCGAGCGCCGCTCCGAGCTGCTGGGGGAGAGCCTGACCGCCAGCGTAGAGCACGACCTGGAGCGGGACGAGTTCCGGACCCTGCAGCATACGGTGCAGCAATTTGCCAATCGAGAGCATCTGGCCGGGCTGGCTGTGTACGATCCGCAAGGCAAGCTTCTGGCCGTGACCACCGATCTGCAGTCGCTGATGACCAGCGCCCCGCCGGTGGTGATGCAGGCTCTCCGGGAAGAGCATGACACCAATGCTTTTGTGCAGATCGGCCACGCCCACACGCACATCTATGCCTTGCCGCTGCATCATGGCGAAGATCTGATCGGCGGGCTGGCCATCATTCACGATTCCGGATACATCCGCAGCGAGAGCCTGAGAATCTGGCGCGAGACATTTCTGAGCGCGCTGGCTTACGTTGTGCTGATCGCGCTGATCACGCTGCTGATTGTGCGGTGGAGCGTGGCTGGTCCGATCGCCCGGACCGCGGTGTGGATGCGGTCGCTGCGCACGGGAAAGAATTTGTCGCGCGTGAAACTGCCGGACTTCGAGCTGTTCCGGCCGCTGGCGCGGGAGGTCGCGACTTTCGCGGAGAGCCTGACCAATGCCCGCTCGGCGGCAGAGCTGGAAGCGCGCTTGCGCGCCACCGGCGAATCCATGTGGACTGCGGACCGGCTGGCCGTGCACGTCCGAGGACAACTGGAAGACGGGCGCTTGTTCGTAGTCTCGAACCGGCAACCTTACATCCACCTGCGACGGGGAAAGTCCGTGGAAGTCAGCCAGCCGGCCAGCGGCTTAGTCACCGCGTTGGAGCCCGTCCTGCTCGCCTGTGGCGGAACCTGGGTGGCGCATGGTTCCGGCGATGCCGATATGGAAGCGGTGGATGCGCATGACCGGCTGCTGGTGCCGCCCGACGACCCGCGTTACACGCTGCGGCGGGTTTGGCTGTCGAAAGAGGAAGAAGAAGGCTACTACTACGGCTTCGCCAACGAGGGCCTATGGCCGCTCTGCCACATCGCGCACACGCGTCCGCTGTTCCGGGCCAGCGACTGGAAGCATTATCAGGATGTGAACCGCAAGTTTGCCGACGCATTACTGAAAGAGATGGAGAACGTCAGCAAACCAGTAGTCCTGGTGCAGGACTACCACTTCGCATTGTTGCCGAGGATGATCAAGCAGCGCCGGCCGGATGCGCGGCTGGCGATCTTCTGGCATATCCCGTGGCCGAATCCGGAGGCATTCGGCATCTGCCCCTGGCAGCGCGAGCTGGTGGATGGATTGCTGGGAGCCGATCTGATTGGCTTTCACATCCAGTCGCATTGCACCAATTTTCTCCAGACCGTGGATCGAATTGTGGAATCGCGAATCGACTGGGATCACTCCAGGGTGCACCGCCTGGATCATTGCACTGCGTTGCGGCCATTCCCGATCAGCGTCGCGACTTTCGATGCGACGCGCGACGTTCGGGAGGAATCGTCCTACGAAGAACGCGGCTGGCTGCTGAAATCGCTGGGAGTTGAGGCGGCGCTGATGGGAGTGGGCGTGGACCGCGTGGACTATACCAAGGGAATCCTGGAGCGCTTTCTGGCCATCGAACGTTTCCTGGAAAATTATCCGCGCTACCAGGGGGTGTTCACGTTTGTGCAGATTGCGGCGCCCAGCCGCACCCATATCAAGCGCTATCACGACTTGCAGGCCGAAGTGGAAGCCGAAGCCGACCGCATCAACTGGCGGTTCCAGGCCGATCAGTGGAAGCCCATCGTGCTGCTGAACCGGCAGCACAGCCACAGAGAAGTGGAAGCGTATTACCGGGCTGCCGATCTGTGCCTGGTCACTTCGCTGCACGATGGCATGAACCTGGTGGCCAAAGAATTCGTGGCGGCGCGGCACGATGAACGGGGGGTGCTGATTCTCAGTTGCTTTACCGGGGCGGCACGCGAACTGCGCGATGCGCTGCAGGTGAATCCGTACGACATTGATCAGACGGCGGAAGCCATTCGAAGCGCGCTGGAAATGCGCTCCGAAGAGAAACAACTCCGCATGCAGCGGATGAGAAAGGTGGTGCGCGAGCACAACGTGTATCGCTGGGCGGGAAGTTTGATCGGAGAACTCTGCGAGGTGCGCCTGGATGCCACTGATGTATCGGGCATGCATGTAACACCGGCGCTGCTAATAGAAAACGGGGACACTGATGTCATACCAAAAAGGGATGCAACACCACGAGGATATTGAGGAATTTCTGGAGGTAGTGGCCAGGGCGCCGCGGTCGGCGTTGATGCTCGACTATGACGGGACTCTGGCTCCATTTACCGTGGATCGCCAGCGGGCGTTTCCCTATGCGGGGTTGACTCGCCTGCTGCAGCAGATCGTCGAGACCGGGCGCACCCGCCTGGTGATCGTGACGGGAAGAGATGCGCGGGAGATCGATCCGTTTCTGCAGCTGAAGCCCGCGCCCGAGGTTTGGGGCTCGCATGGACTGCAGCGCTTGCTGCCGGATGGCAGCTGCAAGATGCCGGAAATCCCGGAGGATGTGGCCGAAGTGCTGGACCAGGCGCGGCGATGGCTGGATTATCAGGGGTTGCACCATCTGGCCGAGGTGAAACCGGGGAGCATCGCGGTGCACTGGCGTGCGCTGGAACCGGCGGAAGCCGACGACCTTCGCGGCAAGATTCTGGTGGGCTGGTTCACCATTGCCGACCGCGCGTGCCTGAAGCTGCTCGAGTTCGACGGCGGAGTGGAGATGCGCATGCCCGATCTGGACAAGGGCGACGCCATCCGAACCGTATTGGCGGAGATGAGTTCCAAGACTCCGGTGGCCTATCTCGGCGACGACCTGACCGACGAGCGGGCGTTTCGAGCGCTGGGGGAGAGAGGCTTGAGCGTTCTGGTGAGGACGAAGCCGCGCCGGACTGCAGCACAAGTGTGGCTGAAGCCCCCGGAAGAGCTGCTGGACTTTTTGTCGCGATGGCTGGCAGCCACCGAGACAACCCAACTGGCGCGGACTGCTACCTACTAACCTGCGATGCCTGCCACAGCCAAGAGCCCGGCCCACAAACCGGGGCAGCCGTTTTATTTCAATACGTCGGAAAGTCTTCTGCGCATCGGGCGCCAGAAAGCCGGCAACCTGTGCGAGTTGCAAACCGCCATGCGGGCTTGCCCCGATGACTCGATCTTTCAGCACACGTTTCGCACGCTGCAGGAGCATCACTTCATCCGGCAGGGATTCTCCAATGACTTCGCCCACTGGACTCTGTCGGCGTGTAACGAACCGGCGCTGGCGGAGCAGTTAGCCAGCATTGACGTGCGAGAGTTTACGGCCATCGAGGGACTGCGCCGGCGCATGCTCGAAATCCTCGATCAGTTTCTACAAGGCCATCCTATGTCGGGCTCGCGTCCTGCGACTGAACCTTTTTATTTTTGCGCTTCCGACCTGGTGGTGTTGCCGACGAAGTTCGTGGCTGACACGCTTCCCGGCTTTCTCAACGGCATCAATCAGGTCAGCGTGCACTCGATTCACCACCATTTCATTGAAGCGCGGCTGCGGCTGCACCGCATGTCCAACGATTTTTCCAACTGGCTGGAGCAGGAGGTCGGGCTCCAGCAGCCTGCGGATGCGATCGAACGAATCGACATATACACCAACACGATGGAAGGCGTGCGGATGCAGATCGCACGCATCGTTTCCCAGGCCATGAATTAGGGAAGGAAGCAATGAGTTCGGAAGAGCGGCGCGCCACCTCTGCCGGCACCACCGGCTCGCAAACCATCAGCGAAGCGCCCGCGGCGAGCGCTCGGTCGATCCCTGTGCCGGACCGGCGCTCGGCCGACCGGAGACGTGGCGAAAGAAAGCTTCCGGCCAGCGTTTTGACGCCGCCCATCCCGCCGCCTCCGGCGCACCTGGACGATTACCGCGGCATCGTGGGCCAAGGCCAGATTGACACGCTGCGGTTCCTGGCCAGGGACTTGAAAGGCAAGACCATCAAGATGGTGAACTCGACGGCCCTGGGCGGCGGCGTCGCCGAGATGCTCAACCGGCTGGTGCCGCTGCTTTCGGAACTGGAAGTGCCCGCGCGATGGGACGTGATCACCGGAGGGAATGACTTCTTCGAGATCACCAAAGCGTTTCACAATGCGCTGCAAGGCGCTCCCTATGAATTGACCAAGGCGGCGCAGGATATTTTCCTGATGTACAACGAGCAGAATCGCGAGCGCATGGAGTTTGGAGAAGACCTGGTGGTGATCCATGATCCGCAGCCGGTGGCGCTGATTCGTGCGCGCTCCAAGACGGGCGCGAGCTGGGTATGGCGCTGCCACATCGACCTGTCGAATCCGGATGCGAAGGTTTGGGGATTTCTGCGCCCGTTTGTCGAGCAATACGACGCTGCCATTGTTTCCGCGCCATCGTTCGCCCAGCAGCTGCCGATTCCGCAATACCTGTTTTATCCCTGCATCGATCCGCTTTCGGAAAAGAACAAGGAATTGACGGACGCGCAGATTCAGCAGGTTTGCGATGATTTTGGCATTGACCGCTCGCGTCCGGTCGTGACCCAGGTCTCGCGCTTCGACCGGCTGAAGGATCCGGTCGGAGTGGTGCACGCATTTAAACTTGCCAGAAAATATGTGGACTGCCAGCTGGTGCTGGCCGGTGGCGGAGCCAGCGACGATCCGGAAGGCGCTGTGGTTCTGCAGGAAGTGAAAGCGGCCGCGGGCAACGATCCCGACATCATCATCCTCGACTTGCCGCCCTGGTGCGCTTACCAGATCAACGCCATCCAGCGCGCCTCGACCATCATCGTGCAGAAATCTTTGAAGGAAGGGTTCGGCCTGACCGTCACCGAGGCCTTGTGGAAAGGCAAGCCCACCATCGCGGGCGCGGTCGGCGGCATTCCTAACCAGATCATTCACAAACTGACCGGAGTGCTGGTGCACTCGGTGGAGGGCTGCGCGTTCCAGATCCGCTACCTGCTGACCCACCCGGAATTCGCGCGCAGCATCGGCGCCAACGGACACGAGCACGTCAAAGAGAATTTCCTGATGACGACGAATCTCAAGCGCTGGCTGCTGTTGTTCCGCATCCTGGAGCAAGCCAAGGCCCGCCGCCAGCAAGCTGCTTAAGCGGTTCGGCAAAAAGCGCCCATCAGCGCCGCGGATTCCGATCGATGAGCGAGGGTGCGGCCGGCAGCGCTCCACTGCCGAGGGCGGAAGATCTTGCCGGGAACTTGCGGAGCAACCCGGCAAAATCTTCTGGTTTAGAAACCTCTGAGAATTCCTTACCGCCCGCTATCTCTTTCGTTTTGCTGGCGGCTCGTCGATCCCGCGGATTTCGCCGCTCTCATGCGCCGTGGAAGGCAGCGTGCTCAATCCGATTCGGGTGCTTTGTCATGGACAGTGGTTACTACGCAGCCTGTGCCGGTCTCGCCGCGCAAATGCAGGCGCTCGAACTGGTCGCCAACAATCTGGCCAATCTCGGCACCACCGGTTACCGCGGAGAGCAAGCTACGTTTCGTTCTCTGATGGCGGGCGGCGGAACGGTGGCCTGGAATCCGCTGAACGCCGCGGCCAACGATTTCGGCGTGCTCGCCGGCAGCCGCGTCGACCTGGCTTCCGGCAGCCTGGCTGCCACCGGCAACCCGCTCGATCTTGCGGTTGCAGGAAAGGGTTTTTTTGCCGTGCAAACTCCGCAGGGAGTTCTTTATACGCGCGATGGCGGCTTTCACCGCACGCAGGCGGGCCGGCTGGTCAACGCGCAAGGGGACCCGGTTTTGGGAGAGCAGGGCCTGATCGACTTGCCCAACGGCGCGGTTGCCGTCAGCGCGGATGGAACGGTTTCCGTCGAGGGAGCGGCGGTCGCCCAGTTGAAGCTTGCCGAGTTCTCTCCCGATACCAATCTCAGTGCCGCCGGAAACGCGCTCTACTCCGCGCCCGCGGGTGCGGCGCTGCCGGCCGCTTCGTCCTCGATTCGCCAGGGCATGCTCGAACAGGCCAACGTCAGCCCGGTGTCGGGAACCGTGCAGTTGATCACCATTCAGCGCAACGCCGAAATGATGCAGCGGGCGCTCACCGTCTTCGACAGCCAGTTCAACCAGACCGCGGTGCAGGATCTGCCGCGCGTCTAGGGGATCCGCGGAGGAACTTTATGATTCGCGCGCTTTACACCGCCGCCAGCGGAATGATGGCCCAAGAGACCAACCTGGATAACGTCGCCAACAACCTGGCCAACTCGAGCACTGCCGGCTTCCGCCGCCGCCGGGTGCAGTTCGAAGATCTGATTTATCAGAATCTGATCATGCCCGGAGCCGCCGCCTCGCAGCAGACCACCATGGTCGCGGGCCTGCAGGTCGGGCTGGGCACGCGCACGGCGGCCTCGGAAGTGATCCAGCTGCAAGGCGACTTCAGCCAGACCGGCAACCCGCTGGATTTGACCATCCAGGGCCAGGGATTTTTCCAGGTGCTGCTGCCCGATGGGCAAACCGCCTACACCCGCGCCGGCAGCTTTCATCTCGATGCCCAGGGAAACCTGGTGACCCAGGATGGCGACGCGGTGCAGCCCGCCATCACCATTCCTCCGGGAGCGACCTCGGTGACGGTGGCCCAGGATGGCACGGTCAGCGTGACCCAGCCGGGGCAGACGGCGGCGCAGCAGGTTGGAACCCTGCAACTGGCTCTGTTCAACAATCCCGGCGGACTGAACTCCACCGGCAGCAACCTTTTTCTCGCCACCACGGCCTCGGGCGATCCCATCATTGGACCTCCGGGAGGCAGCGAAGGCCTGGGCTCGATCGTGCAAGGCATGCTCGAACAATCCAACGTCAGCGTGGTCGACGAATTCGTGCAGATGATTGTGGCGCAGCGTTCCTACGAGGCCAACTCGCGCGTGGTCAACGCCGCCGACCAGATGCTGCAGGACATCAACAACCTGGGACGTTAACCGTAGTTCACGATCCTCGCTATGAAGCCGCTCCTCATCGCCGCCGGGCTGGCACTTTTCGCATGCGCTCCGGGCATCGCCCGCGCCGTTCCCGGCTGCGCGGTCTTTGTGCAAAGCCAGGTCGAGCTGACGGGCCCGGACCTTTCGCTGGCCGACCTGCTGGCGCCGGACAGCTGCCCGAAGTGGTTGCGGGCTGCCCGGCAAGTGGCTCTCGGCCGAGCCCCGCTGCTGGGCAGCGCGCGCGTTCTCGACGGGGCTGAGGTGCGGGCGATGCTGGTGCGCATTGCGCCCCCGGCTCAGCCGATCTCGGTGCGCGTGCCGGAGCGCATCCGCGTCATTCGCGGCGGCGCGCGCGCGGCGTGCGCCGACCTGCAGCCGCGAATTTCCCCACCCGCCGGGCCAGCGGTCGAGTGCGGCGCCGGTGGCCGCATTGGGCGCGATGCGCCGCTGGTCGTGGGCACGCCGGTCTGGGATGCGGCTCTGGCGCGTTGGACCGTGATCGCCCGCTGCGCCCGTCCGGGCGACTGTGTGCCCTTTCTGCTCGAGCTCTCGGGCGCGGCGCCCCCCTCGGATCGTTCTCCCCGGCCCGCCGACCTGGCCCGCTCGTCCGGCGCCAGGATCGATTCCGAACCCCCCGTGATGCGTCCCGGGCAAGCCGTGATTCTGGTCTGGGATCAGGATGGAATCCGTTTCACGGGCCGTGCCACTTGCCTCGATCGGGGCCGTGCCGGCGATTTCGTGCGGGCGCGGATCACGCCGGGAGGTCGCGTGGTGCATGCGGTGGTCGTCAACTCGGCAATGTTGCGGACCGGGTCGTGAGCCGGTCAGAGAGGTGGTCCTCCATGCTGCAGCTTGGTAGCGCGCGGGTTACGTTCGCAGCGCTCGCCGTCATTTTTGTGGTTTCGTTCGGGGCGGTCGCCAAAGATAAGGGTAAAGAGAATCAGCCTGCGAAACACGACAGCCTGGGCGACTACATCCAGCGCGTGTCGGCACGCGAGCCGGAGCGTGCCCCCAGTACCTCGGGCAGCCTGTGGAACGATTCCGGGCGCCTGGCCAATATGGTCGCCGATTACAAGGCTGCGCGCGTGGGGGACCTGGTCACCATCAGCGTGGCGCAGAATCTCTCCGCTTCGAGCACGGGCAATGTCTCCACCAACCGCAACTTCTCGGCCAACTCAGGGATCACCGCTCTTCCGGGACAGCTCAAAACCACCGGCGTGGCCAACTTGTTTTCCCCCAGCTCAACCCAGGTGCTCGACGGAAAAGCCCAAGCCACCTCGCAGACTTCGCTGAGCACCATGCTGACCGGAAGGGTCGCCGCCGTGCTTGCCGGGGGAACCCTGGTGGTCCAGGCCGAGCGCCAGATCACGATGAATAACCAGCATGAGACTGTGATCCTGCGCGGGCTGGTGCGCCCCGGCGATCTGGACGCCACCAATACCGTGCCCTCCAACCACGTCGGCGATCTCGAGGTTGAGGTCAAGGGCAAAGGCGTGATCAGCGAAGGCACGCGGCCGCCGAACCCGTTGGTGCGCTGGATTCTGCGCCTGGTAGGTTTTTAGGAGATTCGTCATGACGATGAGACCGTGGGTGCTGATCGCGGTCGTGCTTCTGGCAGCGCCCTGCGCCGCCGTCCAAGACCAAACGCAGGACCAGGCGCAACACCAGGTGCAGGACCAGGCGCACGACCAGACGCAACCGATGCGTAAGGTCCTGATCCGCGACGTGGCCACGGTCGAGGGGGTGCGCGATAATTCCCTGGTCGGCTACGGCCTGGTGGTGGGATTACGCGGCACCGGCGACAAGCAGCAGACCTATTTCACGGTGCAGACTCTGGCCAGCGTGCTGGCCCGCATGGGGGTGCAGATTCCCGCCTCGGTTCTGCAAACCACCGTGCAGGTCAAGAACGTGGCGGCGGTCTTTGTCACCGCCAGCCTGCCCCCGTTTTCCAGTCCCGGCATACACCTGGATGTCACCGTATCCTCCGTCGGCGATGCCCGCAGCCTGGAGGGCGGGGTGCTGCTGCTCACGCCGCTCTATGCCGCCGACGGGCAGGTGTTTGCCGCCGCCCAGGGGCCGCTGGTGGTGGGAGGATACAGCGCGGGAAGCGGCAATAACACCCGCCAGATGAACCATCCGACGGTCGGACGCGTGCCCGGCGGGGCGCTGGTCGAGCGCGACAGTTCGCTGAAGCTCGCCGCTCTGGACCGCCTCTCGTTATTGCTGAACGATGCCAGCTTCTCCACCGCCGAGGATGTCGCCTCCGTCATCAACCGGGCATGGGCCCAGCCGCTGGCCACGGTAGTCGACGGCCGCCGCATCGAGATCCAGCTTTCCGCCACCGCCCCGGCTTCGATTCCCGCCGTGCTGGCGCGCATCGAAAATCTTCCCATCGAAGTGCGGCGCCAGGCCAAGGTTGTGGTCAACGAGCGCACCGGAACGGTGGTGCTGGGCAAGGATGTTCATCTGGGGGCGGTCTCGATTCTGCACGGCAACTTCTCCATTCAAGTGGCCACCACCTACTCGGTCTCGCAGCCGAATCCGATGGCCAGCGGCCAGACCGAAGTCGTGCCTCAAACCAAGGTGAGTGCCACCGAGACGCCCGCGCGCACTGTGGAGCTCAACGAAGGCGCCAGCGTCGAACAGCTGGTCACGCGCCTGCAAGCCATCGGCGCCACCGCGCGCGATGTGATCTCGATCCTGCAGGCCATCAGGGCCGCCGGCGCCCTCGACGCCGATCTGGAGGTGATCTGATGAGTTCCGTTACTCCTGCCACCATGGCCGCGGTTCCTCCCGACCTCGCCACCGCGCCCGCCGCCCTGCGAGGAGCGAAGGCTGCCCGCGAATTCGAGGCTAGCCTGATTGCCTCGCTGCTGGAATCGATGGAGAAGACTTTTTCGACCCTTCCCGGGGAAGCGGATCTTGCCGGCGGCGACGATTACAACTATCTCGGAACCCAGGCGCTGGCGGCTGGCTTGGCCGCGCGCGGCGGTTTTGGCATCGCCGATCTCATTTCCCGGCACTTGCCGGCACACGAAGGTAAGGGGTGAGCCCGTTATTGAAGTCGCCCCGGCTTCCCGGTTTGCCTGTAAAGTTCCCCCAACCCCCGCCGATAGAAGGAGATGAAGGCGGCTGGAGGGAAAACCCGCGGGCCGCTGCGGCGGAAATTAAAGCTTTTTAAGATGCGGCCGATACTTGAATTGCAAACACAATTCAAGGGCGAGGTAGCCAACATGAGAATCGATTTTCAATCCAACCCGCAGGCTTTACCCGAAGCCAATCGCACCAGCAGCCAGAGCGCGCAGGGCGCAAGCTCTTCGGTCACCCCGACCCAGGCCGCCGCAGACCAGGCGCAGTGGTCGGGGGCGCACGTGCAGGTCGAGGCGCTGGCAGCGCAGGCAGGGCAATTGCCGGAAATCCGGGAACAGCGGGTGCAATCGTTGCGCGCAGCCGTGGCCGGGGGATCGTACCGTGCCGATGCCCGGGAGGTAGCCGGCGCCATGCTGGCCGAAATGATTTCCGCTCCGGCTGCCTGAGCGGGAGCTTATGGGAAGCGGCGAGTTTTCGACCGATGTGTCGCTGGGGGTGCTGACGCCGGCTGCTTCGGTGCGGCCCGCGGGATCGAATTCCCACAACCAGGATCCCCCGCCCCAGGCTCGCCGCCAGGCGCCCGATGATCAAGCTAAGGATGAGCCAGCCAGTGAAGACCATTCTTCCGAATCCGATGCCAGCTCCGAACACCAACTCGACCGCCTGGCCTGAAGCTGAGATGGGCGCGACGGCGGGCGGCACGGTCCGAGAGAGCGCCGGGATTCAGAGGCAGCTTGCCCTGCTGTCCGATCTCGAAATCAGCCTGCGCGCCAGCCAGCAAGCCGTGCTCGGCCGCGATCTGGAAGGCCTGCAAAGAATGACGGCCGAGCAAGCGCGTTTGCGGCAAACGCTGGCGGCTATGGCCACTTCCGCGGCAGATTCCTCGGTGCGGGCGGCGCAGCAGCGCGTGTTGCATGCAGGGCGGGTTCAGTTGCTTTTGCTCGGGCACGCGCAGCGCTGGTTAGAGGTGCTGACCAATGTTCTGGCGGGCTCGGGCGCGCCCTATGTCCCCGGCGGGCGCGCCCTGTTCGCGCAAACGCGGTCGCCCGGCCGGCTTTCGCTCGAGAAGGTTTAGGAGATTTTTATGTCCAGTCTGAATGCAAGCCTGGCTATTGCTTTAAGCGGACTCGCCTCCGAGCAGGGCGCGCTCGAAGCCACCAGCAACAATGTCGCCAACGTCAACACGCCCGGGTACTCGCGCCAGGTTCCGGTGCTGGTGGCCAGCGACCCCATTGTGGAAGATCCGCTGACCTTCGGCACCGGAGTGACCCTGCAAAGCATTCAGAGCGTGCGCGATCCGGTTCTTGAATCCCAGATTCAGCAGGAAACCCAGACTCAGGGGCAACTCAGCGCGCTGGTATCGGCGTTGTCGCAGACCCAGACCAATTTCAGCAGCACCGGTGGAGATATCGGGAGCGCCATCTCGCAGTTTTTCGACAGCGTGAACCAGCTTTCCACCAGTCCCGCCGATCTCAGCCTGCGGCAGAACGTGCTTACCGCCGCCGGCAACGTGGCCACCGCGTTCAATGTGGCCTCCAACAATCTCACCGCGCAGCGCACCAGCCTGGACCAGGGCGTCGAGCAGACGGTGGGCCAGATCAACCAGCTGACCGCGGAGATCGCGCAGCTGAACGGCCAGATCAGCAACGTGGAAAATGCAGGACAGAGCGCCGGCACCTTTGTGGATCAGCGCAACCAGCTGATCAACCAACTCTCCTCGCTGGTGGATGTTTCCGTGATCCCCAGCGGCAACTCGCTGATCTTGACCACGGCCAACGGCACCGCCCTGGTCGACGGCCAGCATAGTTTCCAGCTTTCCACGCGGCCCGATGCTGTCGGAGTGCAACACATCTTTTCCCAGGGCAGCGACATCACCTCCTCGATTGTGTCGGGACAGCTGGGGGGAATGCTGGCGGCGCGCGATCAGCAGATTCCAGCCATTCAGACCCAGCTCGATACCCTGGCGGCCGGCCTGGCCAACGCCGTCAACAACGTCCAAACCGGCGGCTACGACCTGAATGGCAATGCCAGCACCGGCCACAACCTGTTCACGCCTCCCCCGGCCTCCACAGTGGGAGCGGCCAGCTCGCTTTCGGTTGCGCTCACCGATCCGGCGCTGATCGCCGCCAGCTCGGATGGCAGCGCGGGCAGCAACGGCAATGCGGAAGCCCTCTATGCCTTGCGCAACCAGGCCGTCATCAACGGCCAGAGCCCCGGCGATTATTACTCCAACATCATCTTTAATGTCGGCAATGCCGCCGCCAATGCTACTGCCAGTCAGAGCGCCTCCTCCCTGGTCCTGCAGCAGCTCAACGATCAGCGCTCCTCCGTCTCCGGAGTCTCGCTCGATGAAGAAGCCGCCAACATGATGCGCTATCAACAGGCCTATGCCGCGTCCGCCCAGGTCATTTCGTCGATCAATTCCATGATGCAGACTGTCATCAACATGAAAAACTCTTAACTCCTATGCGAATCAATCCCAATCCGCTGTCCGACCTGCTCTCCGCACTCTCTCAGACCCAGCAGCAAATCAACTCCGATCTCCGGCAGACCGCATCCGGACAGAGCGTGAATCAGCCCTCGGACAACCCTGCAGCCGCGGCCCAGCTGGCGCGTAATGCCGACCAGACTGCCGAGGCCGACCAGTTTCTGCGCAGCGTGAACAGCCTGAGCGGAGAAATGCAGAATGCCGACTCCGCATTGAACTCGGTCATTACCACCCTGCAGCGCGCCATCAGCCTGGGCGTCGAAGGCGCCAACGGCACGCTCAATGCCTCCGACCGCGCCGCTCTCGCCGCCGAAGTCCAAGGCATTCAGTCGGAACTGCTCAGCTTGGCCAACCTCTCCTACCAGGGCAACTTCGTTTTTGCCGGTACCGCCACGCAGGCTGCGCCCTATGTGCTCGATTCCACCAGCCCGTCCGGAGTGCGCTATGTCGGGAACTCCGGCGTGAACCAGATCACCGTCGGCAACCATCTCACGGTCGCCGCCAACCTGCCTGGCTCGCAGCTGTTTTCCGCCGCCGGAGCCGACGTCTTTCAGTCCATCCAGGATCTGATTACAGGACTGCAAAACGGCACCGGGATTGACACCGCAGTCGACGCCGTCAGCAGCGCCTACCAGCACATCAACGCGCAACGGGTGTTTTACGGGAATGTGATGAACCAACTGACTTCGCAGCAAACCTTTCTGAACAACGAGACCACCCAACTAGCGCAGCAGCAGAACAATCTGGGAGGAGCGGACCTTTCCAAGGTTCTCAGCGACTTGGTCAACGCGCAGACTTCGCGCCAGGCCACGCTCGAAGCCATCGGCCAGACGCAGCAGACCAACCTGTTCAACTACATCAAGTAGGTTTCGTCAGGCGGTCGGCTTTTGGGGATGACCAGCAATGACGTAATCGGGCCAATAATTAGTTAAAACCGCCCACTGCAGGCTTTTCCATTACCCAATTCCTCAATCGCTCAATGACTCAATCTCAGAGTGTCTGCCGCGATCCCCGCGCCCACTGCCCGGCCGATGCCAGGCGATTGCGCTCCTGTTCCAGGCGCGCGCGCTCGCGAAGCAGCGCGTCGTGAATGGAGGGCAGCAGCCCGCGCAGCTGCTCGATTTGCTTCCGGTACTCGGCCACTTCTTGCGCCAGCGCTGCATTCCGATTCTCGGGTAGCTCGCGCAACCATGTCCCGGCACGCATCAATTCCGCCAACAGTCCGTTCATCTGTTCAGGTGTGGCCGGACAAGGCTGCACTCCCGCTTCGGTCGAGGCTGAGGATAAGCTCTCCAACCAGAGACGTACCCGGCGGTTAGTCTCATGCAACTCCTGGACAAGATCCAAGGCAAGCGAAGGCATCAGGCATTCCATTCTGAGCGGGACGGATTCCCGCTCTGCTCTTGCGGCTGTGTAGGCTCAGGCAGCAGGCTTCTCTCCACCGCACGCCAGGCATCGCGCACCTCCATCAGGTGCGCAATCTGCTGTTCCAGCAGGGCGGCCGATTGCTTGATCTGGGCCTCGACCAACCCCGCTCGCAACTGCTGGTAAAAGCGCTCCAAATTCGCTGCCACGCCTCCACCGCGCTCCTTGTCGAGCGTGGCCTCCAGATGCCCCATCACCAGGATGGCGTGATTGATCTCTCGAGTCCTTGCCTCGATGTCTCCTCCTCGATGCGC
>DASYYT010000058.1:0-20323 GCA_035949755.1 Candidatus Sulfotelmatobacter sp.
TCAGGTCAGTAGAGTGAGCGGGGCGACAGGCCAGAGCAACGAGCCCACCGGATCGAAGGTCCTCGAATAAAGCAAGAACCCCGCAATCGCGGGGTTCTTGTGAACTCACAGTGCCTTGGATCTGGGCACGCTTGCCAAGCATCCTCAGCCTAGCGCTGGCCTCACGCCAAGTCAAGAGCACTAAAGAATGCCGAACGAAATCAGAGGAACTGGACGGCCGCGAGGAGGGCAGGGGAATCGAACCCCTTAGGCTGCATGACAGCCGTCCAGCGCTTGGCAAGCGCGCCCAGTACCCACACCGGGAGTGCCCTCCTAAGCGCCACTTGCCACCCCGAATTTTATTCGGGCCGCACCGTGTTTCGACCGCGAACGAAACAAAAATCCGTAACCGATTCCCATTTCGGCACTGTGGGGCTGTGCATAATAGCACTAGCTTCCAGCGCGGTGCCGGTTTTCAGTGGATCGTCTTCGTCTTCCGCGACATGTAATCCATCAGCAGATATTGCCCGAGCGTGTACGGAGTCGTGAAGTACGCCTTCCCGCGGCACATCTCCGTCACCTTCTGCACAAACTGCACCAGGCCATAATCCGACGCCAGCATGAATGTATTGATTAGCACGCCCGCCCGCTTGCACTTCGACACCTCTTCGAGCGTCTGGCTCACCACCAGCGGATCGAGCCCGAACGCATTCTTGTAAATGCGCCCGTCTTCGAGCGTCAGCGCCGAAGGCTTGCCATCGGTGATCATCACGATCTGCTTCATGTCTTTTCGCTGCCGCTGCAGAATCCGCTGCGCCAGCCGCAGCCCTTCGCGCGTATTGGTGTAGTAAGGACCAACCTTCACCCGCGCCAGCTGGGATAAAGGAATCTCCTCCGCCGAATCGTGAAACAGCACCAGCGACAGCGAATCTCCCGGATACTGCGTGCGAATCAAGTGCGACAGCGCCATTGCCACTTTCTTCGCCGGGGTGAACCGGTCCTCGCCGTACAGGATCATCGAATGTGAGCAGTCCAGCATCAGCACCGTTGCGCACGACGACTGATATTCGCACTGATGCACCTGCAAATCGGAATACTCGATATTGAGCGGCAGCCCAAGCCCTTCGCGCTGGATCGCATTCGAAAGCGTCGCCGTGATATCCAGATTCAGCGTGTCCCCAAACTCGTAGGTCTTCGATGATCCGCTGGCCTCGATGCCGGTTGCCAGATCACGCGTGTCATGCCGGCCAAAGCTCGATTTTCCAAGCGATCCGAGCAGATTGCGCAGCGACTTGAATCCGAGAAAATCCAGGCTCTTATCGGTAATCTCGAATCTCGCCTGCTGTGCCTCGCCCTTCTGCCCACCCACGCTCGAACGCCGCGCCGGATCGTGCGGATCATCGACGGAGATGTAATCCTCCTGCTGCATGCGCTCGATCAACTTTTCGATGAGTTCATCCAACTGGCCGTGGGCCATCATCTGCTCGATCTGCTCGCGCAGATTTTCATCGAACATCTCGCCGTCCATCAGCGCATTCTCGATCGCACGCCGCAGATCGTCGAGCGTCTGCTCGCCCTGAGGCATCTCGTACCACATCGAGTCCTGAAATCCGCTCTGCAGCAGATAATCCGACAGAGCGCCGAGCAGATCCTCCATGCTCATCTCGCCCGCCGGATCCGGCACGTATTTGGAATAACGAATGCGCTTCATAAAACCAGCCTTGAGCAATGAGCTATGAGCCGTGAGCAAGCTGAAGCGCAGGCTCATTGCTCATAGCTCATTGCTCACCACTCATTGCTCACCACTCAGTTAAACTGTCTTCTCTGCCGGTACGGCCGTTCCTCTTCGAACGACTTTTCCCGCACTGGCTCAGGCTTCTTTTCTCCAGCCTTGAACACTCTTTCTTCGCTACGCCCGATGCGCTTATGCGCGTGCAGTCCTTCCAGGATGAACTCCGCCGCCGACACCTGCTGCTCCGCCGCGTCCTTCGGCGAAATTCCCAGCGGCCCCAGCTTCTCGGTGAGCCCCTGAATACCTTTCAGGTTCTCGAATGCCTCCGAGGCCGGAACGGAATCCGACAGCTGAATCTCTCCTCCCAGATCAAACCACTGCACGATCTGCTGAACATTGGCGCCGGTGTAGTATTCGTCATAGGTCTTCGCGATCGCCGTGCGGATCAACTCGCGTCCCACAAAGTCCGCGCCCTTCATCTCGCCTTCGTACTCGAGTTCGAGTTTTCCAGTAATCGCAGGCAGCGCCGCATAAACGTCGCTGATGCGTGGAACCACGAGCCTCTCTCGATTTCGAATCGCCCGGCGCTCCGCGTTTGACACGACGTTCTCCATCGCCGAAATCGGCAACCGCTGGCTTACGCCCGACCGCTTGTCGATCTTCTTATCCTCGCGCGCTGCAAACGCCACGCGTTCGATCACCTGTTGCACATAGGCGGGTAGATGAAGTGTGTTGCCATTCCTTCGTGTCCACGCCTCCTGCGCCGTGATCGCGATTCCTTCCTCCACCGTCGCCGGATAGTGCGTTCGAATCTCCGATCCAATGCGGTCCTTCAGCGGCGTAATAATCTTGCCGCGCGCCGTGTAGTCTTCGGGATTCGCGCTGAACACCAGGGCCACATCCAGCGGCAGCCGGATCGGATATCCCTTAATCTGCACGTCGCCTTCCTGCATGATGTTGAATAGGCCGACCTGAATCTTTCCCGCGAGGTCGGGCAGTTCGTTGATCGCGAAAATACCGCGATTGGCCCGCGGCAGCAATCCGTAGTGAACCGTCAGTTCGCTCGAGAGTTCGTGTCCGCCCCGTGCCGCCTTGATCGGATCGATGTCACCGATCAAATCCGCAATCGTCACATCGGGTGTCGCCAGCTTTTCGACATAGCGATCGTCCGGCGTCAGATACGCGATCGGCGTAGCGTCCCCGAGCCGCGCGACCTCTTCGCGGCAGCGCCTGCAGATCGGAGCGTATGGATTGTCATGAATCTCGCATCCCGCCAGGTACGGCATCTGCGGATCGAGCAACGTCGTCAAGGCTCGCAGGATGCGGCTTTTGGCCTGCCCGCGCAGTCCGAGCAGAATGAAGTTGTGGCGTGAAAGCACCGCGTTGATGATTTGCGGAACGACCGTGTCGTCGTATCCCACGATGCCCGGGAAAACCGCGGCATCGCCTTTTTCCCGCAAGCGAGCGACCAGATTGTCGCGCAGTTCGTCTTTCACCTTTCGCGTGCGCAAACGCTCTTCCGAGAAATGGCTGCGGCGCAGATCACCCAGCGTGCGCGGAACACTCATGAAAGGCCCCCCACAAACCAACTTTCCCCGATTATACCCGCGTTTGGCGCCCGGCGATGGCGGCGAATTTCAAGCCCAGCGCCAGTTTCTCCATCCTTCTATAATCGCCCCGGTGTTCAAAACGGCAGCGTGGTACAGACTTTCACCGTCCGTGCCCGTTCCCGCCTGCTTTCTCCCGTGCCTTCGCCACTCGCCGCAACTTCGGCAGAATGCCCTCCAGATAAGCAGCCACTGCCTGGATGCGCTCGCCTTCCGACCGCATCCCAAGAAGCTTTTGCTTGAAGTCCAAATCGAGAGGCAACGATCCCGCCAGATAGAACGAGAGCTGGTTCTGGTCGGCAGCCGAGAGATCTTGCACCGCTCCGGCCAGCGACAAAATTTCCAGATGGAGTTGAATGGCTTTCACACGCTCAGGTTCTTGCTGCGGGAGAGCCGCTGGCTCATCCGGCACCAGCAAGACTTCGGCGCGCAGGAATGGGCGTTCTTCATTCAGTTCCAGCACCTCAAAACGCTTGCGGCCCTCCACGACCAGATCCAGGCGGCCATCGGGATATTGCTTGGTCACCGTGATAATCTCCGCGGTGCACCCTACTTCCGCGATGCCCTCCTCGAGGGCGCGCACCACGCCGAAAGGCGCTTCATTGGCCAGGCATTCCCCAATCATCTCTTTGTAGCGCGGCTCGAAAATATGCAAGGGCAGGGGAGTGCCGGGGAGCAAAACGACCTCGAGCGGGAATAAAGGAAGCAGGGCCAAGCATCTCCTCGCAGTCAGGAGGCACCTCGATTGTACGACACGCTCCCCGCTTCTCCTTGACTTGCCGCGCCGCGTCGAATACAACGCCAGCATGGATCTCGATGGGAAAGTTGTCGTGGTCACCGGCGCCTCGATGGGCATCGGCGAAGCCATCGCAAAAAGCTTCGCTGACGCGGGCGCCAGCGTTGTCCTGCTCTCCCGCGACACCGCCCGCTCAGAAGCTGCTCGCACCCGCGTCGGCCACCCCGACCGCACCGTCGCCCTGTCTTGCGACGTGCGTAACTCCGAAGAGATTGACCGCGTTCTAGCGCTGACGCTGCATCATTTCAGGCGCGTGGATGTCTGGATCAACAATGCCGGGAAAGGGCTGCTCGATTCGGTCGCTGAACTCGACATGCACGCCTGCCACGACCTGTTCGAGACCAACTTCTTCGGATCGCTTTCCGCCATGCAAGCGGTGATCCCCGTCATGCGCCAGCAAGGTGGAGGCACCATCATCAACATCTCCAGCGTGGCCGGGCATATTCCGCTTGCGTTTCACGGCGCCTACAGCGCCACCAAATTCGCTCTCAACGCGATTGGTAAGGCCGCACGAATCGAACTGAAAAAAGACGGCATCCACGTCCTCACGGTTTGCCCCGGATACGTGCGCACGGCATTCGGCGAAAATGCCGTCCGTGGAAATGAGGTGAAACGAGTCCGGCCTCGCTCCGTCCGCGGCATCACGCCCGAGCGCGTAGCCCGCGCCACGCTGCAGGGATACCTAAAGCAGAAAAGGGAAGTGATCGTTCCGTGGACCATGCACTTTCCGGTGAAGCTTTACCAGCTTTTCCCGGGCCTGGTGGAGCGGGCGATGGCGAGAATGGCGAAATGAAAAAGTTTCAACGTTTCAAGGTTTCAAAGTACACGCGCTGACGAACCTATGTCGCCCATCAGCTTGAGCCGTCACAACGTCTCTGAAACCCTGAAACCCTGAAACCTCCTACCCCAACTCGCCCAGCATCGCTTCCATCTCCGACTGGGCATGCAGATTCCCCGTGTGCCGAGCCGAGGCAATCCCGTCCTGCAGCATCTTCTTCGCTTCCGAGATTCTCTCCGCGCGAACCAGCGTCTGCGCGGCCATAAAATATCCCGCCGTGTAGTCGGGATGATTTTCCAGCAGAATCGAGAACTCGGCCAGCGCCCGGTCGAAGTCGCCCTGCTTGGAATACTCCATCGCCAGACCGTAACGCGCAAACGCGTCCTTCGGATTTTCCGTGAGCACTTCGTTCAGTGCCGCAATGCGATCCATCATCGGGGCATCCCTGGGAACGAGATTACTACAAAGTGCGAATCCCGCGAATTCGCCGGGGAGTCGTGCTTCCTGGTTCGCTTGGTGGCCTTTGTGGTTCCTGAGCCAAGCCGTGCCGATCAAACTAGTCAGACTTCCGCTGACTGATTACAATGGCCACTCCCATCTAATTCCGCTCCGAGGAAAGCGAGACTTGGCCTGTCCCTATTTCATGCCGCTGGCAAAGCTGGAGAATGGCGCGTGGCCACATCCCGCGCGCCTGCCTCTTGGCTGCGGATGGACCGGCCACTGTACCGCACCCGGCCATGAAGGCCAAATTCCGCCGCAGCACATTCTGCAGGCATTCTGCAATCTCGGCTATGCCGTCAGTTGCGGCTGGGCCCCACTGCAACGCGTCTGGGATTCGGTCCGCTTTGCCGTCGCCTCACCCAACGGATTCACTGGCGACGAGAACGTTCCTAACACGCCGGGCCGCATTCTTCGCCTGCTCTATGTCGGCGAACGCGATCATCGTCCCGTGGCCCACGGCGAGCTGAAATTTGATCTCGACACGGAAACTTGGCTTTGCCGTCACGAAGACCCGCGCATCCAGAAGATGGCGGAATGTTTCCTGGAGTCGTACCTGAAAAAGAAGAATTGAACTAAGAATCTCCGCGAGCACCACCGTACAAAGGAAGCCGAATGAGCAATGACCAAATGATTTCCCGTCCTGTCCGAGACTCGCAATCTGAAATGGCCGAAATCGTATTGCCCAACGACGCCAACCCGCTCGGCGCTCTTCTCGGCGGACGCCTCATGCACTGGATCGATCTCGCCGGCGCCATGGCCGCCCACCGTCATTCCCGCAATTACGTCGTGACCGCCTCCGTCGATCACATTGACTTCCTGGTCCCAGTGCGGGTCGGTGATCTCGTCATCCTGCGTTCCTCGGTCAACCGCGTCTTTCACACGTCAATGGAGGTCGGCGTCAAAGTCTATGTGGAAAACTACATTGCCGACACCGCTCAACACGTTGCCTCCGCCTACCTGACGTTTGTGGCGATCGATGGCGCGGGCCAGCGTTTGAAAGTGGCTGCCGTCATTCCTGAAACCGACGACCAGCGCCGCCGCTACGACGATGCCGGCCGCCGCCGCGATATCCGCCGCTCGGAACTGGAAAGGCGCCGCAAGGTAGGCCGATAAAATCCGCCCTGCCTGTGATTAGGATCATATCCAGCCGCTGCCTCGATTATTAGGCTAGAGCAGATCTCGAGGATGTTATGGATAGCGCCCTCTTAGTGCATCGCCTGCATTTCGCTTTCACCGTCACCTTCCATTACCTGTTCCCGCAACTGACCATGGGGCTTGCGCCGCTGATTGTTCTGCTCAAGACGCTGGCCATCCGCCGTAAAGACGAGACTTACAACCGCGCTGCACGCTTCTGGGCGCGCATCTTTGGCATCAATTTCGTCTTCGGCGTCGTGACCGGCATACCCATGGAATTTCAGTTCGGCACCAACTGGTCGCACTTCTCGCGCTTTGCCGGAGGGGTGATCGGTCAGACCCTGGGGATGGAAGGCATGTTCGCCTTCTTCCTCGAATCGGCATTTCTTGGCCTGTTCCTTTACGGCGAGAAGCGCCTCAGTCCCCGCGCCCACTGGTGGTCGGCGATGGCTGTATTCCTGGGCTCATGGCTCTCGGGATTCTTCATCGTGGCGACCGATGCCTGGATGCAACATCCCGTGGGCTACATCACAGCCGCCGATGGTTCCGTTCAGGCTCGCCAGTTTCTGGCAGTTGGTGCTGAATCCCTGGGCATGGTGGCAATACGCGCACAACATGAGCGGAGCGGTGATCACCGGCGCATTCGTCATGGCTTCCGTCGGCGCGTTTTACCTGCTGTGGGGCAAGTTCGAAGAGCACGGACGCATCTTCGTGCGGGTCGGCGTCACTGCGGGGCTTGTGGCCAGCGTCCTGCAACTGTTTCCCACTGGAGATGGCCAGGGACGTCTCATCGCCAACAACCAGCCGGTTACGCTGGCAGCAATGGAAGCTCTGTTCGCCAGCCAACCAGGGGCGCCCCTCGTCCTGGTGGGTCAACCAAATGTTGACGAGAAGAAGATCGACAATCCGATCATCATTCCCAACGCCCTGAGCTTTCTAACCTACCGCGCCTGGAAGGCGGAAGTAAAAGGCCTCGACGCCTTTCCGCAAGGCCTGTGGCCGACCAACGTCGCATTGCTTTACTACAGCTACCACATCATGGTGGGCCTGGGCACGATCTTCATCGCGGTGGCGATTATCGCGGCGTTCCTGCTGTGGCGCGGCAAACTGTTTCGCAGCCGCTGGATGCTCTGGATATTGCTGCTCGCGCTGCCATTCCCCTACATCGCCAATACCGCCGGTTGGATCACCGCCGAAATCGGCCGCCAGCCCTGGCTCGTCTATTCGCTGATGCGCACCGCCGACGGTTACTCGAAGACAGTCTCGGCGGGCAACGGCATGTTTACGCTTTTGGGATTCATGGGAATGTACACCGTGCTCGGCATCCTGTTCCTGTTCCTGGTGCGCCGCGAAATCGAGCACGGTCCGGAAGAGGAGGTAGCGCCGCCCGATAAATTCTCGGGCGACTCCTTTCGCGAGGAACACGAACCAGCTTTGACCATGCACTAAAAGCGGAAGAGCGGCCCTTTAGGGCCGCGTTGAGGATATCGAACAAATCGGGTTTTAGCCCCTGCGGTACGCAGATCGAGGCTTTATGGAAACTCTTTGGTTCATGATCGTCGCAGTCATGGTTGCTACTTACGTGGTGCTCGACGGATTCGACCTCGGCGCCGGCGTCATCTATCTAAACGCGGCCAAAACCGCTCGCCAGCGCCAAACCATCGTGCGCGCCATCGGCCCCGTCTGGGACGGCAACGAAGTCTGGCTCCTTGCCGCCGGAGGCACCCTCTATTTCGCCTTCCCGCTGCTCTACGCCTCCAGCTTCAGCGGTTTCTACCTGCCGCTGATGATGGTGCTCTGGCTCCTCATGCTGCGCGGCATCGGCATCGAATTGCGCCATCACATGCACAACCCGGTGTGGGTCGGATTCTTCGATGTGATCTTCAGCGTCTCCAGCATTTTGCTGTGCATCTTCTTCGGCGCGGCTCTAGGCAACGTGGTGCGCGGCGTTCCACTTGGCCCCGACGAATATTTCTTTGAGCCCCTCTGGACCAACTTCCGCGTCAACTACGGCTCGGGCACTCTCAACGGCATCCTCGACTGGTATACGGTGCTCACCGGCGTAATCGCGCTGGTCACGCTGACCGCGCACGGCTCGCTCTACATCGCGACCAAATCGGAAGATGATTTGAACCATCGCGCCCGCACGGTCGCCATGTGGGCATGGCCGGTGCAATTGCTCCTGACGGTGGTCGGATTGATCGCAACCGTCTCGATCTGCCCCGGAGTGCTCGACAATTACCGTCACCACTACCTCGGCCTCCTGATTCCCGTGGCGGTCTTCGCGGCACTTGCGGTCATGATGCACGGCATGATCAAGCATGCCGACAAGATGGCCTTCGTCGCCTCCGCCATCTACATTGTCGCCATGCTGGTCGGAGCGGCCTTCGCTCTCTATCCGGTAGTCCTGCCCGCCAGCACCAATCCCGCCCTCAACCTCACCATCTACAACACCGCTGCCGGCCAGCACGGTCTCGCCGTCGGCTTTACCTGGTGGGTCTTGGGCGCAATCCTCGCTTTCGGCTACTTCTTCTATCTGTTCCGCATGTTCAAAGGCAAAGTGCGCCTCGAGGGGGAAGGCTACTGAGGCCATTCTTGATGAGACCAGATGGCTGGTCTTCATGGAACCATGGCTGGTCTTAACGAAACCAGATAACGGCTTCGCCACGCCTCTTCGGAAGAAAAGCGTTTGTGGAAGGGCACGACTTCAGTTGTGCCGTTAAGTCCGAAATGATCCCGCGTTTTAGCGCTAGAGGTGTGCTTTCTTCAAGGCAAACTTGCATGAATTCCCAGATCTTCGGCGACGTGGCGCAGCCGCCGATCTCGTGTCCACAAAAGGGTGGGCGGACTGATAAGCACAGAAGCGATCAGCTGGGTATCTGTCAGTCCGATGCCGAGACTGTACAACCGATCCGCCTCGATCATCAGCCGCAGTTCGCTCATTTGGGCCACCCTCAATTGCGGTAAGTCGTCGAGCGTGGCAAGGGTTCTGGTGCGGTCCCGCAAGGATCCCAGGGCGAGTTCCGCTGTGATCCACGGGTGGATCACAATCCGCCTATTAAGCAAAGCCTCCTGCAGTTCTTTGTTTGCCGAGCGGAAGTGGTCGATCCAAACCGAGGTATCCGCGAGAATCAATTTCGCCTCATTCTGCGGCGCGGAACATTCTTCAATCCCGGCATCGTGCCTCCCAGAGAGGCAAGTCGGCGAGCGCTTTCCCGTTCGATGAGGGCCTTGAGGGCTTCCCGAATCAACGCCGCCTTTTCTTCCACCCCGGTGAACTCCTGGGCCTTGCGTACAAGATCGTCATCCAACGCTACGGTGGTTCGCATATGAGCTCCTAGGCATTAATTATAGCATCAAATGATGCGATAATATGTGCCCATCCAGGAGAGCGTACGGAAGATAGGAACCTCAGATGGCCCAATCCCTGTATAATTTGCTTTTGGGGTTCTTTCTCACTCCATAATTCATCTCCGGAGTCATCCTTTGAGCGCACATACGCCGCATCAGCACGGACAACCGCAGCAAGGCCCGCAGCCGCTGCCTGGAGTCGACGCCATCATCGCCGTCGGTTCCGGCAAGGGAGGCGTCGGCAAGACCACGCTGGCGGTGAACCTGGCCGTAGCCCTCGCCAAGATGGGGCACAAAGTCGGCCTGCTCGACGCCGATGTGTACGGCCCCAATGTCCCGCTCATGCTCGGCGTCAACTCGCAGCCGCGCATGATCGGCGATAACCGCATCGAGCCGATCGAAGCCTTCGGTCTCAAAGTGATCTCCGTCGGATTCCTTAATCCCGGCGACAAGCCTGTCATCTGGCGCGGTCCCATGCTGCACCAGATCATCCGCCAATTTCTCGGCCTGGTCGAATGGGGGCAACTTGACTACTTGATCGTCGACCTGCCTCCGGGCACCGGCGACGTGGCTTTGTCGTTGGTGCAAACTGTCCCGCTCACCGGCGCCGTCGTCGTTTCCACGCCGTCCGACGTTTCTCTGCAAGACGCGCGCAAAGCCATCGAAATGTTCCGTCAGATGAAGGTAGACGTCGCCGGCGTAGTCGAGAACATGAGCTACTTCGTCTGCCCGCACTGCCAGCATGAAGTGGATATCTTTTCTCGGGGCGGTGCCGAGTTGATGGCCAAGCGGTTCGAAGTTCCGTTCCTCGGCAACATAGCGCTCGATCCCGAAGTCCGCAAATCTGGAGATGGCGGCAAGCCGGTCGTCCTCGAAGGCGAGAACTCTCCCCACGCCAAATCCATCTACGAATTCGCTCGCAAGGTAATCGACCGCGTTACGGAAATCAAAGCCAACGCGCCCGCGAACGTAATCCAGATCCAATAAAAGCGTCAACCACAGAGGACACAGGGTTCAAAGAGAAGTTCCTGTGTGTTCCCCTGTGACCTCTGTGGTTAGCTCTTCCGGAATCGTTCCAGCCTCCACACGGCCTCAGGCTCGCGTTCCTGAAGAATCAACTCCGCCATCATCTCCCCGACAGCAGGCCCATGCTTGAATCCATGCCCCGACCCGCCCCCCAGCAGCCACACATTCTCATTCTTCGGATGCCGGTCCACAATGAAGTGACTGTCTGGCGTCTGCTCGTACTGGCATACGCGACTCTCGACCAACGGCGCATTGCGCAGGGCAGGGAACCGAAAGCCAACGTATTCGCGAATATCCTTCAAGGTCTCTGGGCTGATTACCCGTTCTCCGAAGTCAGGATCGAACTTCGGCCCGCGCGTATCGTCGGCAATCTTGAACCCTCGCCGGTCGTTCCCCGGAATCCCGTAACGAAAACGCCCGCGATGATCGGCCCATACCGGACAGTGCGGATCGCTGAAACGCGAGTCCCCCGCCGGCGTTCCAAAGAAAAACACATCCTGCTTGGTAGCCTGGATTCGATTGCCGATCGTTTGCGGGAACAGCTTCCCCAGCCATGGACCGCAGGCAAAGACGTAGCAGTCGGCCTTGACCTTCAAACCGTCGGATAGCGGAATGCCACGCAGTGGAGCGTTCTCAAGGCCGTCGGCAGATACCGCTGCCTGAAGGTACTTGCCTCCCGCTGCGACGAACGCCTCCGCCACTGACTCGCAGCTGGCCCGCGCCTCCAGATATCCGCATTCCGGCTCGAAAATCCCCCATCCGATCCCCTCGAAATTAATCTGCGGCCACTGCTTCCTCATCTGCGCCACTGAGAGTTCCTGATACTTGATCTTGGTCGCGCGCAGCGTCTCCACCGACCCGCGTTCGAACCGATCGTCACGGCCCGCCGCCATCCACAGCACGCCCGTCCGATGCAAGAACTGCCGGTTCCACCGCCGCTCATACTTTGCCCAAAGCCTCAGCGCCCGCGCCGCCATCTCCGTATAAGGCTGGTCGGGCCCATAGGTCCCGCGCATGACCCGAGTCTCCCCGCCCGAAGAAGCCCGTGAATTTCCCGTTCCCCAGGCATCGATCAATGTAACCCGCGCCCCGCGCTCCAAAAGATTCAATGCAGTCCAGCCGCCGAATGCTCCGGCTCCAACGACCGCAAGATGAGGTTTCGTTTTCACGGAAGAGATAGAGCATACCAGTACCTCATTCACAAGGTTTCAAGGTGAAAGGAGGTAGGGCAGATCAGTGACTGTCAGCGCTTTTTTCGCCCACTGTCTATCGCCGGATGAACATTGCACGTGACAGGATTCAGCAGGCTACTGGGGCACCTTATTGTCGAGCAGTGACTTCACCATCGCGTTCGCTTCTCCCAGGCTTCCGCCGTAGAGTTGGCGTGCGGTGTACGTGGCTGTGATGACGTCGCCTCGGGCAGCAAGTTTCCGCAGTTGTTTCTGTTGGTCGTCGCGGCTGAGAGATTTCAGGCGCGTGAAATCCTGTTTTAAAGAAACCGGATCGGCAATCACCGTGTAGGGGCGCAGTGCGTTGAGGAACCCGTGTGCGCCAGGCACGACGTCCCAGCGTATACGAAGTAACGTGGGCGCGCTCATGGCGGCTGGATAATCCCGATAAAGAGTCGAACTGGTGCCATACCAGTGTTTTTCTGCTGGGGCCTGTTCGGCTCGCTCAGCCTGTAAAGCCTCCGCAAGAGGCGCGGTGTCGCCGGATATTTCAAGTTCGACATGGCGCAGGTATTGGGTTTGCGTGCTCCCTGGCTTTGCCGGATCGGGTGTCTCGACCCGCTCTTTCACCAGGCGGGCCGATCCGATCTCGCCGAGGGAAAGGAAAACGACTGAAGGGTCGTCGGCGGATAACTGGTAGTTCAGGTAAGAACGATATTGCACGAAAATTCCCGTCTCGTTCATCCGGACAAGCCAATTTGACGGGTGGAAACGCGCCGTGACCATCCTGAGAGTCAAAAGCAGGAAGAGCAGCAGAAAGGAGCCGAAGAGATAACCGGCCCGCCACTTGTCCGTGTATGCGTAGAAGAACAACGCCGCGGTGGCGGCGAATCCAGCTAGCCAGACGATCAAAGCTCGCAAGCGCGAGTGGCGGAATACCCGGTCTTTGGATCCGATCTCGACATCTTGAAGGCGCAGCAGCTGCATACGAGTCCTCGATGAACGACAAGAGTTTACTTCGCCACGGCTGCTAGCGACAGTTACTTTGATAACGCCGCAAAAACATGAACCAGCCTCACCCTTGCGAAATCATCACATTCATTGCCAGCGACCACACTGAACCCTCTCCCGTTGCCTTGACAGCGTCTCCCCTCCTTCCTAGAATCCAATCGGGATCAGAATGATGATCCAAAACCTAAGCTTCTGCATCTAAAATAGTTAGGTAAAATAGAGTCGGATGCAGTTTCTCCCCTCGGCCTTCCGCCGCTCGGATTGAGACAACTGACAGATGGATGTATGCCCGCTGACCCTAATATCGGGAACCGCGAACGCGAAATTCTGACCGCTATCGTCGAGACTTTTATCTCCACGGGTGAGCCGGTTGGATCCCGCACACTCGCGCGCTCGAACCGCGAAGGTCTGAGCCCGGCCTCCATTCGCAATGTGATGGCCGACCTCTCGGACGCCGGATTTCTCGAGCAGCCGCATGCTTCCGCGGGCCGCGTGCCAACCACCGAAGCCTACCGCTACTACGTCGAGCAGATTTCGGGTAACGCCCGCCTGGCCCCGCAAGAAGAGACCATGATTTCCGACTCGCTCGCCGGCATCACCGACGTACAGGAATTCATGGAGCGCACCTCGCACGTGCTCTCTCTCATTTCGCGCAACGTCGGCGTAACCATCGCGACCAGCGGCCCCAAAAACGCCTTGGAGCACGTGTATTTTTCGCGGCTCGGCGACCAGAAAGTGCTGGCTGTGCTCGTCACCCGCTCCGGCCTGGTGAGGGACCGTGTGCTGCGCCTTGATCTGCCCCAGTCCGACCTCGACCTGGCCGCCCGCTACATCAATGAAAATTTTCGCGGCTGGACCATGGAATCTATGCGCTCCGAGCTCGCCCGCCGTCTCGAAAAGGAGCGCAGCGAGTACGATCGCCTCATGAACTCGATCGAACAGCTCTACAAGCAGGGCGCGCTCGCTGCCGAGCAGGGAAGCCAGGTTGTCTTTGTTGAAGGTGCGGCTAACCTGGTCACCGGCGAGCAAGACCGCCAACTCCTGCAGGAGATGCTCAAGACGCTCGAGGAAAAGGAAAAAGTCGTCCAGCTTCTGAGCGCCTACCTCAACGTGAAGCAGGAGGCTGTCCGCGTCGTCATCGGACTCGATCAGACTCTGCCCTCTATGCAGAACTTCGTGCTGATCGGGGCTCCCGCGCATGCCGGAAATGAAGTTATGGGCTCGCTGGCCGTCATCGGCCCCACGCGCATGGACTACCAGCACACCATCACCGCCGTCTCCTACATTGCTCGCCTCTTCGACAAAATTTTGAATGAATCGGAGTAATACCGCGTCATGGGTAAATCAAACGGAAAGCAAGAAGCAGAATTACAGAATTTTGATCTCGAGCACGAACTCCCCGCCGGCGATGGTGACGAACGCCCATCCGCGTCAGGCGCTGATGCCACGGCCTCGGCAAGTGAAGTTTCCCGTGGCGAAGCGGAGTTGCAAAAACTGAAAGCTGAGCGCGACTCGCTGCTCGACCGCCTGGCTCGCGCGCAAGCGGAATTCGAAAACGCCCGCCGCCGCGCCGCCAAAGAGCAGCAGGATTTCCGCGACTTTGCCAGCGTCGAAGTCATCAAATCGGTGCTCCCGGTGATCGATAGTTTCGAGCGCGCGCTTAAAGCCAAATCCGAGCCCGGCGACTTTCGCTCCGGGGTAGAACTGATCTACAAGCAATTGCAGGACGTTCTCGCTAAGCTTGGAGTGCGGCCCATTCCGGCCAAGGGCGAGCAGTTCGATCCGCACGTGCACGAGGCCATCGAAATGGTTGAGACTCCGGACGCCGCCGACCACGAAGTGATCGAGGAATGGCAGCGCGGCTACAAGTTTAAAGATCGCCTGCTGCGTCCCGCCATGGTCAAGGTCGCGAAGAATCCCGGGAATTAAAACGCTCGGCCTTCATCTTTCGGTCCCGGCAGTTTTCATTCTGTTTCAATAACGAAGGATATTTTTGACCACCAACGCAAAACGAGACTACTACGAAGTTCTGGGCGTGACCCGGACGTGCAGCGAAACCGAACTGAAGAGCGCGTACCGCAAGCTGGCGCTCCAGTACCATCCCGACCGCAATCCCAACAACCCGGACGCGGAGGAAAAATTCAAGGAAGTCAGCGAAGCCTACGCCATTCTCGCCGACTCCGACAAGCGCGCTGTCTACGATCGCTACGGGCACGCCGGACTCGGCGGCGCTGGGGGCGCGGGTGCGGGCTTCGATCCCTCCGTCTTCCAGGATTTCAGCGACATCTTCGGCGAGTTCTTCGGGTTCGGAGACATGTTCGGAGGTGGAGGCCGTCGCCGCAGCCGCGTGCAGCGCGGCGCCGATCTGCGCGAAGATCTCACGCTCGAGTTTGAACAAGCATTTTTCGGCACCGAGTCTCGCGTCACCGTTCGCCGCCACGAAGCCTGCGAAGAGTGCCACGGTTCCGGCGCGGCTGCCGGCAAAGGGCCCACCACCTGCCGCTCCTGCAATGGACGCGGCCAGGTTCGCTATCAGCAAGGATTCTTCAGCATTGCCCGCACTTGTCCCAGTTGCCAGGGCTCAGGCAGCGTGATTACCGATCCCTGCCCCAAGTGCAAAGGCGAAGGCCGCGTCCTGCGCCAGCGCACCGTCGACGCCAAAGTTCCCGCCGGCGTGGAAGACGGAACTCGTATCCGCTTTGCCGGCGCTGGAGAAGTCGGCCCCTTTGGCGGTCCCGCCGGCGATTTGTACGTCGTCCTCCACGTCAAGGAGCACGCATTCTTTGCCCGCGAAGGCAACGACCTGCATTGCGCGGTCCCCATTTCGATCGCGCAGGCAGCCATCGGCGCCGAGATTCGCGTCCCTACGATGGACGGTGAGCACATCCTCAAAATTCCCGAAGGCACGCAGCCCGGCACCACCTTCCGCATCCGCAGCAAAGGTGTGCCCGTACTGAACGGCCACGGCAAGGGCGATCTCTACGTCGAAGTCCACGTGCAAATTCCGGCCAAGCTGAACAAGCGTCAGAAAGAATTGCTCCAGGAACTCGACGCGCTTTCCAACGTCGATAATCAGCCCTTGCTGCGCTCTCTTCTCGGCAGGGTGAAAGATATCTTCGGATGAGCTCAATCTGCGAACAGTGACCGTTCAAAGGGTGAAGATCGGCCCGCAAACGGTGGAAGAGCGGCCCTTCAGGGCCGCGACACACGTTCCGGAGAAATCGGGTTTTAGCCCCCGCGTTTGATCAACCATGACCCGCCGCCGATGGATCGCCGATGAATTCTCCAAGAATCACGCCGCGCTCACCGGCGCCCACGCCGATCATCTAACCCGCGTTCTCCGCGCCCGTGTCGGCCAGGAATTCGACATCATTGCCAACGGCGTCGCACGCCGCGGACGCATCACCAACGTCACCGAACATCGAGTCGAATTCGACCTCGCCGAAGAAATCCCCGCGGCCCCGGCCGCAGATCTCACGCTGCTCCTTGCCATCTTCAAATTCGATCGTATGGAATGGGCGATCGAAAAATGCACGGAACTAGGCGTATCAAAGATCATTCCCGTAATCGCCCGCCGCACCGCTACGCACCTCGCATCCGCTTCCGCCCAGCGGGTCGAGCGCTGGCGCAGAATCGCCTTGCAAGCCGCGGAACAATCCCGCCGCGTCACGCCCCCCGAAGTTGTCGATCCTACTAAACTGCGCGAAGCCTCCCAATTCCCCGCGAAATCAAAAATTGTGCTCGCAGAAACCGAAGAACAAAAAATCCTCCTGGACGTTCTGACCTCAGCGGGCGAACCGCTCTTGCTCGCCATCGGCCCCGAAGGCGGCTGGACCGAAGACGAACTGCAGCTTTTCGGGAAAGAAGGTTGGCTCTCGGCTTCCCTCGGCCCCACCATCCTCCGCGCTGAAACCGCGGCCATCGCTGCCACCGTCCTCGCGATCTCAGCGCTCCGTCGCTAGATTGCGCTTCGGCGGCTGCCCATGTCTAATCACGAATCACTCACACCAATCACTGATTGCTAATCACTGACCACTGGTCCCTAATCCCTGCTCCCTGCTCCCCGCGAAGTGATATCCTTCCCGCAATGCCGTCTGCGAAGTCCAACTCCCGTTCCACTCCATTCACTCCCGACGATCGCCAGCGCGCAGCCATTGAACACGTCCACGGTCCCATGCTGGTTGTGGCCGGAGCCGGTACCGGCAAGACTTCAGTCCTCACCCACCGCATCGAATATCTGGTCGGCGAAGGCCATGCCCGCCCCGACGAAATTCTTGCCCTCACCTACACCGTCAACGCCGCCACCGAAATGAAAGAGCGGGTCCAGAAGTTGCTCGGAGGCAAAGTAGTCCAGGCCCATACGTTTCACGACTACTGCCTCAAGCTGCTGCAGAGTGTTCATAGAGACTTCGGCGTCCTCGACGAAAAAGATCTCTGGATCTACCTGCGCCGCCGCATGCGCGAGTTGCGCCTCGAGTATTACATTCGTGCCGCCAATGTCCCGCAGTTTCTGAACGACCTTCTCGAATTCGTCAGCCGCTGCCACGACGAACTGGTCACGCCGGAAAAATACGCGCAATATGTCGAGCGCCTGGAGCGTAAAGAAGTCCCCATCCCGCGTGTCCTGAAATCGAAGAATGTTCTGGACGAGGCCGAAGTGCTCGGGCGCTGCCGGGAAATTGCCCGTGTCTTTTCCAGCATGGAGCGCTGGCTGCAGGAAGAAAACCTCGGCACCTTCAGCCACATGATCACCCGCGCTCACGACCTGCTCGCGGCCGACGAAAGCGTTCTCGCGCAAGCCCGCGCTCGCGCCCGTTTCATCCTGGCCGATGAATTTCAGGACGCCAACTTCGCCCAAATCAAAATTCTCGCCCGCCTCGCTGGTTCGACCGGAAACATTTTTGCCGTCGGCGATCCCGATCAATCCATCTACCGTTTTCGAGGCGCGTCCAGTGCCGCTTTCCAGCTCTTTCATCGGAGTTTTCCCGATCCCAAGCTGGTGGTCCTGGACAAGAACCGCCGCTCCACCACTCCCATCCTGCGCACCGCGTTCGCCCTTATCGACAAAAACCCGCCAGTCTTCTCCCAGCAGGCAGGCAGTACGCTCCAGTACGCACGCGCCCCGTTGCAGTCTGCCCGCGAAGAGGAAGCCAGGCGCGCAGGCACGCAACTTCCCAGCCCGGTCGTGGAAGCCGTCATTCTCGCCTGCAAAGACACCGAGGGCCCCGATCTGGTTGCCTATCTCCACGACGCCCGTGCAAAGGCGCGATGCAAATGGTCCGACTTCGGCGTCCTCTACCGCTCTCACGGGCACCGCGACGATCTCGTGCAGGAACTCGCCGGGGCCGGCATTCCCTTCGTGATCGAGAGCATGGACATCTCCGACACGTCGGAAGCTCGCGACCTGTTCGCGTGCCTCCACGCGGTCGTCTCCTCGGGCGACGACGTCAGCCTGTTCCGCGTCGCCGGCCTGCCCTGTTTCCATGTAAACCCGGAGCAATTGCGCCAGGTTATGCGCGCTATTGCCCGAGATAATCGTGAAGCCCAGGTCGTCCCGCTCTCCTCCGCGCTCGATCGTGTCGCAGGTGGCGCGGACGTACTCGCTGCCGTGCGCGATGCCCGTGAAGAAATTCAGCGCCGTAACGCCAAAGCCCGCGCTGCCCTCGACATCATCGTCCGGGAGTTCGCGCTCGATGCGGCCTCGCCCATCATTCAGGGCGCGCTGCAGTTTGTGGCCGATTGGGAGAAAAAGAAGATCAACAAAACCACCGAACTGCACGAACTGGTCGAGTACCTGGGATACTTTCGCGAGGCGGGTGGCGTAATACCGCTCCCCGCCTCCCAGAACGAGAACGCGGTTCGCCTGATGACCGTCCATGGCGCCAAGGGCCTCGAATTCCCGCATGTCTTCATCCTTCGCGCCACCTCGAACTCATTTCCCAGTCCCTACAAGGAAAGCCTCGTCGCCTTCCCGCGCGAACTGCGCGATCCCGACTCGCTGACCGAGGCCGAGGACAAAATGCTTCACGGACAGGAGGAGCGCCGCCTGTTCTACGTCGCCATGACTCGCGCCCGCGACTCCCTGCATATTTATGCAAGAGAGGGAACTGGTAGAAACGACAAAACTCCTCCCGGCTATATTCGCGAACTGATCGCCAATCGTGCCGTCGCTCCCTGGTTCCGCGCCATTCCGGCAAGAGGCTCGCAAGCCACGCTCGACATTGCTGCCGGCGGATCCACGATTTACCCGGCGGAATCGCAGACCACAGCCTGGTTTCAACTCCCCGTACTTCCGGGACTGCACAAGCGCCTCAGCGCCTCCGCCGTTGATACCTACGAGCGCTGCGGACTGCAGTTCAAGCTCGACCGCGACTGGCGCATTCCTGCCCAGCCTGCCGCCGCCATGCAATACGGCGCAGCTATTCATCGCGTGCTCAAAACCTATTTCGATGCCGCTCGTCTGGGACGTCCTAAGACGACTGAAGAACTGCTCGATCTCTTCCGCGTCGATCTGGCCGCCGCCAACCTCCAGGAAAGTTACCAGCGCGAGCTCTACGAGCAGCAGGGCACCGCGCAACTCACGGACTTTCTCACCTCTGCTCGCCAGATCTCCGCTTCCCAGGTGCTGCACACCGAAGAATCTTTTGAGATTCACCTGGGCGAGACGATCGTTGTCGGACGGATTGACCGCATCGACAGCCGACCCGATGGCACCGTCGCTATCGTCGATTACAAAACCGGCAAGGCTCGCGACCAGGAGGATGCGGACGAGAGTCTGCAGCTATCGCTCTATGCCATCGCCGCTCATGAAAAATGGGGATATAAGGTGGGAGCACTGATCTTCCACAACCTGGAGGAAAACGTTCCTGTCTTCACCCTGCGCTCGGACGCTCAACTGCTCGACGCCCGCGAGCGTGTGCGAGATGCCGCGCGCGGAATCGCCGACGGAATCTTTGAAGCGCATCCAGGCAACCACTGCAATTTCTGCGCCTATCGCTCTCTCTGCCCCGAGAAAGAGAAGCGAATCCCCCACCCCGCCGAAGCCAACGTCGCGCGCTCCAACTAGTTTGAAGCCCGAAACCTTGAAACCTTCCCCCCAAAAACTTAGGGGACGCATTCAGCGTCCCCTTTTGACTTCGTACTGAGCTTGCTTAGTGTTTCTTTTTCTTCTTTGCCTTTTTCTTGGTTGCCATTGTTCCTATTCTCCCTTCCATTCTTCATGGAAAATGTGCAGTGGTC
>DASYYT010000059.1:0-46156 GCA_035949755.1 Candidatus Sulfotelmatobacter sp.
TGGGTCGCAGGATACGGATGGATCGCACTCGGTGCGGGAATTTTTCGACACCATGCGCGAGGCTGGAGCGACGGCGCGGCTGATGCTCGTTCGGGCCGCCGCGCAGCAGTGGGGCGTGCCCGAGGAGCAGTGTGCGGCCGACCCGGTGCACGTGGTGACGCATAAACCGTCGAGGCGTTCGTTGGGATACGGAGAATTGGCAGTGCTGGCGGCGAAGTTGCCTGTTCCGAGGAAGGAAGAGATCAAACTGAAGTCGCCGGAGCAATGGCGGTATATCGGGAAACCTGCGACCGGGTATGACGTGAGCGACGTCTGTGCGGGGAAGGCGTTGTTTGGGATGGACGTGCGGGTGGACGGAATGCTGTACGCGGCGGTGGCGCACCCTCCGGTGCTGGGCGGGAAAGTTAAATCCCTCGATGATTCGGCCGCGCTCAAGGTGAAGGGGGTGCAGAAGACGATCGCGATTGATCCATTCACACCGCCGCACGCGTTTCAACCGCTGGGCGGAGTGGCGGTGATCGCGGACAATACGTGGTCGTCGTTCAAGGGACGGCAGCAACTGAAAGTTGAGTGGGACAACGGGGCCAATGCTTCGTATACGTCGGCTGACTACAAGAAGCAGCTGCAGGACACGGCGCGGCAGCCGGGGAAGGTCGTGCACACGGTTGGCGATCCGGATGCGGAGTTTGCCAAGGGCGGCACGATTGTGGAGGCGGAGTACTACGCGCCGCATCTGGCGCATGCTTCGATGGAGCCTCCGGTGGCGGTGGCGGATGTGCGCGGCCAGAAGGTGACGGTGTGGTCGCCGACGCAGGATCCGCAAGGAGTGCAGGAGCAAGTGGCGAAGACGCTGGGGCTGAAGAAAGAAGATGTCACCTGCCACGTAACTTTTCTTGGTGGAGGCTTTGGCCGGAAATCGAAGCCCGATTACGCAGCCGAGGCGGCGGTACTCTCCCAAAAAACGGGCAAGCCGGTGAAGGTGGTTTGGAGCCGCGAGGACGACATCCAGTTCGACTACTACCATTCGGTGGCGGCGATGTATCTGAAGGCGGCGCTCGATGATTCGGGCAAGCCGCGGGCATGGCTGCAGCGGTCGGTGTTTCCGCCGATTGGATCGACGTTCGACAAGACGGCGGTGTATGGCGGGGCCGGCGAGATGTCGATGGGGTGGAATGTGGTGCCGTTCGAGGTGCCGAACTTCCGCTCCGAGAATGGGCAGGCGGTGGCGCATGTGCGGATTGGATGGCTGCGGTCGGTGGCGAATATTTATCATGCGTTCGCGGTGCAGTCGTTTGCGAATGAACTGGCGGTTTCGGCCGGACAGGATCCCTACGATTATCTGATGGCGCTGATTGGGCGGGCGCGGACTTTGGAGGGAACACAGCCTCCGGAGCTGTCGCAGAAGTATCCGTATGAAACGGCGCGGCTAAAGCACGTGGCGGAACTGGCGGCGGCGAAGGCGAATTGGGGGAAGAAGAAATCGGGAAACGGGTGGGGTATGGGAATTGCGGTGCACCGCAGCTTTCTGACTTACGTCGCGACGGTGGTCGAGGCCGAAGTCGATAGCGGAGGGGTGGTGCGCATTCCGCATGTCTATACCGCGGTGGACGCCGGGATCGTGGCGAATCCGGAGATGGTGCGGTCTCAATTTGAGGGCGCGGCGGTATTCGGGACCAGCATCGCGCGGACGGGAGAGATCACGGCAACTAACGGAGTGATTGACCAGTCGAACTTTCACAATTATCAGGTGGCGCGGATGAATGATGCACCGGTGCACGTGGATGTGCAGATCGTGGAGAGCACGGCTCCGCCAGCGGGCGTGGGCGAACCGGGAGTGCCTCCGTATGTGCCAGCGTTGTGCAATGCGATCTATGCGGCGACCGGGAAGCGGGTGCGGGAGTTGCCGCTGACCCGGAATGGGTTCGCGTGAGGTTGCTTGAACGATTCATTAGCGAGACGAAGGGATACGCGGGCTGGTTGTCGAATATAGAGTTCGCGGCTGATAGACGAAAATCTTAAATCGCCGAGGTCGCTGAGTTTCTCCCCGAGCACGTGGTGAAAGGCTTTCCCGGGACATTGGCTTTAGCTTGAAGTGCCGGGGGATCCGCGCTAGGATGGCCTGCTGCGCTGAGTCGAGTTATGCCGCAAAACTACGTTCCCATCTTCATCTTCATCGCCATCGTCGGCACGTTGTTGCCGATTACCTTACTGCTGGCCAAGTTGGTGCGCCCGGACAACCCCAGCAAGACCAAGCTGATGCCGTACGAGTGCGGCATTGATCCCATCGACAGCGCCCGAGGGCGCTACACGGTGCGCTATTACATCATCGCGATCCTGTTTGTCGTGTTCGACGTGGAGACGATCTTTTTGTTTCCCTGGGCGGTGAAGTTCAAGGCCTTCGGCCTGTTCGGGCTGGTCGAGATGTTTATCTTCCTGGTCATTCTGATCGTCGGCTATGTATGGGTTTGGAAGAAGGGCGCGCTGGAGTGGGTCTAGGACATTTTGTAATTGGGTAATTTTGTAATTGGGTAATTAAACCCGGGTTCATCTCTCAATGATGCTCGGGTAGAGATAGAGTTCATGGCGGGCGCTGCTATCAACACGATGGATTCGTCGCCGGCGGAAACCTTTACTGCTTCGCGGTGGACGCAGGGGAATTTCTTGTTTCCGACCAGGCTGGTCATCAGCCCACAGCGGGTGATACGGACCAAATCCCGGCTGTTCGGATCGAATGAGGAAAGTATTCCAATCGCGAAGGTGGCTTCGGTGCACATTTCTACGGGAGTGTTCTGGTCTGAGATTGTGATTGAATCGACCGGGGGGTCGGACCCGATCACGAGCCACGGGCATCGCAAAGCCGATGCGCAGCGGATACGGGATTTAATCGAGGGTTATCAGGCGCAGGCACGCGGGTAGGGTTGACCGGACGCGGATGCAACGGACGAAGCCGGGCTCCTTCGACTCTGATTTTTCTGCGCTTCGCTGCGCAACATGTCCGCTCAGGATGACAAGGATTTAAGCCTGGTCTTTGACGCAAGTTTTATAAAATCCTGCGTCCTCTTGCGTTGACACTATCTCTTCAAGCTGATAAAAGTTAACGTTCTCGCCGAACGTACTCTGCGCCGGAGTTTGTGCCGTCGCCCTATGCCGGACGAAACCAAATCCCCCTCGACACCGCCGCCGGACAAGGAACCGAAGCCGACGGCGGATCAGCCCGCGAAACCGAGTGGGGTGCGCGCTACTCCCTCCGGATCGGCTCAATCAGAAACGAATACCCTTCCTAGCAAGCCTTCTCCACCTGCGGCCGCACCCGCGAAGCCGGCAGCGCCTGCCGCTGCTGCCGCTCCTGCCGCAAAACCGGCTGTTCCCGCTGCTGCCAAGCCGGCTGCTGCAGGGCATCCTGCGCCGCCGAAGCCTGCAGGTCCGGTGCCGACGCCATGGGATTCGCCGATGATCGCGAAGTTGAAACGCGAATATGGCTCAGGCATCACACCGCTCACGCATCTGGGGCAGAACTATATGGAGGTCGACCGGTCGCTGATTCCCGAGCTTTTGCAGGTGCTGCGCGATGAGGAACAGTTCGACTACTGCGTGGACATCACCGCGGTGCATTATCCCAAACGCGAAAAGCAGTTCGATGTCGTGTGGGTGCTGTATTCGTTCCCGCGGAATGAACGAATCCGGATAAAGACGCAGATTGCAGACGGGGAATCGATTGCCAGTTCGGTGCCGATCTGGGCGACGGCAAATTGGTTGGAGCGCGAAGTGTTTGACATGTTTGGCATCAGGTTCGATGGGCATCCGGATCTGAAGCGCATTTTGCTGCCGGAGGGATGGAAGGGACATCCGCTGCGCAAAGATTACGGGATTTTGCAGCAGGATAACGAGTGGGTGCAGATTAATTTGGGAATCGAGAGTGGACAGTGAGGGCGTGCATTTCACCACCGGGGACACAGAGGATCACAGAGATAGGCCAGACGTAAGATGACCGATCCCAAAGCACTCTCGCCGCTCGATCTGGAAACGCCGGATAAGACGTTTCTGGACGCGAACGAACTCGTCATCAACATGGGGCCGCAGCACCCGGCGACGCATGGGGTGCTGCGCGTCATTCTGCGGCTGGACGGCGAGAAGGTGATGGGGCTCGAGTGCGTCATTGGATATCTGCACCGCGGCGTCGAAAAAATCGGCGAGAACCGCACCTACACGATGTTCAATCCGTACGTCGACCGCATGGATTACGTGGCGGCGGTCTCGAACGGGCTGGGATATTGCGAGGCGGTCGAAAAGCTGCTGAGCGTGGAAGCTCCGCCGCGGGCGCAGTACATTCGCGTCATCCTGACGGAGTTGAATCGGATCGCAAGCCACCAGCTTTGGCTGGGGACGCATGCGCTGGATATCGGCGCGATCACGCCTCTGTTCTATACCTTCCGCGACCGGGAAGAGATCCTCAAAATTTTTGAGAAGTACTGCGGGGCGCGGCTGACAACGCATGCTTTCCGCATTGGCGGCCTGCAGTACGAGGCGTATGAAGGTTTCGAGAAGGACGTCAAGAACTTCGTCTCGTTCGTGAAGCCGAAGATCGATGAGTACGAAGAACTGCTTACGACCAACCGCATCTGGCTGGAGCGGACCAAAGGCGTGGGAGTCATTTCGGGCAAGGACTGCATTGCGCTGGGGGTGACCGGGCCGGTGCTGCGGGCGAGCGGGGTGAAATGGGACATTCGGAAGGCCCAGCCCTACGCGAATTATAAGAACTTCGAGTTTGAAATTCCTACGGGCCAGAACGGCGACACCTACGACCGGTACATCGTGCGCATGGTCGAGATGCGGCAGTCGCTGCGGATCATCGAACAGGCAGTGGAGAGCATTCCCGAGGGGCCGATCATGGCGAAGGTGCCGAAGGTGATGAAGCCTCCGGTGGGCGAGGTCTATCACTCGATCGAGGCGCCCAAGGGGGAGTTGGGATACTTCATCGTCAGCGACGGGTCGACGCAGCCTTACCGGGTGCGGGTCCGTCCGCCGAGCTTTGTGAACCTGCAGGCTCTGGATTTGATGTGCCGCGGGCAGTTGGTCGCCGACGTGATTGCGGTGATCGGCACGCTCGATATCGTGCTGGGCGAGGTGGACCGCTGATGCACGCGCTGGTGCAGTACATCCAGTCTTACCTCGACAGCGACCGGACGCCCGGGGCAGCGGGGAATTTCTTCTGGGCGACGATTTACATCCTGCTGGTATTCGTAGGACTGTCCGTTGCCGTGATTGCGATGAACTGGCTGGAACGGAAGATTCTGGCGCACATGCAAGTGCGGCTGGGACCGATGCGCGTGGGGCCGCACGGGCTGCTGCAGCCGATTGCGGACGCGCTGAAGCTGCTGCTGAAGGAAGACATCATTCCCGCCGAAGCGGACGCAACCGTCTTCTGGATTGCGCCGTTCATCGTGGTGCTGGCGGCATTCACGGTGTTTGTGGTCGTGCCGTTCGGGCCGACCCATGCGATCACCGACATGAACATCGGCATTCTTTTCATGCTCGGGGTTTCGTCGCTGAGCGTGCTGGGAATCGTGACGGCGGGTTGGGCTTCAAACTCGCACTATCCGCTGATTGGGGCGCTGCGCTCGAGCGCGCAGATGGTCTCGTACGAAGTGGCGATGGGGCTGGCGGTGGTTTCGGCGATCATGATGACCAGCCTCAGTAGTCAAGGCACGCTGAGCATGATCGGCATCGTGCAAGCGCAGAAAGATCAGCAGGAGTGGTTCATTTTCAAGTTCTTTCCGCTAGGGCTGATCGCGTTTGGAATTTTTGCGGTGGCGATGGTGGCGGAGACGAACCGCGCGCCATTTGATCTGCCCGAAGCCGAATCCGAACTCACGGCAGGATTTCATACTGAGTACAGCGGATTCCGCTGGTCTCTGTTCTTTCTGGCGGAGTATTCGGCGATGATCGCGGTCTCTTCGATCGCCGTTACGCTATGGCTTGGCGGGTGGATGCGGCCGTTCCCCAACGCGCTGGCGGGCGCCACCTGGGACAACATCTTTGCGTTTGTGCCCGGTGTCGCCTTCTTATTTCTGGCTGCGGTGTGCTTTTACAACACGGCCCGCATGCCCAAGCATCCGCTGTTTAAGACCCAGACTCTGGGTTTGGCGGGCTTCGGCGCGGTGCTTGCGCTCATTGGCCTGATTTTGTTCTGGGAACCGGTGCGCGTGCGGGTCCAGGATATTTTCTGGTTTTCCGCCAAGGTTGCCGGGTTCATGTACCTGTACATCTGGTATCGTGGCACGTTCCCGCGTTACCGGTTTGATCAGCTGATGAAAATGGGATGGAAAGTGCTGCTGCCGACGGGACTCGCGCTGCTGATTCTGACGGCGATCGTCGGAATGCGGGCAGAACTGCTGGCCGACCTGCAAGGAGTGTGGCGCCGATGAATCCGAATCCTCCAGTCGCTACGCCGTTCTTCTTCTATTTGCTGGCTGCAGTGATGATCATCGGCGGCATTCTGGTGATCACGCGGAAGAATGCGGTTCATTCAGCGCTGGCTCTGATCACCACGCTGCTTGCGCAAGCCGGGCTGTACCTGATGCTGTATGCACCGTTCGTGGCCGGCGTGCAGATCATTCTTTATGCGGGCGGGATCATGGTGCTGTTCCTGTTCGTGATCATGCTGATCTCGATTGAGCGCAACCTGAAGGAGCGGCAGTTCAATCATCAGTGGCTGATCGGAATCGCTGCCGCCGCGGCCCTGGGCGGGCTGTTCATTGCCGTTTACACGACGACAACGCAAGGGAAAGTTCTGTTCCCCTCGGTTGGACGCTTGTCGTACGTGGAATCGGGAAACACGCAGGGGATCGCGACACTTTTGTTCGACCGGCATTTTGGAACTTACATGTTCGCCTTCGAGATCGCGTCGTTGCTGCTGCTGGTGGCGATTATCGGAGCGGTGGTGATGGCGAAGAAGAGGATTTGAAATGAGCTATGAGCAATGAGCGGTGAGAAAATTCCGGCCACTCATTGCCCATTGCTCACTGCTCATTGCTGAGAATTTATGCACGCCATGCTGGACATATCGACTTTGCATTATCTGGTGCTGGGGGCGGCGCTGTTTTTGCTAGGGGTGATTGGCGTGCTCACGCGGCGGAACGTTGTCATCGTGCTGATGTCGATTGAGCTGATCCTGAATGCGGTGAACCTGAACCTGGTGGCATTTTCGCGCTATTGGCAGGGCATTCACGGACCATCGGCGCTGCAGGGGCAGGTGTTCGCGATTTTTGTCATCACCGATGCTGCCGCAGAAGCGGCGGTGGGCTTGGGCATCTTGATCGCCTTCTTCCGGAATAAAGAGACCGTCAACGTGGATGAGGTGAATTTGTTGAAGTGGTAGGAAAGCAGCTCTTAGCCATTAGCTATTAGCTGTCAGCTAAATGCGAAGAGCTAAAAGCCAAGAGCATGTTTTTCTTAAACAACATCTGGCTGATCCCGCTGCTGCCGGCGTTTGGGGCGGCGGTGATGTTTTTTTTCGGGCGCAAGCTGACTAAATCATCGGTCAGCGCAGTTTGCGTGGGCGTGGTCGTGCTGGCATTCCTGTTTGCCTGCGGCTCGGCCCTGCAATACAACGCGTGGTCGGAGGCGAATCATCATCAGCCTTTTCAGAAGATCCTGTATACCTGGCTGGGCTCCGACACCGGGCACCTGACCTACACGATGCGGAACGGGGAGCAGGCCAACTTCCAGGCCGATGCCGGGCTCCTGCTCGATCCGCTGTCGAGCATCTGGCTCCTGTTTGTAACTGGAGTCGGGATGCTCATCCATATTTATTCGATGGGATACATGGCGCATGAGGGAGGGTACTACCGATTTTTCGGGTACCTGAACCTGTTCATGTTCTCGATGCTCACGCTGATTCTCGCCAACAACTACGCGCTGATGTTTGTGGGGTGGGAGGGTGTAGGGCTGTGCTCGTATTTGCTGATCGGATTCTATTTTCAGCGGAAGTCAGCCAGCGATGCGGCGAACAAGGCATTTATCGTGAACCGGATCGGCGACGCGGGATTCATCCTGGGGATGTTTTTCATCGCGTCCTATTTTGGATCGCTGCGGTACCTCGACGTAAATCATCTGGCGCGGAGCGGGGCGTTCCATATTGGCGACCCGATTATCACCGCGGCGACGCTGCTGCTGTTTGTGGGGGCTTGCGGGAAGTCGGCGCAGCTTCCACTTTATGTGTGGCTGCCGGATGCGATGGAAGGTCCGACGCCGGTTTCGGCGCTGATCCATGCCGCGACCATGGTGACGGCGGGCGTGTACATGGTGGCGCGGTCGAACGCGCTGTTCGTGCTGGCGCCGACTTCGATGAAGACGGTGGCGATTGTGGGGGCGCTGACCGCGATTTTTGCGGCCTCGATCGCGCTGGTGCAGAACGACATCAAGCGGGTGCTGGCGTATTCGACGGTGTCGCAACTGGGCTATATGTTCCTGGCGCTGGGCGTGGGCGCGTTTGCCGCGGGCGTGTTTCACGTCTTCACCCATGCGTTCTTTAAAGCGCTGCTGTTCCTGGGAGCAGGGTCGGTGATCCATGCGATGAGCGGCGAGCAGGACATGCGCAACATGGGGGCGCTGCGCGACCGGATTCCGACGACCTACTGGACGATGTTCGTGGCCACGCTGGCAATCGCAGGCATTCCTCCGTTTGCGGGGTTTTTCTCGAAAGACGAGATCCTGTGGCAAACGTGGACCAGCGAAGGCGGGGCATACCGGATTCTGTGGGGCATCGGCTACGTCACGGCGCTCATGACGGCGTTTTACATGTTCCGGCTGGTTTATCTCACGTTCTATAGCAAGCCACGGATGAGCCATGAAGTGGAGCATCACATTCACGAATCGCCGCCTTCGATGACCGTACCGCTGGTGGTGCTGGCGGTGATGTCGTTGTTCGCGGGATTCCTGGGATGGCCGCACAGCCTGGGAGGATCGGATCGATTCGCGCACTATCTCGATCCGGTATTCGCGCGCGGGGAAGCCCGGGTGCTGGTTGAGCAGGGCGAGGCGGGACAACTGGCTGCGGGAAAAAAGGAAGAAGAAAAGACGAGCCCGACCGAATATCTTTTGATGTTCTTATCTGTGGGCGCAGCCGGGTTGGGATGGTGGATGGCCGGGCGCGCTTACGCGAATGCAGACAAGGGATACACCGAGCCGATCGCGATCGCGGCACCGCCGGTCTATGACTTGCTGCTGCATAAGTATTACGTGGATGAAGGGTACGACTATGTCTTCACCGGGCGCCGCAAATTGGGGAAAGTCCGGCTGGGCGCGATGGGATTGGGCGAGGACAGCTCGTGGTTCGACGCGCACGTCATCGATGGCGCGGTGAATGCTGCGGGATGGATGACCCGGCTGACGGCGACGATCTCCAGTTGGTGGGACAAGTGGATTATTGACGGCATTGGCGTCAACGGGCCTGCGATTGTGGCACGCGTTTTGAGTTATCCCGCGCGCTTGTTCGAGTGGGGCCTGGTGCAATGGTATGCGCTGGTCATGACGGCGGGGCTGGTAGGATTCGCGTTTTATTACATGTACCACTGAGCGGTGAGCTTTGAGCAAGCAGGAACCCAATGGCTCACAGCTCATTACTCACAGCTAAAAGCTAGAAGCTGACTATGGAATCTCACATACTTTCGATCATTCTATTCACGCCGCTGGTGGGCGCGATACTGCTGTTGTTTGTTCCCAGAGAGAACAAGGACGCGATTCGCTGGATCGCGAACATCTTCGCGATCGGGGACTTCCTGATCTCTCTGCTCCTGGTCCCGATGTTCTGGGCGTTGCGCTTCGAGCCCGGCTTCAAGTTCATCGAAGGCACGGCGAGCAACTGGATTCCCTCCATTGGGGCTGGCTATATCCTGGGCATTGACGGAATTTCGTTCCTGCTCATCATGCTGACTACGCTGCTGGGCTGGATTTCGATTCTGTCATCGTGGACGGCGATTGAGAATCGGGTCAAGGAATACTACGTCTGGTTCCTGGTGTTGCAGACGGGAATGCTGGGCGTGTTTATGGCGCTGGATTTCTTCCTCTTCTTTGTCTTCTGGGAAGCGATGCTGGTGCCGATGTACTTGCTGATCGGCATTTGGGGCGGGCCGCGCAAGCTCTACGCGGCCATTAAGTTCTTCTTGTACACCCTGGCCGGATCGGTGCTGATGCTGTTGGGAATTTTGTTCCTGTACTTCCATCATCACACGGTTACGGGCAACTACACGTTCGCCTTGCAGGCGCTTTATGACACCGCGCCGCGGATTTACTCCGATTACGGGCCGCGCGCCGCCACGCTGCTGTTCCTGAGTTTCTTCTTCGCATTTGCGATTAAGGTGCCGATGTTCCCCTTCCACACCTGGCTGCCGGATGCGCACGTGGAGGCTCCAACGGCGGGATCGGTAATTCTGGCGGGCGTTCTGCTGAAGATGGGGACATATGGCTTCATCCGCTTCTCGCTTCCCTTCTTTCCGCGCGTGCTCAACGATCCGGCAAGTCACGTTCGCTCATGGATGATCGGACTGTCGATTGTGGCCATCATTTATGGCGCGCTGGTTTCGCTGATGCAGAAGGATATGAAGAAGCTGGTGGCCTACTCATCGGTGAGCCACCTGGGGTTCTGCACGCTGGGAATTTTTGTGCTGACGCCGTTGGGGCTGAGCGGGTCGGTGCTGCAGCAGATCAATCACGGAATTTCGACGGGCGCGCTGTTCTTGATTGTGGGCATTTTGTATGAGCGGCGGCATACGCGGGAGATTTCCGAATATGGCGGGATTTCGAACGTGATGCCGGTGTACGCGACCATCACGATGATCATGTTCCTCTCGTCGATGGGCCTGCCGCTGCTCAACGGGTTCGTCGGGGAGTTCACCATCCTGCAGGGAACGTTTATGGTGAGCTGGCGGTGGGGCGCCTGGGCGGTGATCGGAGTAATCCTGGCGGCGGCTTACCTGCTGTGGTTGTACCAGCGCGTGTTTTTTGGGACGGTGACGAATCCGAAGAATGAAAAGCTGCACGATCTGACACCGCGCGAAGTGGCCACGTTCGTTCCACTGCTGATTATGGCGTTCTGGATCGGGCTGTATCCGAAGCCGTTTTTCCAGATTCTTGAGCAGCCGGTGAATCACACCATGGCAATGGTTCATGGCCAGCAGCAAAGCGAGGGCGTAAATGCATCGGCGCAGCCGCAGGGAATGAGTAGCCCCGGAATGACGGCCGCAGCAACGGCGACCACTGAGCCAGTGGCTGCGGCGAAGGGGAAGAACTAGTGGTTTGGACTGACTACCTTCTGGCGCTGCCGATTACGCTGCTGACGCTGTTTGCGCTGGGCATTCTGCTGATCGATTTCCTGCTCCCGCCAGAGAGCAAGTGGGTTAATCCGGCCGCGGCATTCACCGGTGTGTGCTTCTCGGCGGCGGGAGTGTACAAGATCCAGCTGTGGCTGGGGGCTGCGCCGTACTCGGCCGGCATGCTCAATACCATGATCATGGACCGGTTCGCGATCTACTTCTTCTATTTATTTCTGGCGGGGACGGCGATCGCGATTCTGATGTCGGTAAGCTATCTGCAGGCCGAGCACGAAAGCCATGGCGAGTACTACGCGCTGATGCTGCTCTCGGTGGCTGGGATGATGTGCATGGCATCCGGCTATGACATTGTTCTGATCTTTATTGGTCTAGAGTTGATGGCGATCTCGACTTACGTTCTCGTAGGTTTCCTGCGGCGGGACCGGCGGTCGAACGAAGCGGCGCTGAAATATCTGCTGCTGGGTGCGTTTTCCTCGGGGATTTTTGCCTATGGATTGTCGCTGCTCTACGGCTTGTCCGGGAGCACGAGCCTGGCGGTGATCGCGCAGGAAACGATGCGCCGCATGGCGGATCCGCAGTATAAGCCGGTGGCCATCATTGCCTTAGTCACGACGATCACCGGGCTACTTTTCAAGATTGCCGCGATTCCCTTCCACCAGTGGGCGCCGGACGCGTACGAAGGCGCTCCCACCAGCATCACGGGATTCATGTCGGTCGCGGTCAAGGCCGCGGGATGGGCGATGCTGATGCGGATCCTGCTGTGGGGATTGTTCCCGATGCGCTCGGTGTGGGGGCCGCTGCTGGTTTTCGTCTCCATCGCGACCATGACGGGTGCGAACTTTGCCGCACTCACGCAGACCAATACCAAGCGACTGCTGGCATACTCTTCGATCGCGCATGTGGGATACATGTTGCTGGCCATGGTGGTGCTGTCGACGGCGAGTTATCCGAGCGCGCCGTTCTTCGACGCGTTCAAAGGCATACTGATTTACCTGCTGGTTTACACGTTCATGAATCTGGGCGCGTTCGCGGTGATTACTTCACTGCGGCATCGCAACGTGGTTGGGGATGAACTCGACGACCTGAACGGGCTGTGGTCGCGGGCGCCGGTGGAAGCCGTCCTGATGCTGGTCTTCATGCTGGCGCTGGCAGGGATTCCGCCGCTGGCGGGATTCTGGGGCAAGTACTTCATCTTCCTCAGCCTGATCGAAAGCCAGCATTACGCTTTGGCGTCTCTCGGCGTGCTTTACTCAGTCTTCGGCCTCTACTACTACCTGAAGATTGCTAACGCGATGTTCATGCGGCAGGCGGAAAAAGGGGATGAACGGTTGCCTCTCAGTTTCGCGATGCGGGCGGCTTTGGCGCTGACCGGGCTTGCTACGGTCTATATCGGGATCCTGCCGAACCGGTTCATTGAGATGGTGAATTGGACGCTCGGAATCGTGCGGACGACGAATGTAGCGCAGATGATCCGATAGGACCGGTTAAGAACCGCAGGCAGTCCGGTTGAATAGGGTCGAGCGCGGGATGCTGCCTGATCAGGGCGTAGAATTTTCCTCAGCTCGCTGTTCCGTCCAATGCCCGATAATCCCGATCCTAAGCGGAAGAAGAGCCCATGGGTGCAGGTGGGCCGTTACAGCCAACTGGCGTTCATGCTGCCTGCAGGAACAGTTGCAGGATATCTGCTGGGCGCCTTGTTCGATCGCTGGCTGCACGTGGCATGGATCAGCGTCGCAGGACTGCTGCTCGGCACCGCGGCCGGCCTCATCGAGCTAATTCGCACAGTCTTGCGGGACAGCAAGTAAGATCAACGGAGAAAATCTGCGAATACCGGGCTACAGCCGGCAGAATTCGTGGCCGTGCCTCCTCGACAAGCTCAGCGCAAGTGTTAAGGGCTGGTCTTCCACTTACGCCTCTTGGGTAGTCTGTCTGGTCCAGTGAATGAAGGCTAACGCTCCAATCCCGGCGTCGCCCGACCGATCTGAGGGCTTCTACGCCAATGCGCTTGGTCGCATCCGAACTTTTATGCTGGTTCTGGGGCCGGCTCTTTCGGTTGCGGCGTGGCTGCGTTTCGGGCGCTTTGCGGCGATTGGATTTCTGCTGGGGTGCGTCATCGCCTATCTCAACTTTCAGTGGCTGAAAAGCGGAGTGTCGGGCCTGGCGGACCGGGTCACCAATACCGGCAAACGCCAGTCCGGCAAAGGGATCGTGTTCCGCTTCCTGCTGCGCTACGTGTTGTTGGGAGCGGCTGCGTATGCTATATTAACCAGTTTTCCCGCGAGCCTCCGGGGCCTGTTTGCGGGCCTTTTTTTGCCCGTGGGAGCGATCGCCTGCGAAGCCGGATACGAACTGTACGCCGGGATCGTGCGGGGAGTTTAGTACAGATGCGCCGGTTGGCACGCCAGCTGGGACTACGGTCACTATGCCTGAACAGCTTTGGTTCACTCAGATCCTGAATCGTCTTTTTGGTGGACCGGTTACCGCTTTCCTGCGGATGCTGCACATTGAGCCAAAATATCCCGCCTACCCGATCTCGAACTCTTTTTCGATGGAAGTGCTGGTCTTCATCTTTTTGGTGGTGGTGTTTCTGCTGGTGCGGTCGCGGTTGTCGGTGGAGTCTCCGGGGGCGCTGCAGCATTCGTTTGAAGGGATCGAAGGATTCGTGGTGGGCCAGAGCCACGAGATTATCGGGCATCATGTGGAGCCCTACATCGCTTTCTTTTCAATCCTTTTCATCTTCATCCTGATCTGCAATCTGATCGGGCTGATCCCCGGGCTGGAGTCGCCAACCGGCGTGTCAAGAGTTCCCCTCGGCTGCGCCATTTGCGCATTCATTTACTATCACACGCAGGGGTTCAAGCATGCCGGTCCGAAATATCTGTTGCACTTTTTCGGGCCGCCCATGGAAGGCATGCCGATCTGGGCCCGAATCCCGATGGCAGGGTTAATGCTTCCCATCGAACTGGTTAGCCACTTCGCACGCCTGCTGTCGCTCACCGTGCGTCTCTGGGCCAACATTTTTGCCGGCGACCTGATCACGCTGGTTTTCTTTTCCATGATCCCGATTGGAGTGCCGATCCTTTTCATGGGCCTCCACATTGTGGTCGCGATTCTGCAGGCTTACGTATTTATGCTGCTTACGATTATTTATGTGTCGGGAGCGGTGTCGGAGGAGCACTAGAGCAGTACGCAGTTTTCCGTCGTCAGTATGGTCAGCACCCAGCTGTCAGGATTCGAACGCTCAGCAGATTTTGCTGAGTATCGAGTACTGAGAACTGAGTACTGCTTCCAGCGTGAGGGCGCCTGCACGGTATGGTGTCAACCACCCACTGGCGGCAAAATTCATTCAAGGAGCAACATCCATGCGTCCACTCAGCCGTATTTTCATGATCCTGTCGGCTCTCTGTTTTGCCATGCCTGCGTTCGCGCAGGGCGGCGCGGCCGGCGAAACCAACTGGGTCGCTATCACTGCGGGATTCTCGATGGCGATCGCCTCTGCAGTTTGCGGACTCGCCCAAGGCAAGGCGGTGGCATCGGCGACGGAATCGCTGGCCCGGAATCCTGCGGCGCGTCCGGGGATTCAGTTCTCTCTCATTCTCGGCCTGGTGCTGATCGAGTCGTTGGCCCTTTACACGCTGGCGATCATCTTCCTGAAGGTGAAGTAGGGCAAAGTTTCAAAGTTTCAAAAGGTTTGAGAGGAATGCGAAAAGCCTCTGCTGCTGGCAGAGGCTTTTTGTCTGTTCCATTCTTCGATTAATCAGTTGGTTGATTAATCAGTTCGTTTGCACGGTCGCTAGCTTCGGCGGTCGCCGCTCCAGTCGCTGCTGCGGTTTTGCGGGACGGAATTCAGGGCTTCGACCAGCAGGCGACGCAGGCGATAGCGGCTTTCCAGATCGGTGCTGACAATTTCAAAGCCGACTTCGTTGACCCGGGCGCGGCGCAGCAAGACGTGAGCGCGAATCTTGGAGCGCATGCCGAGAGAGATTTCCAGGTCGGCTTCGCTGCCGATACGGAGATTGTCTTCCTTGGTCCCCATGCCGCCGCCGAGGCTGAGTTCGCGAATCATGATCCTGGATTTGCCCCAGGAACTGCCGATGGTTCCGGCGACGGTCCTGGAGAGCACCAGCCGCTCGTAACGGCGCTGGCGCACCCAGGGGCAAGCCGGAGCCAGGTCCAGCGGTGCAATGGCCAGTTCTGCGGGCTCGAGTCCGCTATCGGAGATCACCTGGGAGCTGTATCGCGGGTCGGTCTTGGATAAGGCCTGCGCCGCCACGATCCTGAGCTCGCGGTGATGCACAAATCCGAAAGTCTTCTTGGTTTCGAGAATTTCACGCAGGACGGAAACCCCTTCCGCGTCCTTCAGACGCCCCAGAGACTCAAGAGCCTTGAGCTGCACGTAGGGAGAGCGCGAGGCAGCCTCGCCGGGACGCGCCATAGCGATCAGAGGGGCGGCAGCGGTGAGATCACCGCTCATTCCTATTTCGTCGACGGCTTCCGGGAGCACCAGCGGATCGAGCACTTCGGCCAGTTCCAACAGCGTCCGGCCGCGGTCGGGGGCATTGCCGTAGGCGATCTGGCGGACCACTATATCGTGATAAAAACGGTTCCACTCGGGCAAGCGGGCGGGCAGCAGTTCCAGCAGCGTGCCGACATCAAAACGGCTGACCAGTCCGACCACGGCGGAAGCTTGCCGAGGCTGACCGGTCCGGAGAATCTCGCGCAGCTGGACCATGATAGGGGATCCTAAGTTTTTGACGAGTTCGAGCATGCGGTCGCATTCTTCGCGGCGCATGCAGCGGAAGAAGCGGTCGGCGAGATGCTCGGCTCCAGTTTGGCTGGTCCGCCGCAGCACGGAGGCAAGATCAGCAGGAATGGAATCGAGCTGCAGGGCTTCTTCGATGAACTCGGGCAGCCGGTTTTCCACGCCCACGCGAGGGCGCAAATCGCCCATCAGGACGGGACGCTGCACGCTGATCAACTCCATGCCGGCGCAAACTTCATCGACGGCAGCGTAATTTTTGACGGCGCTCGCCTCCTGGCTGAGGCGCACGAAAGCGGCGCTCATCAGGCTCTGCAGCTCGGAATCTTTCTCGCCGATCAATTGCTCGCTCAGCTTGCGGATGGCCTGGGCCATGGGCTGTCCGCCGACACGAGCGTATAGATCGGCGACCTGGCTCATGCCGATGGCTGTCTTGCGGCGCGGTTCGGTCTCTTTGGCGCTGAGGCAGCTGGAATAATTGTTCAGAATTTCCGCGGCGCTGTCGTTGTCCTCGCGATCGAGCAGCACTTCGACAAACTGCCGCAAGTTGCGGGGCGGCACGCAAGGTGCCTCATGCGACAGCAGCACGCTGCGTTTACCGGACTCGGGCACCTCCGCCCAGAACATGCGGTCGAGAATGTCGGCATGGGACTCGACCAGGATGCCCGCCTTGCTCATTTTTTCTTCCTGCAGCTTGAGGATCTGGCGCAGCGAGTCCATCTGGCGCGACATGTGCTCCATCATCTGGTGCACGGCGTTGACCTTCACTTCGCCCTTCTGATAACGATCCAGCGCGAAGCGGATGGCCATGTGCTCGGCCGCCTTCATCAGTAGCGGAGTATCTTCCTCCTGATTAGTGGTGGCTTGTGCCGCCAACGATCCAAGTAACTGCTGCAAGTTAAGGCGCGTGTTGGGGTCGGCCTTGGTGAGTTCCTTCTGCAGATCTTCTTCTTTGACGCCGGGATCCTGCTGCACCTCGCCAAAGCGAGTCAGCAGACGGATGGCTTGAATAACTTCGGCTTCCTGGAGCGGAACCATTCCGCCGGTCCACGCGGGAGCAGCGCCTGCGCCGGCAGCGCCACCGCTTGCAGTTCCGCCGCTGGCCCCCGATCCGCTGGCTTGTCCCCCACTCCGATTGGGCACGCTGCCCAACGGGACCATGGGAACTCCCTCCTGCGTCGTGCCGCCGGCCTTGGAGCCTTCGGCGGCGGCGATCAACTGCAGGAGTTTCTGGGGATCGTTCAACCAGGCCTTGAACTCAGGGCCGAGGGTCTGAGCGGCGATCTGCGCAGCAATGCTCACATCGCCGGTGAGAGGATCGGCAGCGACAAACTTCACTTCGTTGATCTTGATCGTACTCGCCTGTTTGCCAGAACCCAGAGCGTCTTTAATCTGTTTAGCGACATCGGTGGCCTTGGATCCGGCGACTGTAAACGCGCGCACGAGCCGCACGAAATCTTCCTCGGTTACCTCTTTGGAGAAGTGCAGGCTGGCCAGTCCGGCGGTGGTCAACAGCGTTGCAAAGCTTTTTTCGGCCTGCCCGGTTTCGAGAGGAATTCCATCGAGGAGCAGCTTGTTGTCGGAAACGCCCAGCAGGAATCCGGCATCGCCGCCTGCCGGCAACGCCGATTGCAACTCATTCCATGCGGTTTCGAATTGTGCTTCCGTGCGCTTGTGCTCAGAGCCATACATCCGCGCATACTTAATGAGAATGTTCAGGCTATGCACAAAGGCTTTCGCTGAGGCCGCACGTGATCCCGGGGATGTATTGGTGCCTGAGATAACAGCCTCCTCGAACGAGAGTTCGCAACACAAGCGTAAGCCGAAAAGGTAAGGCCTCAAACGTTACGGAGGTAATTGTCCCTACGTGGCCATGAGGTGGGTGGCATAAGACTTCGTTTGGTATTAAGTCTGGCGCCCTGCCTTTAATGGCGAGTTAAATTCAAGCAAATGGCACTTCTGGGGCTTCCCTAGCGACCCTGCTTTTCAATAAAATGGTTCCCTTCCAAGCGTCCCATGGCAAATCTCATTTTTTATCTGATTGTGCAGCTGAATCTCGTTTTCGGCATTGCCGGAATGGTGTGGCCCGACAAATTCATGCCGCTCTACGGGATGCTGATGTTCCCCTGGCCCGCGAGCCATAGGGCAATCCGGATCCATGGGATCGTTTCTATTGCAGGATATCTATTCGTGCTCGCAAGGTTACTCGCCTTCCTGTGACGGCGGGAACTCACTTATTACATTGAACGGCCACCTTTCCTTTCTCCTGACCACGCATGGTCGGGTTGCCGCCCAGACGCGATGCGTCAAGAGGTTTCTGCTGTTCCAAGGACGGAATTCAGTAGAATACCGGCAGAGCAAAACGATCCCCGCGATTGCATTTTGAAAACCACCGCTCAAACTACCGGACTGCGCTACTGGATGCGGCGCGTGCTCGAAGAGTGCGACAACGTTTCGGCCAGTTTCAGCCCCGGCCCGGTGCACGATCTACGGGTCGCACTGCGGCGCTGCCGTTCCATGGCGGACGGGATGATGGCCATGGACCCTGACCGCGACTGGAAGGCCATGAAGAGGTCCGGCAAGGAGTTATTCCAGCGGCTGGGCGCCTTGCGTGATGTGCAAATCATGATGGACTGGATTGAGAAGCTAGGGGTGGTGGGGAGGGCCGCTTCGCCTCCGGCAAACGTGGCGGAGATCGTTAAAGAACCGGTTGCGGCTGGCGCGATGCCTCCAGCGGCTGAGGCTTCGCCGGCACCCGGAACAGCCCTGTTGCACATCCTGCAGGCGCGGGAAACTCAGCACAAGCATGAGGCTCGTGCGGCACTTGAAGATTTCGACCGCAAACAATGGAGGCAATGGAGCAAGTCATTGCCGCAACGAGCCGCCCGGATACGGCCGGGGAGCGCCGTTTTTGAGCATCTCGCACTCGAGCGCTGGACAACGGCGCGGGCGCTGCACGTAAGGGCCATGCGCACCCGGTCGCAGGTCGCGCTGCACACCCTGCGCATCGGCATCAAGCGCTTTCGCTACATCGTCGAGAATTTTCTTCCCGCCGAGCACAGAGTCTGGGGCAACGACCTGAAGCACATGCAGGATCTGCTGGGAGACGTTCACGATCTCGACGTGCTGTGGGCAACTGCTCTTTCCAGCCGCATCTTTCCGAATGCGGCTTCGCGCCAACTCTGGCGCGAACAAATTGAACGGGAGCGGAGCAAGCGGATTGAGGACTATCGGAAAAGAACGGTGGGGCCTGATTCATTATGGAATGTCTGGCGTGCGGGGATGCCGCAAGGCAAGCAGATTGAGGCGATTGCAACACGCCGAATGAAGCTGTGGGCGAAGGCGCTGGATCCGGATTTTGCGCATTCGGAGCGGGTGGCAAGGCTGGCGCTGGAACTTTATGACGGGGTCGTGGCGAGGGGATTGTTCGGGCCAGCCATGCCTGATCGGTCGTCCCACTCCAACAATGGCGCCGGCGCCGACTCCCGAGCTAGCCTTTACGTGGCCGCTCTGCTGCACGATGTGGGCAAGTCAAAAGGCGACAAGGGGCACCACAAAGAATCGCTGGCACTGATCAAAAAGCACGGCGTGCCGCTCGGTTGGAAACCGGAGACGATGGCGCGGGCGGCCCTCGTGGCCCGCTTTCATTGCGGAACGCTGCCTGTGCGCAGCCACAAACTGCTGCGCGATCTGTTGCCGGACGAGCAGAAAACTGTGGTTCGGCTGGCAGCAGTTCTGCGCCTGGCAAATGCATTGGATTCTGCGCATGACGGGCACATCCGTAAGCTGACGATTGAGAACGCGGCTGCCAGTCAGAAGCGTCGGACCAAAGGTTTCGTGCGCAAACCGTCAACTCTCGGAAAAAATGAAGCGCTGCTCGTAGCCGCCGAAGGCTACTCGGATGGAACGCCTACGGCACAGTCGGTTGCAGCAGAAAGATATCTGCTGGAGACTGTGCTGCGGAGGCCTGTGATCCTAAGACCGGCTTCGGGCGTTCGCCGTCCTGCTTCCGGCTCGCAGAAGACGCCTGCGGCCTAGACCTGCCTCATGCCGAAGCCTCCAAGCCACTTTCAGATTCTTTCTTCGTGAAGTACAAACGACTGTCCAGGTCTCCAGAAGCCGGAAAGCGGAAACCGGGAGCCGCAATTATGACTCACGCGCAGTTGGTAGAGCGGGCGGTGCGGTGGCTGAGAGCGTATCGCTGCGGAGTGGTGCTGTCGGAACAGGCTTGCGTCAGCGGCGAGATGCCCGATGCGATTGGATGGAAGCGGGCGTGCCATTCCGTGCTGGTCGAATGCAAGGTCACGCGGGCCGATTTTCTGGCCGATCGGGCGAAGCCTTTTCGGCAGCGGCCGGGAAAAGGAGTGGGGTGCGAGCGGTTCTACCTGACTCCTCCCGGGTTGGTGAAATTGGAGGAGTTGCCGGCCGGTTGGGGCTTGCTTGAATACGGCCGCGGGCGAATCAACATGCTGCATGGTTCGGAGAAGAACCTGCGCACCTCCGTAGGATTTCGGTACGAGATGAACCTTCTGCTGGCGAGTCTGCGGCGCGTGGAAGTGCGCATCGAACCGCAAAGCATCACCGACTTCCTGAAGTGGAAGAATCGCATGGCGGAATATAATCGGGGGACGCTGCCGGAAGGAATAAGCGCGGCGGAAGAGGAAATGAATGTTTTCCTAGAACCTGAAATGCCCTGCTGATTTCCGTGCACGCGTACGTGTGTACGAACCCTTCACATATCTCTGCGGCCTTCCATGGCCTTGAGCATGGTGATTTCGTCGGTGTATTCGATGTCGCTGCCGACCGGGATGCCCATCGCGATGCGCGTGACTTTCACTCCCTCGCGCTTGAGTTGTTGGGAAAGATAGACAGCTGTGGCTTCGCCTTCCACCGTGGGATTGGTGGCGAGGATCACTTCGTCCACATTGCCGTCTTCAACTCGCGAGAGGAGATTGGAGATGCGAAGTTGCTCGGGTCCGACGCCATGCAGCGGCGAGATCGCGCCGTGCAGGACGTGGAAGACTCCGTTGAAGTGCTTGGTCTTTTCAATGGCGGCAATGTTAGTGGGTTCTTCGACGACGCAGACCAGACGCTGGTTGCGGGTGGGACTGGTGCAGTAGACGCAGGGGTCGACGTCAGTGATGTTATTGCATACCGAGCAGAGGCGCAGGTTTGCTTTTACATCGCGGACGGCGGCGGCGAGGGCTTCGGCATCTTCGTCGCTGGAGCGGAGAATATGAAAGGCGAGGCGCTGGGCGCTTTTCGCGCCGACACCAGGAAGCTTTTTCAGCTCATCAATGAGGCGCGACATGGGTTCGGCAAATCTAGACATTGTGTAATTTGGGAATCGGCTAATTGGGCAATTGAAAACCTGAGAGCATTGTAACTGCTGGCACGTGGGCGTCCTCAAATTACACAATTACGAAATTACCCAATTTCTCAATTTCCGTTGGGGAGCGTGTACTCGAAGTCATAGGAGTGTTTGCCGCCCGGCGCGATGATGATGGTCATTTTTCCGCCGATGCCTTTCAGTTGTCCGGTACCGGAATCAGGCACGACCGTGATCGTGAGTTGGGGCGCGTTGTTGGTCATGGTTCCAGTATGTTGCAGGACGAACGTTCCGGAGCGCCCTTGGAGCGTGCCGGAGACCTTTTCGATGGCGACGTAGGCCCCGGAGCCTTTGACTTCGGTGCCGGCCGTGAGCATCTGGCCTTTCCCGGTCGCATTAAGATCGCCGTGATATTGCTTGTCGAGCGTCATGCGGGCAAGGAGCGGGTCGTCGGACTTGTCGTCCTGCGGGGTGACTTTAACGTCAAAGGGTCCAGCAGCGTGGTTGGTCACGAGGGCCTCTTTCGAACGGGATGTTTGTGCGGTGGCTAGCCCAGCGGCGACAACGCAAAAACCAAAAAGTTTCAACCACAGAGGACACGAAGGAATACGAAGGCAAAAAGACCTTGTTCTTGGCTCGTGCGCGACCAAACGTGAGACACTTCGCTTGAAGTTCCGCATCATCTCTTCTCTGCGAATATCTGGCAGCTACAACCCGGGGATGCCCATGCCGCCCAGCATCCCTCCCACGGTGGATTGCATTTGGGCGTCGATTTTGCGAGCAGCTTCGTTGACGGCGGCGAGGATCAGGTCTTGCAGCATTTCGACATCGCCGGATTTCACCGCTTCGGGGTCGATTCGCAGGCTGAGCAGTTGCTTGCGACCGTCCATTTTGGCCGTGATAGCGCCCCCGCCGGAGGTAGCTTCCACGATGGTCTCCTGCATTTTCTTCTGCAGGGCCTCATACTGCGATTTAGCCTTCGACATCAGCTCTTGAAGATTGAATCCACCCATAGGAATTGAGTAATTTGGGAAAGTTGGTAATTGGGTAAGTGGATAATTTTGTAATCAGCAAAGCAGGCGCGGCGCTTCAAGATGTCTGCTCGCGGGTGTTTCAATTACTCAATTACCAAATTTCCCGATTGCTCAATTTTTCCCCTCTCCTTTCATCGTTTATCCCGGTAATCGATGACGGTGCGAATTTCGGCGCCGAACTTTTCCTGCATGCGTCGCACGACGGGGTCTTGCTCGGCACGGCCACGCCCGCCGGGCCCGGGATCGAGCCGCTGGCTGCCGTTCTTTTTTTCTTGTGGAGCTACCGTGGCTCCGGGAATCACTTTCAGCCGTACCGCGCGACCCAGGACTCCGCTGGCTGTGGCAATGGCGATTCTCTTCCCTTCCGGGCCGAGCGACATGTCGACCACGGCTTGTGATTCGGCGACTTTGATAATGACTTCATTGGCTTGAACGCTCCATTCGCCGGAAGAGAGCATGGAGACAAGGATGCGCTGATTCGCGTCGGCCAAGGCCTGCAGGATCGCCCCTTGCAGTCGTTCAATGTCATCGGAGAGAGATGCTGCGGTAGCGGCGGGCTGCGACGCTGCGTCGGCTTGCGACTCGGGCTGCGGCGCGACATCGGGAACTATGTCTCTGCGGTCGGGAATGGTCGAGCCCAGAATCACGGGCTCGGACTGGGTAGCTGCGGCCACAATGCGCGGGCCTGGCGTTGCAGCCGGCAACGAAGAATCTTCCTGGCGCGGCGTGCCTTTGCGGGCGGAGTCCGCGGCGAAGGGGCTGACGAAATTCGTACGTGCGGCGGGCGGCTCGGGACGGCGCGACTCGGTGCCGGCATTGCCCACAATGGAAGGCCGCGAAGCCGGCCTTTGAGCGCCCATTGCCGGGGTTCCGGCAACGTCGCTGAGCAACTGCTCGATGGGAATCAGCTTTTGCGCGTGGGCCATCTTCAGTAGACCGAGTTCGAGATGAAAGCGCTGCTCCTGCTTATATCCGAGCTCGCTGTGAGTACGGAGCATGATCTGCAGGTGGCGCGTCAGATCCTCTTCGGCGAACAGTTCCGCAACCCGTCCCACCCGCTCGCGCTCTTCGCTGGAAATTTGTAGAAGGGCAGAATCTTTGCCGGCGATTTTAGCGACCGTCGCGTTGCGCAGAAAGCGGACCATCTGGCGGGCAAAGTGGGTCGGACTGTGCCCTTCGCTGATGAGGTGGTCGACCTGATGGAGAACTTCTTCGCTCCTCGATTCCGAGACGGCCTGCATCACCTGCTCAAGGATGTGAGCGGGCGCGGCACCGACCAGGTTGCGAACGGTATCCGCGGTCAGTCTGCCGGTCGCCGAGGCAATCGCCTGATCGAGAATCGAGAGGGCATCGCGCATGGAGCCGTCACCGGCTTCGGCCAGCAAAGCGAGGGCGTCGTCATCGGCTTCGATTTTTTCGCGGGCAAGCAGATCGCGGAGCTGGCCTACAATGTCGTCGAACTTGACCGCGCGAAAGCTGAAATGTTGGCAACGGGAGCGGATGGTCTGCGGAATGTCCTCGGGCTGGGTGGTGGCCAGCATGAAGACGATGTGGTCGGGCGGCTCTTCCAAAGTCTTCAGCAGCGCGTTGAAGGCGGCGTCTGTGATCTGGTGGGCTTCATCGAGGATGTAGATTTTGAAGCGATCGCGGGCAGGCCGGTAGCGGGCAGCCTCGCGCAGCTCGCGGATTTCGTCGATGCCGCGATTGGTGGCGGCGTCGATTTCAATGACATCGACCGAGTTTCCCGCGCGAATTTCTGTGCAGGATTCGCAGACGCCGCAGGGTTCAGGAACGGGATGATCCTGGGAGCGGCAGTTCAGGGCGGCAGCCAGGATGCGGGCCACCGTGGTTTTGCCGATACCTCGATGGCCGCTGAAAATGTAGCCGTGCGCGGTGCGCCCCTGCTCGATAGCGCTCTGCAGGGTGCGGGTGACGTGCTCTTGTCCAATGACCTCGGAGAACTTCTGCGGACGATACTTGCGGGCCAGGACGGTGTAACTCATGAGGGCGAATATCGATTATACGGGATGAAAAAGCAAAACCACAGAGGACGCCGAGAGTGTGGAGTTGCGCGGTGCTTGCCACAAGCGGTACGCTGGTTGCCAGAAATTGGTGCGGATGCGGCTGAGGCAAAGTTGGGTGGCCAGCCGCGAAGGAGTCACTGGTATGCAATTGAAACTCACGAAACGAACGGTGGACGGGATTCTGGTGATTGTGTGCAGCGGCAGAATCGTATTTGGCGATGAATCAGCCCTGCTCCGCGATGAAGTGAAGAAGGCGATCGCGGATGGCAATAAGCGCATTGTGCTCAATCTGGGCGAGGTGAATTACATCGATTCGGGTGGGCTGGGGACGCTGGTGGCACTGCATACGACCGCGCACAACGCGGGAGCGACGATCAAACTGGCGAATCTGACGCAGCGCGTGGGAGACCTCCTGCAGGTCACCAAGCTGCTGACGGTTTTTGAGGTGCATCCCTCGGAGTATGAGGCGCTGGAGGCTTTCCGGACGGCGGCGTAGTTGGGAAAGCAGAAACACCAGAGGGAGCAAGGCAGGGATGCTTCGACTTCACAAACCGGCTCGCTTCGGCGAGCCGGTTTGTTGCGCTCAGGATGAAAGAATCGAGAAAACAATCGGATAAAGCTGGCGCGCAGCTGTTGCGTATCGAGCGGGCGATTCGGGCGATCCCGCGCGGCAAGGTTTCGACCTACGGCGGAGTGGCGCGAGCGGCTGGATTGCCCGGAGCCGCGCGAATGGTAGCGCGTGTGCTCCGGCGCAGCTTCGGATTACCCTGGCAGCGCGTGCTAGGCGCGGGAGGGGCGATTAAGCTCGCTGGAGATTCGGCGATCGAGCAGCGATTACGGCTGGAAGCGGAAGGTGTGCGCTTCCGCGGCAGAAAGGTGGACATGCGGGCGCACGAATTTAAGGGACGGCCACCGGGCGCACGTTTAACCAAGCGATCTTTGAAGCTAGTCGGGGAAGAAATTCAGAAGGCGGCGAAGAGCGCCAGCTAGACTCCCGTTAACGAGCCGTCCATCCCCCGTCGATGAGGATCGTTTCGCCGGTGATCAGCGACGCCGCTTTCGACGCCAGAAACACCACCGCGCCAGCTACATCCATCGGCTCTCCAATGCGATGCAGAGCAGCGATCCGCTCGATCACGTCCGCGCGAGCCTTCGGATTCGCCAGATAATTCTCCGTCCCTGGAGTGCGAATGAAAGTGGGTGCGACTGCATTCACGGTGATGTTGTATTTGCCCCACTCGACGGCCAGGCACTTGCTCAGGTGCGAAATTGCCGCCTTGGTCATGCAATAAATGGATTCCGAAGGCAGGGCGACGAACCCGGCTTGCGAACCGATGTTGATGATGCGGCCATAATTCTGGCGGATCATGATTCGTCCGGCAGCCTGGCTGGCGAAGAACGTGCCTTTCAGATTCACGGCCAGAGTGGCGTCGAAGTCCTCCTCGAGGACATTCTCGGCGGGATTCTCGGGAGAGATGCCAGCGTTGTTGACCAGAATGTCGAGCCGTCCGAAGTGCCGCTCCGTATCGACCACAGCTTGGCGTACTTGGTCAAGTTGCGTCATATCCATCTGCAGCGGGAGAGCACGCCGGCCCTGGGCCGCAATGTCGGCTGTGAGATTTCCATCTGCTTTGACATCGCGCAGGCCCAGCGCAATGTCGGCACCGGCGTGAGCCAGCGCTAAGGAGATCGCTCGCCCCAATCCGCGGGCGGCGCCCGTTACGAGTGCGATTTGGCCAGTGAGCTCAAAACTGGGAAAGTCCATTGCATATTTTTCCGCTTGGAGAATAGTTGCAGCTTCGGGTCAAGAACGCGGGCCCTTCTTGAACTGCTCGTCGATCTCTACCTGATATCCCGTCACCACTTTGTTAGTTTCATTTGCCATGCCGACCACCGCCATGAGTTCTTTGAACATGGCGTCGGTCATCCCTTTTTTCTGCGCTGAGACCGTGTGTGAAGCGATGCAGTAGTGGCACTGGTTTGTCACGCTGACCGCGACATAGATCATTTCCTTAGTAAGCGGATCGAGCGCGCCGGGGGCCATGATCTGCATGATGTCTTCCCAGGTGCGCTTCAACGTGGCGGGATCGTGGGCGATGGCCTTCCAGAAATTGTTGATCCAGTCGGTCTTGCGGGTGGCCATGATGTCGTCGTAGATGGCGCGGACTTCGGGGCTGGCGTCTTTATATTCGATGAGGCCGAAGATGGACATTGCGTCTCCTAGAGATCATAAGAATTCATTACGCGATGAGTCTATCGCAGGTTGGGCCTGGGATGGAGCGGGACAGAGTAGAGCGGGAGCCTGAACTTTCGTGATGTGAAGATGGCAGAGGTGTTTATCTAGAATTAACCGGGGCGCAATCATGAAGACGTCTAATCTTTGGCTCGCACTGATTCCGTTTGCGGCATTTGCCGTTGCCTTTGGAGCGGGTGCGATTGCGCTATGGTTCATCGCCAAACGAACTAAAGTTTCGCAGACCGAGACCAAGTACGGCAAGGCACTTCACGTCGAGAGCCCGGTCGGCACGCTGGATGTGCATCCGGAGGGGAAACTCGATCCGCGGCTGGCGCGGATTCCGATTTATCCGGGCGCGATGAGGGAAGATCCTGTGGGCGCTGAGTCGGTGAGCGAACTGCATTACGGTAGCACCACCCTGCAGGAAACTTCGGCAAGTTACTGGACACCGGACAGCGCGCAGGGGGTCTGGGATTTCTATCGCGCGCAATTGCCAGGGTGGCCGCAGAATCTGGATGGAGCGCAAGGGAAAGAACTGATTCTTCATCAGAAGGATTGCGTTTTATTGCTACGCGTGAGCACCGACCGGGACCGGACCGTGGTTGAAACTTGCATCAAGCCGCCCGGATATCCGCACATATTTGGAACGAGGTCGTAACCGGACGGTCGGGGCAGGAGCGGAGAAGTAACGAATTACATCTCTACTGCGGAAGCTCCCCGGACAACAGCTTCTCCAAGTTTGCGGCGGCCACTCGCACTCCTACATAGAACTGTCCAAAGAGGGCGTAAACAGCGCTGACTTCGTCGAAGCGCATCTCGTAAATGAGCTTCTTGAAGACCAGGGGATCGTCGGCGAAGAGGTCGACTCCCCACTCCCAGTCGTCGAAGCCGATGGAGCCGGTAATGATCTGCCTCACTTCTCCTGCGTAGCGGCGGCCGACCATGCCGTGATCGTTCATCTGGCGGGCGCGCTCTTCGATGGGAAGCTTGTACCAGTTCTTGTCTTCACCACGGCGGCGGTCCATGGGATAAAAGCAGGCGTAGCGGTTCGGCGGAATTTCCGGGTAAAGGCGAGGGCGCATTGCTTCCCGATGGCGGTCCAGCTTGCATTCGATCTCGGCCTTCCACTGGTCGGAGTGCGGCTCGATGCCCTGGTCGGTGAGTTCCTTATAAATTTTCAGTGTGGAGTCATAAAGACCGAGTTCGATGATGGACAGATAAGACGTGGTCGGCTCGAGATAATCGCTGAGGCGCAGGTTGGCGAGTTGCAGTTCGGCCTGGTTGAGATCGGCGAAGGACTCGCGGAAGTGGATGAGCATGAGGTCGCCCTTGTGCCCGATGAGGGAGTAAAGAGCGGACTGGCCGGGGGAATGCTTCTCCATGGCGGCGAGGGCGGCGGAGGCTTCCTGTGCGATGGCAGACTTGTCCGCTGCTGCGAGGGCGCGCCAGGCGGGCCAGCGGAAGCGCATCATCTGATGCAGAACACTGTAACCCTCGGTGGTCAGCGGCACGGCGGGGATTTCGGCGGTCACCTGCGGTCGCGGATGATGGGTCGTGGTCATGTCCTCTCCTGTAAAGAAGATATTGTACGCGGTGCGGCTTGGAACGAAAAACGAGAGCTTCGCCACAGAGGACACAGAGGAACACGGAGAAATGCCTACGATGTTTTGCCCCTTTCCGGCTTGCGATCATCAATGATTTTACAAACGAACGATTTGGACTCAGCCAGCGCGAGCCGGAGGTTCGTTAGAAACTGTGATTGAACGGTAGAGATTGGCTAGACGATGGCTCTAGATCCTTCCAGAAAAGCTACGGGGAAATTCTGGAACAACTCCTGAGCCGTCAGACAGACCTCTTCGCCTCTGGATGACGCGCATAATTGTTGGTGAGCGAGAATGTTATTCCAGCGCTGAGGAGCGTCTGGCGGCAATATTAACCGCGTATCGCACCAGTCCAAAGTGAGTGGTGGCTCGTCGGTTTGATTGCAAACCTTCGAGAGCCATCTGGGAACAGCGATCAACGCGGCCGAATCTCCAGTTCTGCGCAGGAATGCAATGACGCGGGCGGCGTGGCAACCCGCAGTTTGCAGAGGCAGGATCTCGCCGTACTGAAAAAGACTGGCATGGTCGCGGCGGAACATGAGCGCCTTCCAGATCAAGTAGAGTTTAATGCGCCCATCGCGCCAGTTAAGGCGCAGATCGCGCAGTTCCTGGCCGGAGGTGTTTTGAATCTGATCGAGAAGGGCCTTTCTCTTCTGGAAATCGATAGCACCGCGATTGTCCGGATCCACCAGGCGCAAATCCCATAACTCGGAACCTTGATAGAAATCCGCTACGCCCGGCGCAGCGATCTTGACTAAGGCCTGGGAGAGACCGTTGATCATGCCAAGGACCGCGACTTTCTTTTCAAACTGGCCAAAATCGTCGAGAAACTCCCGGTTCTCCGGCGCCAGGATGCTGGCGGCAAACTTCTTCAGCGCTTCTTCATGCGGTTCGTTGGGGCGGGTCCACCGAGTGTGGACCATCGCCTCCCGCGTGGCCTTGATCCAATGATCTTGCACGCGTTGAAGCAGAGTGTCATGCGCTGCGGCATCGAGAGGCCATACTCCCAGCAAAGTCTGATAAAGGAAATATTCCTCGTTGCGATCGGGAACGGATTGCCCGCCCACCTGCTCTTTATGGGGGGCGTTAAATGCCGACCAGCGACCGAGTCGCTCCCTCCAGTCCGCGGGAAACTCGGAAAGCGCGTTCAAACGTGCGCGCACATCTTCGCTGCGCTTGGTGTCGTGCGTGGAGGTAGCGTCCAGGGTCCCCGGCCAGTTCTGCTGGCGAGTCTCCAGGAACTGGAAAAACTCTTCGCGAGAGGTGGCCTCTGACGGCCGGGGGTCTCCCCCAACTTCATTCAGCGAGAGCAATGGATGATAGACATACAGCGAGGTATCCTCAAGGCCTTTGGCAACGATCGGACCCGTAAACTGCTGCCAGCGCATCACGAAGGCAAGGCGCGCTTCGCGCTGAGCGGGAAGCACGTGCGGCGGATTCAGCAGTAGCAGCACTTCGCGCACAAAGTTGAAATAGTCGGGGGTGAAATTTGACGCCCGGCCACGCGCCGCGGCAACCGCCTGCTCGATGTAGCTGCTGGCATGGGCCGGTACATCCATATTGCGGATATAGGTGCGGTACACCGGAAGGCAAGCGGTGACTTCGATCAGAGCATCGATCAAGTGATCGCGGTTCAGCTCGCGGGCGTAGCGGTCGGCGGCTGCCAATTCCGCCAATTGCCGGCCAAGGCTGCGCATCTCTACGCCCAGAAGGGTGTTCATCACAAGCTTCTTCTTCTGATACAAAACATCCGCAAAATCCTGGCGCCGGCCAATGAAGTCGGAATAAATCTGCTCGATTTCGCGAGCGCCCTCGGGATCCACAAAAATTCCGTTGGCCTGATTCAGATAGTCATAACCAGTCGTGCCATTCACAGGCCAGTCTTGCGGCAGAGCTTCGTTGCGCTCCAGGATTTTTTCGACAAGCACGTAGGACGAAGTCCCGGCGCGGGCTTCCTCGGCGTCGAGCCGTTCGTGCAGTTTATTCAGATACGCAAGCGGATCCCGCAATCCGTCAATGTGATCAATGCGCAGTCCGGCGGCGGGATTTCTCGAGACCAATCGCAGGATATATCCGTGCGCAGCCTCGAATACGAGCGGGTCTTCCACGCGAACGCCGACCAGATCGGCGATGGTGAAAAAACGCCGGTAATTGATGCTTTCGTTCAAGTTCTGCCAGAAGGCCAGCTTATAGTTTTGCTCAGCCAGCAAACGCTGCATCTGACCAAAGCTCGCAGGATCGCTCTCCCGGCCGTTAATCTCGGAAACATTCTCTGCGAGAAGGGCAGCCACTTCGGGGCTGCTGGAGACGATGGATCGCAGGCGATCGCGTGCGCTTTCAAATCTGAGACGGAGCTCGGCGGCGGTTTGGGCGGTGCGGCGATCGGCACGAGCCACGTCGAGCGCCGAGGCGAGAATGCCGGAATACTCGTGGTAGGCCGCGTTATCTTCACCGACAATGTCTTTCAGGCGCTCCGCACGATGGCTCAAAATTTCGTAATAAGAGCGCGGCGAGACTGGGAGAAGCGTCTCGAAATACTGAAAGAAGAATCGGCCATCGTCATAGGCCAGCTTGATCTCACCGGCGTCGAGAGCTTCACCAAAGGGGCGTCCGAGAATGGGAAGCAGAATCCTACCCTCGAGGCTGCGGGCGTGCGGATGCCACTCGATATCGAAGAAAGCCGCGAAGGCTGATTGTGCGCCGTTTTCCAGCACTTCCATCCACCAGGGGTTTTCAGCACTGGCGGCCATGTGATTGGGAACAATGTCGAGAACCAGACCCATATCACGGGCCTGGAGCTCGGATTGCAGCGCAGCAAACTCTTCTTCGCTGCCGAGATCAGGATTGATCCGGCTCGGGTCGATCACGTCGTAGCCATGATTACTGCCTTTTCGGCTGGCCAGAATGGGCGAGAGATAGAGATCGGAAATGCCTAGATGGTGAAGATAGTCGAGAATATTGCGCGCATCGGCAAAACGAAAATCCTGGTTGAGCTGAATTCGATAAGTTGCTGATGGGGTACGGGTGGCGGCCATGTTCTAGCTCTTCGGCAGCAGAATGTGCAATTGATTTGCCAGGCGGTCCAGGTCATGGTGACGCTGGGCAGCGACCGCGTCCGATTCGGGAGCATGCCAGCCGTTTTGCTGAAAAGCCGTGAGCAGCGGACGATAGACCACGTTTTGAGCTTCCCAGAGTACTACCTGAAAAGGGAGTGACGGAAGCAGGTCGAGCAACTTGATAATCTTTCCGGCAGATGCCGGGTCGGTAGGATTCGCGGCAAAGTCGGCAGCGTCTTTTTCGATACGGCGGCGAATCATATATTCGAGCGTAGTCGCGTCCAGCGCGACCTTGCTGGCGGTGGCTTCCCGCAGCAGGGCCTGGACGCTGTCGATGTCCAGCTCAGGACGTTCCAGATATTGCTGCAGTTGATTGTTGAGAGCGATCTCGGCGGCTGACTTGAGCGCATTGGGAACAGGAATGTCGAGACCGTTGAGAAAACGAATAAGCGGCGCCTGGCTTTCGAACACCGTGCGGTAGACGGCTGCTGCGGAGTTGAGAGATTCGGCCAGAATCGTGTTGGTGATTTTCCGCTGCTCGTCGCGGAACAGCATGCGCAGCGAGAAGATGTCCTTGCCGTAAGTCTGATCGAGCAGCCGAATCACTTCGGCGGTATCGGCTTGGGCGAATGCTCCGACCAGTTTTTTTCGTTGCTCTTCCGAGAACTGATTCCCGGTCTGAATTCCGGCGGTTACATTGTGGTCGCCCAGGTGCAGGACGGAGAAATCGAGATCGGCCGATTCGGTCGTGATGGCGGATCGAAACTGCGCCGATCCCGTAGCCAGCCGCATTTTGCCTTCGGCGTCAAGCGCATACCGCAACCGCTCCACCTCGTAGCAGTAAATGCGGGCCTTGTCGGGATAGCTCTCGAAGAGAGAGCTGATCGCATAGTGCGCGGCCACGCGTTTGATGTCGACCACGGCCGGCTTCACCCATTTTTCGTAGATACGGGCCCCATCGGCATGTTCGGGCAAATTACTTTTGGCTTTGGCCAGCTGCTGCTCGAATTCCGCTTGAATCAATTCCCCCGTGCACTCCTCGGCCAGCCGCAGCGCGCGTCCGGCATAGTGAAGCACCTGCACACTCTCGATTCCGGAGAGCTCATCGAAGAACCAGCCGCAACTGGTGTACATCAGCAAGGCGTGACGCTGCATTTCGAGAAGCTTCAGGACGGTCACCTGCTGTTCTTGGTCCAGCGGGCGAATGGCATGGTCCGCGAAGAAGGCATTCCTGGATTCTTGCGAACGGTCGAGAATCACGCGAATATAGTCATCGCGGCTCGCCCAGGGATCGCGCAAATAAAGCTTCGCCTGCGCTTCGAAGATAGGGGCGAGACGATCCCGCAACCAGTCGAGCGCGGCCCGCAAAGGGGCGCGCCATTGCTGGTTCCAGGGATGGCCGCCGGAGTTACAGCCGCAGTCGCTGCGCCAGCGTTCCACGCCATGCACGCAACTCCAGGAACTGTTCTCGACGATCTCCGCGAAATCCTCGGCGGGGTGCTTGGCCAGAAATTCGCCGTAATTCGTGAGCTGGGCGAGGCTGTTTTTTTGGATTTCTTCCAACGCGTAAGTGAGCGCCATTTCCCCAAAGTGGTGGTGATGCCCGTAGCTTTCACCATCCGTGGCAATGTGAACTAACTGCGCCCCCTGGCGGGAGTCGGAGAAGCCGCTCATCAGCCGGTCGGCGAATCGTTTGCCGTCGCTCAACAGGCCTTCGAACGCTACCGCTTGCGAGATGGGTCCATCATAGAAGAACAGGCTGATGCGTTTTTTTGACGGCAGCTTGGCCATGTAGGCCCGCGCCGGATCTACCCGCCCGCCGCTCACGTCGTGGTAACGGGTGCTCTGTTTGGTGCGAACCCGCTTGGCCTGACGCGGCGCGAGAATGGTGAATTGGATTCCGTTCTCGGCCAGAATTTCCAGAGTTTCCGTGTCCACCGCGGTTTCCGGCAGCCACATGCCTTCGGGACGGCGGCCAAATCGGCTTTCAAAATCTTTAATTCCCCACTTGACCTGCGTGATCTTGTCGCGCCGGTTCGCCAGCGGCAGGATCATGTGGTTGTAACCCTGGGCAAGTGCCGACCCGTGTCCGGAAAAACGTTCAGCGCTTTCTTTGTCGGCCTCGAGAATCGCCGCATAGACCCGCGGAGCCTGATCTTTCAGCCATGACAAAAGCGTGGGGCCAAAGTTGAAACTGATCAGCGAGTAATTGTTCACCAGCTTAACGATGCGATTCTCGGCATCCAGAATGCGCGAGGCGGCGTTGGGCGCGTAGCATTCGGCAGTGATACGCTCGTTCCAGTCATGATAGGGGTATGCGGAGTCCTGCAACTCAATGGCTTCGAGATAGGGATTCTCTCTGGGCGGCTGGTAGAAGTGTCCATGGATGCAGATATATTTCATCTTGCCTCCCAAGTTTCCGCAAAGACCTGGAAAGAGCGAGGGGAAAGCGTGACTTTCAAATCCGTGAACTGGCTAGGGCCGCGGCCGCCTGTCGAAGACGAAGCGACCAGCGAATCATTCCGACGACGCCAGCGTGGGGCGGAGGAATCCATGATCATTGTCCAATTTCCTGCCCGTTCCGGAATGTTCAGTGTGGCCGGGGACTCGTCGAAGTTAAATACGACGGCTAGCGACTCAGGGCTAGTCTCATAGGCCAAAAGCACCGTATTGTTTCCCAGTTCATGAGCGGTGTGCGAATGAGCGCCGCCGAGTTTGAACTTTCGACGCAGGCGAATTAGTTCCTGGTAAAAGCGGAATAGAGTCCCATACGGCTGCCTCTGCTTCAGCGAATGGTCGAGATGGGAACGCAAGAAAGTTTGCTCGTCCTGGGGATCGGGGACAGATTCCTGCCATCCGAAGGCGGCGAATTCTTCGCGGCGTCCACGGCGCACCGCCTCAATCAAGGCCGCGTCTCCGTGGCTGGTGAAGTATTGAAACGGCGCCCGCTCTCCGTATTCTTCGCCCATAAACAATAACGGCACAAAAGGAGAAAGTAGATTGATTCCCGCCGCCAGCTTGAGGGATTCAAAATTTACCAGGGCGGTTAACCGCTCGCCGGCGGCCCGATTTCCTACTTGATCGTGATTCTGCGTGCACACTACACACCTCGAAGGCGCGATCCCCTTTGGGCTGTTTCCGTGGCGGCGTCCGCGAAACGGAGAGTGCTGGCCGCTGTAATACCAGCCATGATTCAATGTCGCGGCAAGCGGGGCGATTCCGCCAAAGTCAGAGTAATAGCCGCGATTCTCTTTTGTTAATAAAGCATGGACCGAATGATGGAAATCATCGCTCCATTGGGCATCGAGAGCGTAGCCTCCATTCTCGGCATCGCGCAGCAGACGGGAATCGTTCAGATCGCTTTCCGCAATTAGATGCAAGCGCCGGCCCAATCTGGTCGAGAGCGCGTCCACGGCCGACTTGAGCTCTGCCAGAAAATGGCGCGCGCCGAAATCGAAAATACCGTGAACGGCATCCAGCCGCAGCGCGTCGAAATGGTAGCTTTCGAGCCAGTACAAGGCGTTCTCGATGAAAAACCTCCTCACCTCATCGCTGCCCTGGCCGTCGAAGTTCAGCGCTTGGCCCCACGGAGTGCGATAACGATCGGTAAAGTAAGGCCCGAATGCATTAAGGTAGTTGCCTTCCGGGCCGAGATGGTTGTAGACCACGTCGAGTGCGACGGAAAGGCCGTGGCCATGAGCAGAATTGACGAGCCGGCAAAGGGCATCGGGGCCACCATAGGAATTTTGCGGGGCGAAAAGGTCGACACCGTCATATCCCCAATTTCGCGGGCCGGGAAATTGCGCGATCGGCATGATTTCGACTGACGTCACGCCCAGTTCCACGAGTTCGGCAAGACGCGGAATCAGAGCGTCGAATGTTCCCTCCCGGGTGTAAGTGCCGATGTGCAATTCGTAGAAAATACTCTCCTCAAGTCCTCTGCCCTTCCAGTCTTGATCGGTCCAGGACAATTCCTCCAGATCAATGACCTGCGAGGGCCCGTGCACGCCTTCGGGTTGAAAGCGAGATGCAGGATCAGGCAGTCCACGATCGTCGAGACGGTACAAATATCGAGCCCCTCTGTTCAGTTTGGAGACAACTGTCTGGTAATACCCATTGGCAAGAGGTTCCATGGCCACCAGTTCATTGTTGTCGCAAAGATGCAGGCACACCGAATGAGCGTTGGGCGCCCACAGCAGAAATTGCCAGCTGCCGTCAGGCAGGCGACTGGGACCGAGCCGCGCGGCGTTCACGGAAATTTGCATGAATGACATCCAAATTCCTGGGGGCAAGCTTATAACTCGAAAATGCGATACGCGTTGGAAGGTTGCCGCGCCTGCAACAAAGTAATCGCGACGTTGTAGACGGGGCTGCCGCCGGTAGTTTTTCCTTCCAGTTGCCCGTGATGAGCATGACCGTGAAGCACCAGGTCCGCGCCGTGGCGATCAATCACTTCGGCCAGGCGCGATGTGCCGAGGAAGGGAAATATCTCCGCGGCCTCACCCTGCACGGTTGCGGCAATGGGCGAGTAATGAATGACCACCACACGCTTCGGCGTTCGCAGCTGGGCCATGGCGCGTTCCAGCTTCAGGGTCTCATCGATCGAAGCCTGGACGAACTGCTTGATTTCCGCTTCGCCAAAAGCCGTTAGAACGCCGCGTCCGAAGCCGCCTACGAATCCCTTGGTGCCCGCAAATCCGACGCCATCGCGCTCGTAGGCAGTGCCATCGAGCACTTTGATGCCTGACGACGACATCATTCGCATCAACTCGATCTGCTTGCCGCTCTCAAAATCGTGATTCCCCAGAACCGCGACCGTTGGAATTCTGGAGCGAACTACCACGTTCAATAACGGCTCCATTTCTTCGGGCTGCCCATAATTCGTCAGGTCGCCGGCAATGACCAACACGTCGGCTTCCTGGCGTACCGTGTTCAACTGGTCGTGCAGGACGCCTTGACGCGATGCTGAAAAGTGCAGATCGGCTGTTGCAGCGATTCTCATGATGTTCTGCCAGCGAGCGGAAGATTCTGCAGGCGGCGTTCGCGATACTCCTGCATAAGATTGTCGAGTCCCCAATCGTTGATATCGATGGCAAACATTTTGTCATCGATGAGGCTGCCGCGAAATCTGGCAGCCGGATCGGACTGGGCAATGGCAGCCTCGAAATTCCGCATCAGGTGTCGCCAAACCTCCGCAGGAACGAACTGGGTCTGAGCGGGATAACAGAAACGGAACAGAACCAGCGCCCAGAGCAGAATTTCCCAGTTCTCGCCGGCCAGCTGCAGGATGCGCTGCCAATCGAGCCTGCCCCGGCTGCCATAAATCACGTGCGCGATGTCGGCGCCGTCGAAGCGTTCGCGGCGGGTGACGAACAATTTCGAAGCCACCAGTTCTTCGGCTGCCAGGACGCGGGTTCGAACTCCGTGTACGGTAGCAGGCTTGGCCCGCTGAATCCACGAATCCTCGACCACTATGGCGGCGTTGCTCATGCCGGTAATCAGGTCGACGAAAAATCCGTCCCGATGCGCCTTGTAGAGCCAAACGGGATCGCAAGTCTCGCAGTGGAAACCTTCGTCTCGCAGCAATTTCACGGCCTTGGTCGCCGTTTCCGAAGTCAGGAACAAATCCAAGTCTTTGGTATCGCGATGAATTCCGGTGTGCTCCTGCAGGGCAAAAGCTCCCGCCACGGCGCAAGCTACATTTCTGGACTCGAACAGGGTGAGGATTTCACGGAAAAGGATCTGCTGTTCCAGCGGGAGCCGGCAAGGTTCCGACGAAGTTTCTGGGATCGTTGTGCGCTGCTGCTCGGCCATAGGTCCTCCGATGTGCAACAACAGACGTGCAACAATTCTGTGTGCACGGCATTCAGCAAAATCCCGGGGCCGCCGCGCAAACACGGCCTTTTGACCGTAGTCGCGTGCGGGTTGAGCGGTCCATCCGGTATTGTCTGTAAGTTGGTCTACGGGCGGGAATAATACGGATTCCTAGTACGCCCAAAAAGGGCCGCTCCCCACCGGCGTTGTGCGTGATTCGATGGCGGTATAGACGTCGCGGCCGAAAAAGAAAGGCAAGCCCCAATCGAAGGTCCCCGCATTTGGACCGGCGAGAGTATTGAAGACGTAGTCGGCGCGATTGGAAAACAGCGAGTCGGCGTTGGCCACCGTAAAACTGATGTTCGTTTTGGAGGCCGAGGAGAAGGTAGTTGCGGAAAAATTGGCGGCTGCGGCGGGACAATAAAAACCGGAATTATCGCTGCAGACGGTCAAACCAGTGGTGGCCGCGTCCAGAAAGAACAGCGCGTTCGATCCACTATCCACAAAACTGGGATAAGTCTGCCCCTTAAATGTTGTTGAGAATTCTCCATTCGAGTTAAGAGGAAACACGCTGACGCTGCCCACTGAGTTGTTGGATTGCGTGCCAATGCCGAAAACCATCGACCCATTCAGGCTCGGTGCAGGTTCGGAGACGGCGGGGAGTTCGATGATGAGTCCATTGTTGTCCGTCGGGAATAATGCAACCGGGTTTTGCACCTGTTCCGTAAGGGACTCCGCAATGACCTGGCAGGTCGTGCCACTGCACCCGTAATACAGGCCCGGATTGGTAGTGCCGGTTTCGGTGCAGGCACCGCCACAATCCTGCGCGTAAGGGCCGACCCCTAAAATTCCATTTGCTCCTAGAGCCTGCAAACTATCATCTTCGGGAACCCCGCCGCTCTTACAATCAGGAGGCACAGCGGCAAAAGTGGGATCGATCACTTGTACGGGAACGTTGCTGGCCATTTCGCCGGAAATCTTGATGTCGGCGGAGTGGACCGGCCCCCAGGTATATCCCGTCACAAATGCCGCGCATTCTCCTACCTGGCTGCTGCCTGTGGTCTGCGATGGAAGCGACAGCGTCAACATCCCGCCGCCCGCTGAAGATAACAGCCGCAGTCCGTAGGACCCTGTATCCACAAGGACTCCGCCGATGTCCTGACAGGTCGAGGTCGAGGGAACACAGATGGTCACCGTCGTAAACAGGCCATTTGCATAGTTGTTCGCGGGCCCGGAATTCACCACGATGGGCTGAACGTTGCTGCCGGAAGTGACGATCGGAGCCATGCTGTTGTTATGACTGCTCCCGCCTCCGCAACTGGCCATAATGGCTGCGGCTGCCAGCAGGACCGGCCATACCCATAGGCGGAGCGCTGTCATCAGCGAATCTCCTCCGCGCGCACTCCAGTCGGCAACTGGTCAGAAAGGTAGGCCCGGCCCATGAAATCTCGCATGTGACCTCCGAGTTCAACCACCAGGTTTCCTTGCTGCATGACCAAGGGTCCGTGCGCGGCGCGACTGGACGACTGCATGGCCTGCTGAAACTGCATGAAGTGGGAGCCCAGCAACTGTCGAAGGTCAGGGGCCCATGGGCCATGCCAGGTCACCGCAAAAATGTTCCCAGAGGGCGCTGCGTACTCCCGGATCACTTGCCCTGTAGAGGAGCGGAGTTCGTGCACGCTGTACGCGCTCGTCTGGCTGACCTGCAGGCTGGCATGGATGCGCGCCTGGTCGTCGCGAACAGACGAAAGGTCGCCACCCAAAGCGGCGTAACACGGCAGTCGGCAAAGAAGCCAGCTCAGCACGGAAACGCCGAGCATGAAGTAGATCTTACGGGCGGATTTGTTCGCAGCGGGTGCCATGACCGAGATATCTTAGTTAGACTTTGCTCCCAAGCATTTAGGTTGCTATGCAAGGCCAGCTCGGCGGAAGCGAGGATTCGTACTCCAATGTTTTCGGGCAAGTACAAGGTTTCCCCTAATGACATGATTAACTTCCGCGCTTACGCTCAAGGGGCGTTTCAGGAGCTCGCTTGAGTGCCTGACCGAAGTTGCGGGCGCGAAATCGAAGGTTTCTTTACCCACCTGCGGGTGTGCACTACATCCATTTGAAAGGATCACATATGAAACTGAGCAAAATCGTCAGGTCACTTTTGAAAACCGCCGTCTATATCATGGATCAGACTTCCGAACAGGTTGACCGCGCGTCGGAGCGCGCCGCCGAACTGGCTGACGACGCCAGAAATGCCATCTACCCGGAAGATCACACGTTGCGAAATTTCCTCAGTTTTGCCGCAGGCATCGGCGTAGGAGTAGGCGTCGGAATGTTGCTGGCTCCGAGCAGCGGAACGGAACTGCGCAGCACGATCAGCGACAAGGTGCAGGACATCAGCAACAAGATGAGAGGGCGGGGCGAAACCTATCCTACCGGAACTGAAGCTCGTTAGCAGGCAGGCAAAAGGTAGCGGCCACGAAGGGTTCGCATGTCCCGATAGATAGGCCTGCGCGAATTTGTTCCTCGAATTACTGCCTCTGCAGGGCGGTCCCGTGTCGCCGGGGCGGCCCTGTGCCATCCATTCTTTTCCCACATAGAAGACGTTAGTACTCGAGTACCAGCGCGCCTGGTACGAACCCAGTACCTTGGCGCGCGAATTTTCTAGCTCCCTTTTGAACCTTGTGCTGCGGGGCGTTCGACCATATTTTCTTTGAGCAAAGGAGAGCACCTTGAAACGCGTGCGCGTCCTCGTCGCTAATCGTCCTCGGCTGATGCGCGAAATGGTCATCGCTACCATCACGGAGCAGCCCGACATTGACATTGTTGGCGAAGTGACGGATGACGGCGACTTGAATGACATGGTGGAACAAACTCAGCCGGACGTGCTCATTGTCTCGCTCGAGGAACCGGAACGGCCTCGGGGTCAATGCGGGTTCCTGTTGGGGCGCTATCCGCAAATGAGGATTCTCGCGCTGGCGCCGGAACAGAACCGCGGACTATATTACTGGGCCATGATTGACATCCGCACGAAACCGGTCGAAAGTTCGGAGGCCGGAGTGTTGAACGCCATTCGGGAACGGCCAGGGATGGTTGGCGTCAGAACGGCGTAAGCCTTTCGAGAGGGGCGATTGACGAAATCGAGAGAAAGCAGATCATTGGGCGGGACTATTTGGCCAACACGGCAATTACTACAGGTGTGTGCCGGGCTTGCGCTCGTATTTAGCACCGTAGCCGCGCAAACGCGGCAAGCTGCGCCTGTGGCGCAGTCTGACCTGGCACGCCAGAATCTGGAACACGTCGCAGCTTCGGTCGGCCAACTGGTCGTCATCTTTCACCGCGATCCCGGACTCATGGTGGAACTGAAGCGATGGGTCGCCAAGGACGCCACCGATCACGGCCAGTTAATCTCCGATTCCGATCTAACCGACGAAGCGATTTTCGATCGCCTTGAGAATGACATCACCTTCCGCTCGGTCGCCACGGCGCTGGTACAGAAGTACGGATACTTAAAACCCAATTTGAATCCGGAATCGCCTTTGGCTCAGGAACAGGCGCTTCTGATGCGCGAGAGGGCGAAGTACATCGCGCAGGATGAGGAATTGTCGCGCTCGCGATCGCGGCAGCAACGAGCGTTGGAACAAACGCAAGGCTGCGATCCCGCGACCAATGATTGTTCGCAGAAAAATAATAATCCCGCGATTCAGCAATTACCTTCGCAACAGCCGGGTATGAACGAACTTCCAGGCGAAGAACCGGGATTGCAGAATGGACCCTCCACGGCTCCGACAATTCCGGCTGCGCCCGGGACTCCGAGTAATGACGTCGCCTCCCTGATGCGTACGAACGGAGGAGAACTGGGTTTGGGCGAACAGGCACAAGCCAGCACCGAGACGGGTGAAGATTTTTCACGATACGGAGGGTCCGGAGCTCCTGGCGGACAGCCGCAAAAGCAGTCGGCAGAAGATCTGACGCTGCGCTCCGATTTTTCCGGCGAGGCGCTGAATCCGCAACTGCCCGACAATATCAGCCCAAGTTCAGCCGCCGCTACCTCCACTCCGAATACCGTAGACCTAAACGCTTCAGGAACAGATGGCTCGATCTCGGACAAAGGAGCTAACCTCTGGGAGGCCCGCCGGGCTCGCGAGGCGGTCAGTCCTACGCAGCGCCTGGTCAGAAGAGCCAATCCCTACGAAATGATCCCGTCGCTGTACGACATGTATCTGCAAGCGGCAGCGCGGCCTCCGGCGGTGCAGCGATTCGGAATGCAGATTTTTGAGAACGGCACGAGCAACCTGCAGATGATTCCGATGGATATGCCCGTCGGTCCCGACTATGTGGTCGGCCCCGGCGACGGCATATCCATTGATCTTTGGGGCGGTGTTTCGCGCCGTTTTTACCGCGTCGTCGACAAAGAAGGGCGGCTGAGCCTTCCCGAAGTCGGTCCCCTGTTGGTGGTGGGGAAATCATTGGGAGAGGTGCAGGAGTCAATTCAGAAAACGCTACGCACGCAGTTCCGTGATGTTTCCGTCGACGTTTCTCTATCGCGGTTGCGTACAGTGCGCGTCTACGTTGTGGGCGACGTCGTGCATCCCGGGGCCTACGACGTCAGCTCGCTATCGACGCCGCTCAATGCTTTATTTGCGGCTGGAGGCCCCACTGGCCGGGGGTCGCTGCGCATTCTGAAACATAATCGTGGCAACGAACTGGTGCAGGACGTCGATGTGTACGATCTCCTGCTGCACGGCGTGAAGGGCGACATGCAGCGCCTGGAGAGCGGGGATACGGTGATGATCCCGCCGCTCGGCCCCGAAGTCACTATCGAAGGCATGGTGCGGCGGCCCGCCACCTATGAACTCAAGAACGAAAAGTCGTTGGATGACATAATCGAGCTCGCCGGTGGCCTGCTGCCCACGGCAACCTTGAGCCACATCGAAGTGCAGCGCACGGTCGCTCACGAAAAGAAAACCATGCTCAACCTGAGCGTTCCGCAGAATGATTCAGCGGGACAGGCCAGCCAGCAATTGGCTTCATTCCAGGTCCAGGATGGCGACAGCGTCCGCATCTTCCCCATCGCTCCTTATGCCCAGGACGCCGTCTATCTCGAAGGCCACGTAATCCGCCCCGGAAAATATTCTTATCACCCGGGCATGCGGGTCACAGACCTGGTGAGTTCATACAAGGACTTGCTGCCTGAACCTGCGCTGCAATATGGCGAGATCATTCGGCTGAGCCTGCCGGACTATCGTCCAACGGTGCAGAGTTTCAGCGTCGCCGATGCGCTGGCCGATCCATCGAAGGCGCCCGAACTCAGTCCGCTCGATACGGTGGAATTTTTTGGACGCTTCGATTTCGAGAATCCGCCCGATGTCTCGGTGTGGGGCGATGTGCGCGCGCCCGGAACATATCGCACCTCTGGCGAGATCCACCTCAGCGATGCGATTCATCTGGCGGGAGGCCTGTCGCCCGATGCAGCGCAGGGCGATGCGCAAGTATTCCGGTACCAACCGGACAGCACACTGAAAATACTGAACGTCAAGTTGAGCAGCGCCATGGATGGGAGTCCGGCTGACGACGTCGTACTGCACTCGCGCGACCGGGTCCTGGTACACCGGAATGCGGCTGCCGTCGAGCCTGCGACTGTCTATGTGAAGGGTGAAGTGGCGCGGCCGGGACGCTATCCGCTGACGGCGGACATGCATATCTCCGACTTGATTCGCGCCGCTGGCGGATTGAAGACCAGTGCTGACGTTAAGACCGCCGATCTCACTCATTACTCGTGGCAGGACGATAAGCAGGTTACGGGAACGCAGGAGCACATCGTCCTCGCGCAAGCTTTGGCGGACAAGCCGGACGAGAATCTCGCGCTCAACAATGGCGATGTGCTCACGGTCGCGCAAGTACCCGGCTGGAACGATATTGGCGCGTCCATCAGTGTCCGTGGCGAAGTAGTGCATCCCGGCACCTACGGCATTCGTCCGGGCGAGCGCTTGAGTTCCGTCTTGCGGCGCGCCGGTGGATTTTCGCCCACGGCTTATCCCTATGGCGCGGTTCTGTTACGCAGCGAAGTGCAGAAACTCGAGCAACATTCCTATGTCGAACTGGTGCAGAGAATCAGGGAACAGCAAACTGCACTGAGACTCACCGCCGCCAGTTCCAACGATCCTGATGAAAAACTCTCCGCAGGGTCGGCGCTGACGCAATGGCAAACCGCGTTGGATGATCTTGCGGCGAGCCCTCCGAGCGGGCGAGTCAGCGTTCAGATTTCGACGAACTTTAAAGAATGGGCGAACAGCACGCGCGATGTGACCGTGCGCTCTGGAGACGTTTTGGTGATCCCCAAACGTCCTAGCTACGTAATGGTGCAAGGACAAGTTTATGGGCCGACTGCAGTGGCCTTCCGTCCGGGAAAGAACGCGAAATGGTACCTGATGCAGGCCGGCGGCCCGACCAACATGGCGAACAAGCGCGCCACCTTTGTCATTCGCGCCAACGGCACCGTGCTCGGCAGCCATGGCTCTTTTTGGATATCCGGCGGAGGCATGAATGTGGCTCTGCAGCCTGGAGACATGGTCGTGGTTCCAGAGAAGCCGCTGGGCGGTCCGCCCATTTGGAAGACGCTCTTCACCAATGCGCAGATCCTGAGTTCGATCGCGGTCAGCGTGATCCTGGCAGCGCACTACTGAGGACGTTTGTGAAGGTGAAACTCATTCAGGGAACTGCGTGCACCTGGATCGTTGCCGTCTGTGTTCTCGCGAACACTGGAATCGGCATGGCACAATCTATTCCCGGCGCAGCGACGGAGGTCAACGCGTCGCCCACGTCGGTCGCAGAGAAGCAGGCGGATCCGCCTGCTGATCCGAGCGCGGCTCCTGGTGCACCGCAACCAGCCCAAACCGAAAATAAGGTAATCACCCTCCCGCGGGCCTTTGTGCGCGATCAGATTGGAATGTGGAGTAGTCCGCGGAAACTCCGTTTCGCCGACAGTACCTGGATGGTGCCCTTGGGTGGATTCGCAGCCGCCCTTTTCGCCACCGACACCGATATCAGCCGTCATCTCTCCAGCGATCCGGGGACGATTAACAACTATCGGCGCATATCGGACTACGGGGCGTATTCCATGGCCGGGGGCGCGGCAGGAATGTATTTTCTTGGATTGGTCTCGCACAACGAGCACCAGCGCGAGACCGGCTTTCTCAGCGGCGAATCCGCCATCGACGCGCTGGTCGCAGTCGAGGCTCTGAAGTACGCGACCGGCCGTGAGCGCCCCTATCAGGATTTTGCCCGTGGGCGATTCTGGAAGGGAGGATCATCGTTTCCCTCCGAACACTCCGCGGGCGCCTGGGCGATCGCGGGAATCGTGGCGCACGAGTATCCTAGTCCGTTCATGAAATTTCTCTCTTACGGAATGGCGACCCTGGTGAGTGCATCTCGCATTACCGCCAGACAGCACTTTCCTTCCGACGTGTTGGTAGGCGCGGCTCTGGGATATCTGACGAGCGAGTACGTTTACCACGCTCACCATAGGCCTGACCTTGCCGGCTCGTCTTGGGAGACGCCGGGCATCCATCCCGACCGGCCTGGACACTGGCAATCGAAGTATATGGGATCGCCTTACGTGCCGCTGGATAGCTGGATTTATCCGGCATTGGAGCGGCTGGCCGCACTTGGCTATATCAACAGCGATATCGCGGCGATGCGGCCGTGGACTCGCATGGAGTGCGCGCGCCAGGTAAGCGAAGCCGCGGACCGCATGGGGGACGATCAAGACAGCGGGCAGGCAGCCGAAGTTTATCAGGAATTGGAACGCGAGTTCAGCAACGAACTCGAATGGCTGGGCGGAGGTGACAACGGCGAGTTTAGAGTGGAATCGGCCTACACGCGGGTTACCGGGATTGCGGGCCAGCCTCTCACCGATAGTTATCACTTCGCCCAGACCATCTACAACGATTTCGGCCGGCCCGAGCAGCAGGGATTCAACAATGTGAGCGGACTATCAGGCTGGGCGACGGAGGGCCCATTCGCAATTTACGTGCGCAGCGAGTTTCAGCATTCGCCGTCGGCGCCGGCGCTGCCGCTGAGCGCTCGGGAAGCGATCTCGCTCGAGGATTTCAGTCATTCCATCGTGCCGGCGCCATTCCCGGTGCCCCCGGATGCCCCCACGCCTGCCATCAACCGCGGCCGTCTTCTGGACGCGTACGTCGCGATGAATGTTTCTGACTGGCAGCTCTCCTTCGGCAAACAAAGCCTGTGGTGGGGACCGGACGAGGGTGGCGGCATGATGATCAGTGACAACGCCGATCCCCTGACGATGTTTCGCATCACTCGGGTCACCCCGTTCAAACTTCCCAGCGTTCTCGGCCTGCTCGGGCCGATGCGTGTTGAGTTTTTCCTGGGACAGTATTCCGGATACCAATTCATGTTCACGCCGCACGGACTGGTGGGTCAGTTCGGCCAATCCCTGCATCCGCAGCCTATCGTTCACGGAGAAAGATTCAGTTTCAAACCGACGCAGAATTTCGAATTCGGCATGTCGCGCACGACGGATTACGGTGGTCCTGGCTATCCCCTCACCTGGCACACGTTCTTGCGAAGCGTGTTTTCAACCGACCAGACGATTCCGGGCGCACCCAACAAACCGGGATCGCGCCGATCTGGCGTGGATTTCAGCTACCGCGTACACAACGCGCTGACTTTCTACGCCGACGGCTTCACCGAGCACGACACCATCAGCCCTATTGTCGGTCCCGATGTCGCCGCCTGGTTAGGCGGCATTTACATTCCGCGTCTGCCCAAACTCCCTCGGATGGATTTCCGTGCGGAAGGCGTCTATACCGACCCCCCGATCGGCGGCAACGTGGGATCGGGTTTTTTTTACTACAACCCCACTTGGCTGTCCGGCTTCACAAATTCGGGTAATTTGATGGGAAACTGGGTAGGACGGGAGGGGCAGGGTGTACAAGCTTGGACGTCATATTGGCT
>DASYYT010000060.1:0-34369 GCA_035949755.1 Candidatus Sulfotelmatobacter sp.
CGGCTCGGCGTTTCGGTAAAAGGCGCGATCGTCATTGCGAAGTACTACCACTCCTGGCGCGGCGTGAAGCCCAAGATTGCAGCCGAGCACGGGGCGATTGGCTGCCTGATTTATTCCGAGCCGCGCGATGACGGATACACCGTCGATAATGTTTTCCCGCAAGGTCCCATGCGGAATGCTGACGGAGTGCAGCGGGGAAGTGTGATGGATTTTGCTTCGGCGAGTCCCGGTGATCCGCTGACTCCAGGAGTCGGGGCCACGCCCGAAGCCAAGCGGCTTGCCCTCAAAGATGCCAAGAGTCTTTCGAAAATTCCCGTGTTGCCGATTTCTTACGGCGATGCGCAGCCGCTGCTCGCAGCCCTGAAAGGACCGATGGCTCCTCAGGAATGGCGCGGCAGTCTGGCGATTCCGTATCACGTTGGGCCAGGGCCGGCGAAGGTTCATTTGAAACTTGAATTCAATTGGGACCTGAAGCCAGTGAACGATGTCATCGCGAAAATTCCGGGAAGCGTCGCGCCCGAGGAATGGATTATTCGCGGGAACCATCACGATGCATGGGTGAACGGCGCGGAGGATCCTGTGTCGGGGCAGGCTCCGCTGCTTGAGGAAGCACGCGCGCTGGGAGTCCTGATGAAGCAAGGTTGGAAGCCGCGGCGAACGATCATTTATGCGGCCTGGGATGGCGAGGAACCGATGCTGCTCGGGTCTACCGAGTGGGTGGAAACCCATGCGGACGAATTGCGGCAACACGCGGCGGTATACATCAATACGGATGGCAACGATCGCGGGCTGCTCCAAATGGACGGTTCGCACTCGCTGGAGCAGTTCATGAACGGAGTGGCGCGCGACGTTGAGGATCCTGAGAGCAAAATGTCTGTGTGGCAGCGCCTGCAATTGTCGAGGATTGCGAATGCAAAGTCTGCCGATGATCGCAAGGAGTTGCGGCAAAGGGCTGATCTGCGCATGGGGGCGCTCGGGTCAGGCACGGATTTTACGGCGTTCGTTGATCATCTCGGGATTGCGTCGCTGAGTCTCGGATATGGCGGAGAGGACGAACAGGGGATCTATCACTCCATCTACGACGATTTTTACTGGTACACGCATTTCTCTGACTACGATTTCGTCTACGGGCGGGCGCTGGCGCAAACGGTAGGTTCAGCGGTGATGCGGCTGGCGGATGCGGAGGTCCTGCCTTACGACTTCGCTGATTTAGCGGACACAGTGCAGACATACACGAAAGAGCTGCAGAAACTGCTGGGGGACAAACAGGACGAGATTCGCGAGCGCAATCAGGAGTTGGACGAAGGAGTGTTCAAAGCCACATTCGATCCGCGACGGCCGACGGTGGCGCCCCCGCGGGAGGAGATTCCGCCACACTTGAACTTTGCGCCCATGCAGAATGCCGTGGAGAAGTTGACGCGGAGTGCGGAACGGTACCGCAAGGCTCTGGCGCAAAAACAGGAGGGGCTGGGGGACACTCAGGCGGAGTCGCTGCGTGCTTTGAATACTCTGCTCATCGAGAGTGAACGCAAGCTCACCAATGAGAAGGGACTTCCGCGGCGAGCTTGGTATAAACACTTGCTGTACGCTCCGGGCGTTTATACAGGTTACGACGTGAAAACGGTGCCCGGGGTGCGGGAGGGCATCGAGCAAAAACGCTATCCCGAGGCCGAGCAGGAGATCACGCGCGTGGCTAAGGTGTTGGAGGATGAGGCGGCGCTGGTGGATTCGGCGAGCCAGATGCTGGAGGGGACGGGGCGCTAGACGAAGGTTGACGGATAGCGGGGAGCCCCAGTGGGGCTGCCTCCCCTGCACCCGTCGAGGACGCGGGCGCAACCGCCGACTGGCTAGCACTAGTTGGGTTGCTCGGGGTTGGGCCGCTGGCTGTGGTCTGAGCGCCGGCGTAGTAGCCGCTCTTGGTGCGGACGATCAGCTTGCCATGGCCTTTGGCTTTGGCTACGACGTGGATCTGGCGGAAGCCGCCGGTTCCCTTGGGGTTGGTGGGCTTGTAGCCGATGGCGTATTGATTACGGATGTCGCTTGCGATGGTGCGGCTGATCGCATCCACTTCGTCGAGAGTCTTAGGGAAGAAGGCGATGCCTCCAGTGCGCTCGCAAATAATCTCGAGGGCGCGCTTGGCTCGCCTGGGATGCTCCTCGTCGCCAAGAATGCCGATCGCGTAAACCTGCGGACCGTTCTCTTGGGACAGATGCTTCACGGCCTGCTCCAAAGTTTCGCTGCTGGCGTTATCTTCACCGTCGGTCACCACAAAGAGAACTTTCTTTTCCAGACGCGCATTCTGCTTGAGGTGGTCGGCGGAGGCGACGACCGCATCGTAGAGGGCGGTGCCGCCGCGGGCGTCGATTTTTTCCAGAGCTTCTTTGAGCTTCAACAGATTGTTGGTGAAGTCCTGATCCAGATACTGCTCGTCGTTGAAGTTTACGACGAAGACTTCATCATTAGGATTGCTGGAGCGTACCAGGTTGAGGGCGGCCTGATTGACCTTGTTGCGCTTTTCGCGCATGGACCCCGAATTGTCGATGACGATGCCCATGGCCACGGGAATATCGACATGGTGAAAAGAAATAATACTCTGCGGCTTGCCATCTTCGTACACGGTGAAGGCGTTGCGGTCGAGGTTGGTGACGATGTGCTGCTTATCGTCGACGACGGTGGCATGCAGCAGGACTTCGTCCACGTCTTTCTTGAAAACGAAGACACCTTGATCGTCGAGTTTCTTCCCCTCGCTGGCTTGAGGTTGATCGCTGGCAGCAGGAACGGATGCAGCCGGCGACGGCGCAGCATCGGCAGGTTTCGATGGATCTTGCGGCGAAGGGGCCTGCGACCATGCCGGGGTGGAAAGCAGTCCCACCCAGATCACAAACGTGAGAAGAAGCAGAAACCTGGAGGCCTTATTCGGCAGGCGCGTAATATCCCGTCCTGGCATACACCCGTAGAGGCGGTAATCCTTTCGGAGGCAGAAGTTTCACTTTTATCTTACGCCATTTGCCGTCGCGCACAATTTTGCTGGGACGGTACCCCAGGACATATTGATTGCGCAACTCGACGCCAATCTTGGTGGCGACATCGGCCAAGTCGTTGGGATTGTCGATGGTGAAGGCGCGGCCTCCGGTGAGCTCAGTGATGTCGCTGAGCAATTGCGGGCCGAGGCGCTCTTCGATGGCCGAAGCGTAGCGGTCGTAAATGCCGATGGCGTAGACCATCACGTCGGCTTCTTTGACCAGCGACTTGATTTCGTTCTCGGTATAGCGGCTGTGATTGTCGCCGCCGTCGGAGATGATGAGCAAAGCTTTCTTCGGGTACTTGGCCTGGCGCATCTTGCTGATACCCATGTAAATGGCATCGAGCAGGGCGGTGCGGCGGCGGGGCACGGCAAAAACGAGTTTGTTTTGGATCTCGTCGACGGAGCTGGTGAAATCGGTGATCTCGTCGGGTTCGTCGTTGAACGTGATCATGAAAAATTCGTCCTGCGGGTTGGCGGTCTTGAAAAATTCGATGACCGCCTCTTTGGCACGGTCCATCTTGCTGGACATACTGCCGCTGGAGTCGAAGATGACGCCGAGAGAGACGGGAGCGTCTTCACTGGAGAAGGACCGGATTTGCTGGGGCGAGCTCCCTTCAAAGAGCTGGAAATTTTCTTTTTCCAGGCCGGTGACCAGGCGGTTCATGGGATCGGTGATGGTCACGGGAACCAGGACGAGATCCACATCCACCTTCAGAGGACGAACATGAGCGGTGAGATTGGGCGTGGAGGTGACGAGGGCTTCTTGGGCAGGTTCTTTGGCCTTTTCGACGTCCCGCGGTTGCACGTGAACGTCATTCACATCGGTCTGGCTGACCGCGGGAACGCACCACAGGGCCAGCCAAGCGAGCACAAGGCAGGAGAGCGGTCGTGCAAACGGGCGGCCCAACAGATTTTTTCGCAGCAGGCCTTGAATCGGATCCCGGCGGAGAACCGTAGAGTCACTTCGTACTTGGGCCTTGGGGCGAGATGACCAACGCCGTTTTCTCAGGCGGGCCATAGAAAACCTCGATGGGCGGGATGTTAGCACAGCTACAGCCGCCCGGAGCAGAGTTTTTGTCAAAAGTCGGAGACAAATTTCCGAAGCGTGTCCAGTTTCCGTACTTCGCCAAATCGCCGGTTGGACGGGCGTCCCCGAACTGTCTTGCTAACTTGTTACAATCAAAGGTTTCCTATGGCCGACATACGTCCGTTTCGTGCTCTGCGCTACAACTTGCAGCGGGTTTCCGCCGCGCAGGTAGTGACTCAGCCGTATGACAAGATCACTCCCGGGATGCAGGAAAAGTACTATGCTGCCAGCCCGTACAACCTCGTCAGAATTATCTTGGGGTGTCGCGAGAATGGCGACAATACGGTAGAGAACGTATACAGCCGGGCGGCGGCGTTTGGCCGGGAATGGCGGAAGGACGGGATTCTGCAACAGGACACGGCGCCGTCAATCTACGTTTATTCGCAGGCATTCACCGCGCCTTCGGGGCCGAAATTCGAGCGGCGGGGATTCATCGCGCTGGGGCGGGTGGAAGATTACTCCGCGAAAGTCGTCTACCGGCACGAGCTGACGCTGGCCAAGCCCAAGGCCGACCGGCTGGACCTGCTGCGGGCTACGCGGGTTCACTACGAACAATTGTTCCTGTTATATGAGGATTCGGGCGAGATCGATGGGCTGCTGCGGACTGCGGATAAGCCGACGATTGAAGTCGAGGACGAATACGGAGTGGCGCACCGGGTGTGGCCAGTGTCGGATGCGAAGCTGGTCGCGGCGGTACAGGAGAGGATGCTCGACCAGAAACTGGTGATCGCCGACGGGCATCACCGGTACGAAACCGCGCTGAACTACCGCAATGAATGCCGGGCGTCGGATCGGAGTGCGGGACCCGATGCTGCGCACGAGTTTGTGATGATGACCTTCGTGAACATGAACGATCCCGGGCTGCTGGTGCTACCGACACACCGGGTGGTGCATTCTTTGAGCGGCTTTTCTGTGAATGAGTTTCAGAAATCCAGCCGGGAGGTTTTCGAACTGGAGCCGGTTAACTCTGAGCTGGATGTCACGCAGGCCACCTCGCTTTTGCGTGAGCGCGGCCGGATGGGCACGGCGCTGCTGGCCGTCACCGCGCATCACGCTTTTGTTTTGCACTCGCCAAAGCCAGCCCGCTCGAAGTTTCTGGCCGGCCTTTCGCCACGGCAACAATCGCTCGATGTCGTACAGTTGCACAAGTGTTTATTGGAAGGGGTGCTCAAGCTCTCGGAGGAATCCATCCGCAACCAGCAGAACTTGTCTTATGTGCGGGACGCTTCCGAGGCAATGGGGCTGGTGCGGCGGGAAGCCGCCGATATCGCGATTCTGATGAATCCATGCCCGGTCGAAAAAGTTCGGGACGTTGCGTTTGCGGGGGAAGTGATGCCACAGAAATCCACCGATTTCTACCCCAAGCTGCTTAGCGGATTGGCCGCTTATGCGCTGGATTAGGGGGGTGGAGCGGAGGCAGGGCGCGGGGCCGAGACGCCCCCGCGACAGCCAGCGGGATGCTTCGACTGCGCTCGGAGCAGGCGATGGTGCTACGGTCAACCGGCGCTACCTGCTGGCAACGGCCATCCTGATTTGCTTTTCCGGGCTCTTCCTGGTCGGGGCTCCTGCAGATAAGCATCTTTCGGTTTATTCGCTGGCGGCCAATTATTCTTTGCCGGTCGTGCAACGGGATGGCCGGGAATATGTCGGGCTGCTGGAATTGCTGGAGCCGCTGGGCAGGGTCAGCGCCAAGAGCGAAGGAGCCCGCTGGCGGCTGCGCTACAACAATAGAGAAGGCACTTTTCAGGTAGGCAAGACGCGGGCTCGGGTGCTGGACCGGGAAGCTGATCTGGGCGGCAAATTCTTTATGGAGAACAAGCGTGGGCTGGTGCCGGTAGGGTCCCTGAGTTCGTTGCTGCCGCGTTTTCTGGGCGGGCCGGTCAGCTTGCACGAAGAATCGAATCGCTTGTTTATCGGCAGCGTGGCTACGCATTTCACGGCTTCCCTTGCGGGCGAGAATCCTCCGAAATTGGTATTCCATTTCACGGCGCCGGTGAATCCCAGCATCGCCACGGAAGCGGGCACACTGCGTATGACCTTTTCGCGGGAACCGCTGGTGGGCCCGGCGTCGCCGACTCTGACGTTCGGAAACAAAGCCATTCCGTCGGCCAGTTACAGGGAAGGAAATGGGGCGGCAGTGGTGACGGTGAATGCGACGATACCGGTGATGGCGACATTCGGGAGTGACGGGCGCACCATAACGATCGCGCCTACGAGTGCAGCAGTCGCGCAGAGCTCTGCGGCTTCGGGAGCGCAGCCTTCGGGTGCGGCTCCAGCAAGTCCCGGACAAGCCGCCGGCGCCGCGCCGACCGCGGCGCCCTCAGCGGTGCCGGCGATTCCGGCTCCCGCGCCGCGCCGTTATTTTGCGGTGGTGGACGCCAGCCACGGCGGCGACGATCACGGAGAAACTCTTAGCCCTTCGCTGCTAGAAAAAGACGTTACGGTCGCGCTGGCCCAGAGCTTGCGACAGGAACTGGAAAGCCGAGGTATCACGACGCTGGTGCTGCGCGATTCCGATGCGAACCTGTCGCTCGATCAACGCGCGGTGTCCGCCAACGCCGATCACGCGGCGATTTACATCGCGCTGCACGCGGCTTCGAGCGGGCACGGAGTACGCGTCTACACCGCGCTGCTGCCTTTCGGCGAGGATGATCGCGGTGCCTTCCGTTCGTGGACCACTGCCCAGCATGCCACTCTGCCACTGAGCCAGGCGACGGCCAGCGCTGTAGTCAGTGAACTGCAGAAGCGCCAAGTCCCGGTGCGAGATCTCTCGGCGCCGCTACGCCCGCTGAATAACGTCACCGGGCCTGCGATTGCTGTCGAAGTTGCGCCTCAGGGATCGGATGTTGCCCAGCTTACCGCGCCTGATTATCAGCAACTGGTGACCAGCGCGGTAGCGACCGCGATCGCGGCCAATCGCGACCAGCTTGCAGGTGCGCCATGAGACTTGGCGACGATGTGGAGAGCATGATCCCACGGCACCTGATGATCGCGATGGGAGTGCTGCTGGCGGCGGCGCTGGGCTTAAGCTGGTATGCCTGGCATATGAGGAAAACGGTCGTATCCACCCCGGTTTCTGCGGTGGACACGCGTCCTCTGGCGCCGCCGGTTGCGGGGCCGACCGAAGCAGTCACGCTCTTTGTGGCGCACGACGAGGACGGCACGCTTCGCCCCGAGTCGGCGCAGATTGCCATGCCCTCAGGGCGGCAACAGCGGGCTGAAGAGCTGTTGCGAGCGCTGGTTTCGCTGTATTTGGAGAAGTCATCGCCGCATGCGCTGGGAGCCGGGTCGGAGGTTCGCAGTGTTTACCTGGTCGATCCCGGAGTCGCGGTGATCGATCTGAACGCGGCCTTCGCCGATACGCATCGCTCCGGCGTCCTGGTCGAAGAGCTCACCGTCGCATCTCTGATCCATACGGTCTCGGCGAATACGCCGGGGGTTTTGAAGGTGAAAATCCTGGTGGATGGGAAAGAGCGCGATACCCTGGCGGGCCATGCCGATCTCTCGGATTTCTACGACGTCAGCGCAGTGAACCAACTCGCGAGCCAGTTGCAATCGGGTTCGTGAAGGAATACTCCCTGGCCGCGGATTTTCACGGATTTACGCGGATATTCTTTCAGTCCGCAGCCGACAGAAAAAGGCAGGAAGCGGGGCGCGTGATTTAGAATTCACCGATTATGTTCTATCGCTCGGATAATCGTTCTCCCGACCAATTGCGGCCCGTGAAGATCACGACCGAGTTCATTCCCACGGCGGAAGGTTCGGTTTTAATTGAAGTGGGCAGTACGCGTGTCATCTGCACTGCGTCGATCGAGGAGGCGGTGCCGCAGTTCATGCGCAACTCCGGGAAGGGCTGGGTGTCGAGCGAGTACAGCATGTTGCCGCGGTCGACGCTGACCCGCACGCCGCGCGAAGTTTCCAAGGGGCGGCAAAGCGGGCGGACACACGAAATTCAGCGGCTGATCGGGCGATCGCTGCGGGCGGTCACGGACCTGGCGCGGCTGGGCGAACGCACCATCTGGATCGATTGCGACGTGATCCAGGCCGACGGAGGGACGCGCACGGCCTCGATCACGGGCGCATTTGTGGCTTTGGGGCTGGCGCTGGAAAAGCTGGTGGAAGCGGGAACACTGACTTCGGTTCCGCTCAGGGATTTTGTCGCGGCCGTGAGCGTGGGAATTGTGGATGGGGAAATTCTGCTCGATCTCTGCTACGAGGAAGATTCGCGGGCAGACGTGGACATGAACTACGTGATGACGGCCGGCCACAAGCTGGTGGAAGTGCAGGCTACGGCCGAGCACCAGGTATTCGACGACCAGCAACTGGCGAAGATGCTGGGACTGGCGCGCCAAGGCGTGCAGCAGTTGATCGCCAAGCAGCAGGCGGTGCTGAGCGCGCTCTCGCTACGGCAGTAGAAACCGACCGTCGCGCATTCTCTGCCGAGGCTACGGATAGAGTTCGTCTGTTTTCCACTTGCCGATTTTCTTCGTCGGCCGCGAACGGAGACGTTCGATCAGCGCATCCTTAAGGTGGCCGCCCCCGGCGGGCGGCACCGGGCCGATTCGAGCTACGGGGCTTCCCCTTTTCATAATCACGTACCTATTCCCTTCCTCGACGGCCCTCAGAATCTCTGAAAAATTCCGACGGGCAGCAGCCGCTGAAATCATCTTCTCCATGCGTTTCTTCGAATGTGTTTGGATCAGCTCATGAAGTCCAGTCTGGCGGATCCTCCAAACCGCATCCGGACTCAAAGTTGCAGCTTGCTCACTCAGCGGAGCTTCGCCCCGCGGGCAGCCGAGGTCGGCTGTCGCACATAAAAATTGAGAAAGCCCCCGCTGATCAAAAGCATTATTTCTGGTCTGTTTTCTTTTCTGCGGCTTTCTTCTGCGCCTCTACAGTCCAGGGCGGGACAATGCCGTTTTCACGGGCGTACGCCACGGACTGGCCAAGGTGTTCGTGGGCGTCGGCGACCAGGACATAGACTACGTCGCCAGCGTTGGCCTGCGGCCCGAGTTTGGGCAGAAACCTGGCAAAGTCGGCGTTGGTCATACCCTTTATGGTCTTCTGCGTGAAATCCCAGGATTTGTTCAGCTCTTCAACAATGCGAGCGCGATCGGTGGTGGACTTTTCGAATCCCTTGCGATCGAATCCGTCTGGAAGCTGGGCGCCCATCAGGCTGAGGATTCCATATCGCTCTCCGGCCACATGCAGTAGAACTTCGGCGAAAGAACGGGAATCAGGCGAGGGACGCCAAGTCAGTTTGTCGGCGGGAAGGGCATTGGCCAGTTGCACAAACTTTTCCTGCACGCGCTGCAAATCCACCAGTGCCTGGGCCTTCATGTCATAGCTGGGAGCGGTATGGTCCACGGTTTCGTCGGCCGGAGCCGAAGGTGCGGCAATGGCGAGCGCGCTCAACAGAACAAGCAACAACGGCAGGGACAGTCTGCTCATGTTAGATCCTCCTGAGAAAGGGACTGGATGGTTAGACGGAGCAGAAAGGAAATGGTCTTTGAGTTGTTTTTTGGCGCAAGGGAAAACGGCAGGGTGGGGGATGGCGCAGATTCCCGTTCTGGGACATTCCCAAGAAGGAAACACGGTCAGCGTCTTTGGGTACTACAGCGTGCCTCGTAACGTTTTCGCGGCGACTCGGTTGAGGTTAGCTTAAAAGGACCATGGGCCTCGTGCATCGCTTTGACCGTCGCCGTGAACCGCGCACACCAATTGATCTGTCCCTTCAGGTATGGGGCGTAGACACCAAGGGAGAACGATTCCTGCAAAGCGCGCGTGCCCGCGACATCAGCTTGAGTGGGGCTCTGATCTCGGGCGTCGAGACCGATCTCCGCTCGGGCGATGTGATTGGGATTCTGTATGCGGGCAAGAAGGCACGGTTCCGCGTGATCTGGGTGCGTTATGACGGGGACGGAGACAGGATGCTGATCGCGATTCATCGCATGGCCGGGGATGCGTGTCCCTGGCAGGATCTGCTGGCCAGCGATGGTGAATCCGCCGCTTCCGCTACTGCAGGAACGTAGTAAGAGTTTCGTCGACAGTCGGATGCCGAAGTGGTGAATTCGGGCAAAAAGGCAGCGCCCGCAAGCTGCCGGCGCTACGCTACCCAGACGGTCTTGGCATTGACGAATTCGCGAATGCCGACTGCTCCCAGTTCGCGGCCGTGGCCTGAGGCTTTTACCCCGCCGAAGGGGATACGCGGATCGGAGGCGACCATTTTGTTGACAAACACCATGCCGGTGTCGAGTTCGTTGATAAAACGCTCGCGCTCTTTTTCGTCGTTCGTCCAGACGCTGGAGCCGAGTCCGAAACGGACGTCATTGGCCAGGCGAATCGCCTCGTCCTGATCTTTCACACGAAAGACGGAGGCTACGGGGCCGAACAATTCTTCTCCATAGGCCGGAGAGTTTTTAGGGATTTCAGTGAGTACGGTGGGCGCATAGAAGTTGCCGGGACGCGAGAGCGGATGTCCGCCGGTAACAAGCCTGGCGCCGGCTTTGATGGTCTTCTGCACGTCGGCGTCGAGATCCTTTACCGCGTCGGGGGTGGAGAGCGGGCCGACATCGGTTTTCTCGTCGAAAGGGTCGCCGACTTTGAGGCTCTGCATCTTGGAAACGAATTTGCGTTCGAACTCGTCGGCGATCTTTTCGTGCACGATGAAGCGCTTAGCCGCAATGCAGGACTGACCGTTGTTCTGCACGCGCGCCTGGACGGCGGTGGAGACCGCGGCTTCCATGTCGGCGCTGGGCATCACGATAAAAGGATCGCTGCCGCCGAGCTCGAGAACGACTTTCTTGATGCGTTTGGCGGCGCCCATGCCGACTTGAATGCCGGCCTGCTCGCTGCCGGTCAGCGTGGCGGCGACGATGCGGGGATCGTTGAGCAGGGCATCGACCGCGCCCGAACCGATGAGCAGGGTTTGAAACGCGCCTTCAGGGAAGCCGGCTTCGAGAAAGATGCTTTCGATGGCGAGAGCGCATTGCGGGACGTTGGAAGCATGCTTGAGCAGGCCGACATTGCCAGCCATCAGCGCCGGGGCGGCGAAGCGGAATACCTGCCAGAAGGGAAAATTCCACGGCATCACGGCGAGGATAGGGCCGATGGGGAGATAGCGGATGAAGCTTTTCCTGGCGCCGGTGTCCACGACTTCGTCGGAAAGCATCTTCTCAGCATTCTCGGCGTAGAAGCGGCAGGCTGTGGTGCACTTGACGGCTTCGGCGACGGCCGATTTGTAAGTCTTGCCCATCTCCAATGTCATGAGGTGGGCAAACTTGTCCTTGTCGCGCTCGAGGATGTCCGCGGCCTTCAGCATGCGCTGGGCGCGAACGGCAAAGGGAGTCTTGCGTTCGGCTTTAAACGTGGTTACGGCAAGCTGAATTTTCCTTTCGATTTCGGCATCGGTGAGCGGCTGAAATGTCTTGATGACTTCTCCCGTAGCGGGATTGATGGTTGCGATGGCCATAATGGCGCTTCCTTTCTCTAATGAGACCCTTCCGACTTCGGAATAAAGTGGGACGCTGGCAGCGACTCTGCGATCGTGGCTAGGATAATGCGGAATCCCGTTCCAGCACAGTGGTCATACCACTATACCAGCTTGCGCCTTCAGCGAACGTCCGCTCCCAACCCTCCGCGGACCGCATTCCATTTATAGTGTGCCTCTGATGAAGCCGGGGCAATCCTCTTCACGAGAATGGAATTCGGCGGTCTACCACCGTCTGTCGGGGCCGCAAGTCAGCTGGGGGAAGAAAGTCTTGTCGCGATTGCGGCTGCGCGGAGACGAGATTGTGCTGGATGCCGGCTGTGGAACGGGACGACTCACGGCTGAACTGCTGCAGGCTCTGCCGGACGGACAGGTGGTGGGGACTGACCTGTCGCAGAACATGTTGCACTCGGCCCGAGAGCATCTGGCGCAATTCAGCGGGCGGTTCGCCCTGGTCGCGTGCGACCTGCTGCACTTGCCGTTCCGGACTGGGTTCGACGGCATTGTCAGCACTGCAGCCTTCCATTGGGTGCTGGATCATGATCGGCTGTTTGCGAATCTTCGCGGCGTACTGAAACCTGGAGGATGGCTGGAAGCGCAATGCGGAGGCGGTCCAAACCTGGCGCGTTTGCGAAGGCGGGCAGACGCGCTAGCGGCGACGCCGAGGTTTGCGGCGTACTTTGCGGGGTTTCAAGAACCATGGCTTTACCAGGACGCAGAAAACGCCGCATTGACGCTGCGGCGGGCGGGATTCGTCGAGGTCGAGACTTCCGTTGAACCCGCTCCTACCGTGCTGGAGGACGCGCAGCACTACGACGAGTTCGTACGTAACATTATTCTGCGGCGCCATCTCGAGAATCTACCCAGCGAAGAGCGGCGATCTGAGTTCATGGCGAGAATGACGCAGCAGGCGGCGAAAGATGAGCCTCCGTTTCTGCTCGATTACTGGCGGCTGAATCTGCGTGGGCGCGCAAGCTAGGGAACTTCTTTTCTTTCGCCTGAGCCAGCCCTAGGCCAGCGAGTCTTCGATCCACTGCAGGTAGGCGGAACTGCCATCCTCAACTGCGAGGGCAACGACCTCGGGAAGTTCGTAGGAATGCAGTTGGTGAACGGCATCCTGCACCGCGGCGACTTTCTTCGACGAAGTTTTGATCAGCAGCAAATACTCATGGTTCGATTCCACTTTGCCCTGCCAGCGATAAACCGACTCGATCTTAGGGACGATGTTTACGCAGGCCGCGAGTTGGTTTTCGACAAGATGGTGCGCGATCTTGCGGGCTTGCTCTTCGGAAGCAGCGGTGGAGAGGACGATTCGCTTGTCAGTCATATAAAATCAGCCTTCGCCGGCAGCTTTGCGCTTTCGGCACAGCAGCATGGCAATTGTGAGAGGTTGGACTATGCCGACGCAAATCAAATTTGGCACATCGGGATGGCGAGCCGTGATGGCGGAGGAGTTCACCTTCGCCAACGTGCGGCGCGCGGTGGGAGGAATTGCGCGTTACGTAGCCGCACAGAAGCCGAAAGGGGCACGCGTCATTGTAGGCCGGGATCCGCGTTTTCTGGGCGAGACGTTCTGCGCGATGGCCGCCGAGATTCTCGAAAGGCACGGGATCACTCCGGTGGTGGTTAGCGAGCCGGCGCCGACCCCGGCTCTGGCGTATGCGGTGATCCACAATCGGGCCGACGGCGTGATCAACTTCACCGCGTCGCACAATCCTCCGGAGTACAACGGCATTAAGTTCTCCACGCCGGATGGCTGTCCGGCGTTGCCGGAGGTGACAAAAAAAATTGAGGCCGAAATTGTGGCTGGCGATCAGGGGACATCGCAGGAGTCCGGCAATGGTTCCGGTCCCGAGCGGGAGTCGCTCGATCCGAAGCCGGCATATTTGAAGCGGCTGGCTGAGACTGTGGATGTTGAAATCATTCGCAAGGCTGGATTGCGGGTAGTGTTCGATCCCATGTGGGGAGCGGCCCGTGGATACTCGGATGAATTGCTGCGCAGCACCGGAGTGCAGGTTGCGACCGTACACGATTCCCGCGACGTGCTTTTCGGAGGACACGCGCCTGAGCCGGACGATCATTTGCTGGAAGATCTGCGCAAAAAGATGCGCGAAACCGGAGCGCAAATCGGAATTGCCACCGATGGAGATGCAGATCGCTTCGGCATCGTGGATGGCGATGGCACGTTTCTGCAGCCCAATTACGTGATCGCGCTGCTGTTCGATTACCTGGTCGAGAGCCGCGGATGGAAGAATGGCGTGGCCAAATCGGTTGCGACTACGAATCTGATCAATGCGCTGGCGCAGTCGCATGGTGTGGAGCTGTACGAGACGCCGGTGGGATTCAAATACATTGGCGAGTTGATTATGCAGGACAAGATCGCTATCGGCGGGGAAGAGAGTGCGGGGCTGTCCATCCGCCACCACGTTCCGGAGAAAGACGGGGTGCTGGCGGGATTGCTTTGCTGCGAGGCGGTCGCGCGCAGAGGGAAATCGCTGGGCGAGCAGTTGCAGGCGATCAGTAACCAAGTTGGTTCGTTCTATCCGCAGCGGGAAAACTTCCGGTTGACGCCGGAGGTGAAGGCAAAGTTCACTGAGAAGTTGCGGTCTGACCCGAGCGATTTTTGCGGGCACCCGGTAAGCGAGGTGGTACGCAAGGATGGATTGAAATTGGTCTTCAGCGACGGGTCGTGGGTGTGCTACCGGTTGTCGGGTACGGAACCGGTGGTGCGCGTCTACACGGAAGCGCGCAGCGCCAGAGGACTCGAGAAGCTGAGCACGGCGGCCAAGAATTGGATTTTTGAATAGAGGATCTGCGTAGTGAAACGTTTTCCCCGGATCACGAGGTTTCCGAGTCCAGAGGATGGATTGCGGGCGGTAGTGGAACGCGCCCCGCAGGCGGAGGCGATCGCGGCCTCGTGGATCGAGTGGGCGCGTCCGACTCTTCTGTTGCTTTATACACTGCGGCGACGAATCGCTACGATTGCTGTGACGTTGCTGGCGGTCTCGCTCTTCGTACACGTGATGTTCGGGGCGAATGGGATGGTGGTCTATAAGCAAAAGCGCGCCGAGTACGAGGCGCTGCGCAAACAGATCACGCAGGTGCAGCAGGAAAACGAGCGCTATACCCAGCAGATTCAGGGCCTGAAGAGCGATCAGACCGCGATCGAGAAGGAAGCGCGCGAACAACTCGGCTATGCCAAGCCCGGAGAATATGTGTATGTGCCCCCTGCACCGGCCAAGCGGGTGCCTGCCGTAAATCACTCCGCGAAAAAATAACGAAGCGTTTTTTCCCGCCTGCAACTTCCAGGTATGAATTGTTCCGCCTGCTGACAAATGCGCGGGAGCGCCGTGTTATATTTCCCGTGCCTCATAGCACCAAGTTCGGGCGGGTAGTCACAAGCCGCCGATAGCGTTCCGGCGTGTTTTTGTTGCGGTGTGGGGCCGCAATAAGAATTTCAAAAAGGAGAAGAACCGGCCATGCGAAAAATTCTGTCGATTTGTCTCGCCGTATGTTTTGTGTTCGCGTTCACCTTCGCTGCCATGGCGTTCGATGACATGGGCAAGAGCGGAACGGTCAACGGTTGGGTGGTTGACGACAAGTGCGCAGCCAAGGGAGCCAATGCGGGAGCGGAGGCATGCACTAAGAAATGCCTGGCCGCCGGGGCCAAGATGGTTGTGGTCACCGATGGCGACAACAAAGTGCTATCGGTGGATAACCCAGACGCCTTAAAAGGGCATGAGGGGCATCACGTCGCAGTCACCGGCACGATGGGGAAAGATTCCATCAAGATAGAAAGTGTAAAGATGTTATGAAGTGAAGCGATGCTTCGAGAGACAGGGCGGCGAAATCCGCCCTCGTTTTTATTGCGGGAATTGAGATCCAAGCCCCCGCCTCTTAGGTCTACCTAAGAAGCGGTGATGCGCAGATGAACAGCCCTGAGCAACAGGCTAAAATGCCTCATGATCCAGACAGCCAAGAGCATTCTTCTGGTGGTGAGTGCGCTGTTTCCGATCGTAGATCCGATCGGAGGAAGTCCAGTGTTCCTCTCGCTGACGCGGGACTACTCGCCTCAGACTCGGCGGTTGTTGGCTCGCCGCATTGCGATGGACAGCTTCATCCTTCTGGTGGTTTCCTTCACCATTGGATCCCACGTGCTCTCGTTTTTTGGAATATCGCTGCCGGTCGTGCAGGTAGGAGGCGGCCTCATCGTGATCGCGACGGGATGGGCCATGCTCAACCAAAAAGACGAAAATCAGCACGATGCAGTTGGCCGGACGGTTAGCTGTAACAACGCGCTGAGGGATGCATTTTATCCTTTAACCCTGCCCTTAACGGTCGGCCCGGGTTCGATTTCGGTGGCGATTACGCTGGGCGCGAACGAACCTCATCACCTCAGAGCGGGTCTTCTGGCGATTCTGGCAGCGGCGATTGGGTCAGCATTTGTCGCGGTGACGATCTATTTGTGCTATGCGTTCGCTGACCGCCTCGGATCTGTGATGGGTCCAGCCGGGATGAATGTGATGCTGAAGCTCTCGGCATTTCTGCTGGTGTGCATTGGGGTTCAGATTTTATGGAACGGGGCCAGCCAGTTGCTCAATGCGCTGCCTTCCTTACATCGTTAGGCCTCTCGGCGCAGAGCTGTGCATAGTGCGGTTCGTGCGCCGCAAGCCAGTTTTCCTGCGGGCGTCATTGATGTGCGGCGGGTCGTTCGAATCCTACGGCCTGCGAAACCGGAAGAGCGATTGGATCCTCTGCTATAATGCTTACAGGACGCTTTTTCCACGGTTTGCTCGTTTCGCGGTGGTCACCGGTTTAGACCAGATTCATCTCCGCCTTTCCTGCCCGCCGTTTAGTCAGCGCCAATCTAAAAAAAGAAATGTGAGCGGCAGGACGGCTCTCGACGTGTGTCAGAGTGTGCGTGACAACCGGCCCCTCCAGAAAGAAAAAATTCGAATGACCAAGTTTTCGGAACTGTCCCTGTCTTCTGCGTTACAGCAGAAGCTGGCGGCGGCTCAATTTATCACTCTCACACCCATTCAGGAACGCGCGATTCCTTCCGCCATGGAAGGCCGGGACGTTATCGGCACGGCTCAAACCGGCACCGGAAAAACGTTGGCGTTCCTCATCCCCATCATTGAAATGTTGCAACACGAGCGAGCGCGTCATGCGGTGGCCCTGGTGCTGCTGCCGACGCGCGAACTGGCGATGCAGGTTCACGAGCAATACCAGCAACTGCGAACCAAAGGCATGACGGAAGCCGCGCTCATCATCGGCGGCGTGTCGGAAAAGGCGCAGATCCAGAGTCTTCGTGCCGGATCGGGCCTGGTCATTGCCACGCCGGGACGGCTGCAGGACTTAATGGGCCGCAAGTTCGCCGAGCTGAATCGGATCAAAATACTGGTGCTGGACGAAGCGGACCGCATGTTAGACATGGGGTTCTTGCCCGCGATCCGCCGGATTGTGGCCGTGCTGCCGCAACAGCGGCAGACGTTGTGTTTCTCGGCCACGCTGGAGCAGTCCGTCGCCGGCCTGGTAAACGACTACATGCGCGAACCGGTGCGGGTCGCTTTAGGTTCGGTGCTCAAGCCGGCAGAAAGCGTGCAGCTCAAGGCCTACGAAGTGAGGCCCGGGGAGAAAATGGATGTTCTCCGGCAGTTGCTATATTCGGAACCGGGACAGACGCTGATCTTCACGCGAACCAAACGAGGCGCGGAACGGTTGGCCAAGGAACTCCAGCGCGACGGATTCAGGGCCGCGATGATTCACGGAGATCGCTCGCAATCGCAGCGGAACGGGGCTTTGAGCGGATTTCAAGACGGCCGATTCCAGGTACTGGTCGCGACCGACATCGCATCTCGCGGCCTGCATGTGGATGACGTAGCCCACGTGATCAACTATGACGTACCCAAGATGGCGGAGGACTTTATCCACCGCGTCGGCCGGACGGGAAGGGCAGGACTTCAAGGATGCGCTACGACGCTAGCCGCGGCCGCCGAGGTTCTGGCGTTGAGAACTATAGAACGCGCGCTGAAGCTGCGTATCGAACGCATGCAGATAGATGCTTCAGGTTCGGAGCGGCCCAAGCGCGTGGTTCAAAACACCCTGGCATCGCGGACCTTGACGGCGCTTCCGGGAGAAGTGTTCGTCTAATTGTGGGAAGAGTCGCCGGACTCGGAGTCCGGCGACTTGCATTGCGGCGAATCTGTCCTGCACTTAATCTCGTTTATCGCTGCCCGAGTTGGGTTTGTCGCTGGATTGCGGTTCGTCCACGCCGACATTGAACAGCGCCGCCTGAGCGGCGGCGTGTTCGCGTAACTCCGCCATATCGTCCAAGCTGTTCTCGGATGGCTTCTCCTGCTTGCGCTGGCTTCTGCGCTCGGCTTTGTCACGTTGTCGCTGTTGCCGTGTCTGTTCCTTCTGGCGCTTTGTAAATGTTGATCTGCCTCGTGGCATATCTGTCCCCCCGATGGATTTGTTTCTGAGGTAGACCGCTGCTGCGAAGCTAAAGCGGCTACCGTAATGGTCAGGAAAAGAAGCTACCAGCGTGGTTCGCGCGGTTCGCGGCGACCACGATCGCGTGATCGGCCGCCTCCACCACCACCAAAGCCGCGCCCGCCGCCGCCTCCGCCGCTGCGCGGGCGATCCGCCTTGGGCCTAGCCTCGTTGATGGTCAAGGCGCGGCCCCCTACTTCGGTTCCATTCAGCGCTGCGATTGCTTTATCGGCTTCAGCGGCGTCGGTCATTTCGACGAATCCGAAACCGCGGGCGCGTCCAGTATCGCGATCAGTCACTAGGCTGACCTTGTCCACGGCTCCGTGCGCCTCGAAAAGATTTCGCAGTTCGGTTTCGGTGATGCTGTGCGGCAAGTTACCGACGTAAAGGTTCTTCATTGCATTTCCTCTCTTCTGAGTAGGTCATCCAAAGTGCAGGGGCGCCGGCGCGGTCTCGACAATCGGAAACGGTTCCCGGAAGCATTAATTCAGGGACAGGCGCGCTCATGGCTGCACCGAAGCTGGCGTGATCGCCGGCGATTTCTTCGCCGATTTGTTTTGGGTGGCCGCGAGGTGCAACAATTCCTGACTTCGTTGCCGGCGCGCGATCTTCTGCTTGCGTTCCCGGTGATACCTGGACTTGTCGCCATTGCGTGCGGACATGATAACTCCTTTTGCTTCGAGCTTTGAAACAGCCTGCGCTCGCTTCGAGCTTCCAGCCGGATTCGGGGTAACTGCGGAGAACCCCAGGTTTGTTCGGTTGCTGAAAGATATCAGGCGAATCTGTCAGGAAGGATTCTCGAACCCGCCTCTCGATCTCTCAATTTCTCAATCGCGAAGGCGCAGTTTCTGATGACGTGTCTTCGAGGTTAAGTAGACTCAAGTATACGCTGATGGCCCGGCTTCATGCCGGAAAAACGCGCGCCCAGTTTGGCGGCATCAGAAGATTCGTCTCGGTAGTGAACTCGCGCCACGCGTCGAGTTGTGGCTGGAACCGGCGGGCTAAGCTTAAACTGAGCTGCGACAGGCGAATGTGCTTGCTAATTGTGCGACCTCCACGTAGACTCGATATGTGCGTTAGACCGAATCGGTCGTGAGCAGTTCTCGCCTCAACAGCCAGTAACCTGCGCAAGTTTCTTCCGACTCCTCCAGCGTAACTACACAACAAGGAAAACGAATAACAGATTATGGAAAAAGGAACAGTAAAGTGGTTCAACGACGCCAAGGGCTACGGTTTCATCAGCCGTCAAAATGGCGAGGATGTTTTTGTGCATTTTTCGGCGATCCAGGCGGGCGGTTTCAAGAGCCTGCAGGAAGGCCAGACAGTGCAATTCGATGTGACCAAGGGGCCGAAGGGCTGGCAAGCAGAGAACGTGCAAGCTGTCTAAGCGATAAATACTGGGCGATCTCGCGCGAGAGATCGCCCTTTCGCGTTTTCGGGCCCAACGCTTCGCGCGACTCTCGGCATTAGAGATCAGGGGCACGCATCAATCTGCGGTGCTTTTACGCTGCATGGATCGCTTCTGGTCATTGGTAAATGGACTCTCTCTGATACACGACGAAAATAGCGCTTCCTACGCCATCATCTGCCACAACATCCGGACTTACCAGTCAGGTGGGGTGGTTGCCGTCATTCGGGGTAAGCAGAACGCCGAGACGAGTGTGAAGGAACTAGAAAGTTCCGAAAGTTCAGCCGATCGCCAGGAAGGCTGGCGCTACTTCATCGAGAAGACGGAGATGAAGGCCGGAACCGATCCGGCTGAGGCCACCCGGCGGCGGCAAGCAGAACTGGAAAAAAGGGAATCAAAGGCTCTCGACGAAACCAAGACTACGATTGTGCCCTGGCAAGATCCTCGAAGATGAAATCCGCAATGCCCGCCGAAGTTCACACTCCTGCTGATGTGGTCTGCAGTTGTTCCTGCACGGCGCGATAAGCCTGGTCGATTGCCACATTGGTATAGGCGCTGGCTCCCGCGTCGGAATTGGCAATCGAGATTTTTCCAAACTGCCGTCGGCCGATCACACAAGGGCGCTCATCCGCCGGCCAATCCGGGTCGAACAGAGAGTCGTACTCGTACGCGTAGCCGTGAGCCCAGCGGTTGACAGTGATGGCCGCAATGTCGCGGGCGGAATCGAATCCGCCGGGCGCCAGCATGCGATTGAGTTGATCACGGATATTGCGTTCGAAGGTTGAGAACGGCGTGCCCATCAGTTGGTAGCGTCCCATGCGATATTGCTCGCGGCGCGGAAGCCCTGGCTGGCAGGGAGTACGCAGCATGAACAGCACCATCGGTTCTTCCGGCTTGCTGGGAAACTGATACGCACCGAGGCTCACCGGAAAATCAAGCATGGTAAAGCAGTGATAACCTCCGGGAGAGATGATCTGACGAATGCCTGCTTTCTGAAATGCCATCCAGTTGCGTATGGCCACGTGCGTGTAAATGAAAGGCTCTTTCACTCCGTAGTGCAGCGCGTCTTTCTGTTTGGCCGATAGTTCGGTGCACAGGTAAGGAATCATGCCGTTATAGCAGGCCAAAATGCACGACCTGGCCTTTACCGTCCGCAGTTTTCTTTTTTGCACATAAGCGACGTCGACCTCTTTCGCAGAAGTTGAAGGACCAGAATGCCGGGCGCGGACCGCGGTCGAATTCAGACGAAGGCGGATTGGCGAAGAGGCCTGATCGAGTTTGCTGTAATCAGCGCGGGCCGTGACGATATCTTCCATGGTGTGTCCGGGGATGGATCCGGGAATCAGCCAGCGAACCAGCAGGCGCGCGATGGAAGCATTGCCGTCGGGAAAATGAAAAATGTAGGGCTCTTCTTTTTCCGGTTCCTGATCTGCGAGATTCAAGCCATCAAAGCCGGCATATTGGTACGCGCCGTAGTCGTCCGGGTTGCGGTAGCAGGCCAGAGCGGAAACCCCATCGATGCCGACCGCGAACAGATCGTGGGTGTAGCTCTGGAAAAAGGGCAGAACGGTGGGATCGGCCTTGCAAATTTCAGTCAAGAATGCGGCATAGCTGATTTTCGCCAGACGGGCCTGTTTTTCCTCGCGCGAAAGGCCCGATAGATAATCCTTCTTTTCCGTATAAAGACGGACGATTTCGTGTCTCGCGGTTGCGGAGAGCGGAGTCTTGCTCATGAAATCGGACCACGGGAGCGAGCCCATCCCACAAACCAGACGATCTTCGCCAAAGGTCTGTTTATCGAAGAAGCAGGCTGTACCCAGGTGTGAATAAAGCTTCTGATCGTAGGCCTGGTAGAAGACTTTGGGCACAACCCCCAAGTCGGCGAGAACGCTTTTGGCGACCTCGCTATACGCCGATGGACTCTCAATGGATTGAGTGCCGCCGTTACTTAACAGAGTGCGCTTGCCGACGCGGAATTCGTTGCGGCGGGCGTGGCCACCGAAATCATCGTGATTATCGAGAATCAGGATGCGAGCCTTATTACCTGCCTGCTTGCGATAAAAATAAGCTGCCGCCAGACCGCTGATCCCCGCGCCAACGACGACTAGATCATAGTCTTCATGAGTCTCGATGGGAGTTCCGGCAGTTTCCCAAAATGTTCCGTCGCGCAGCGCGTGGGCCACATCGAATGCGCCCGGTTGGCTGCCTCGCATTCCGGTCAATGCTGGCGGGTATGGAGCGGTCGAGTTCCCCGGTCCCCGAAGAGCATCGGGAATAGTGGCGTAACCTAGAGCACCAATGCCTACCGCCATGCCGTTGAGGAAGTCACGCCGGCTGATGCGGCGATTCATGCCGAGTTCGCGATCGCGCTTTTCTTCACCAGTATTCAAAATGTCGAGACCCAGGTCCGCACGTCAACAACGCTTCGAACCCGCTCGCTTTTCGCGCCGCTAGCGGATCCTAAGCTACATTACTATAAATTCACAACGTTGGATGCTTGCTGCGGGGTCTTTTTGACCTGTGGGAGGCGTGAATGAACATCCCAAGATGCGGAAAGACACTGTGCAGCCGCATCAGAGACCCACCTAAGCCCAAAGAGGGCGTGAGCGGGCCATCTGATTTTCAGGGCCCGCCCGCTTTCTAAGGCTTGGTCTCGGTTGGCCGCGACTCAAACCAGCCGCATTGGCCGCGCATCGTTTCACGAAACTTCTCGCGTTCTTCGGGCGTCATCTGATCCCAGCGCTCCATCATCCGTCGGCGCCAGTGCCATCCGCGACGCGGACCGCCGCGCAACCCGCCGAACAGAATTTTGCTCAGAATCAGAATGCCCAGCGCTTGCCAGAAGGTGATCATGTGCCAGCCGAACAGAGCCGGCGTCAGCCAGTTCCACAGGCGCATGACGACATAGCCCAGGATTGTGATCAAAGCTGCACCGAACAGAAAGAATTTCATAACTCGCAAGAAGCGATTCCTTCTCATGGTTAGTCCTACCTTTTCGCAAATTCGTCGTAGATGGCCCGGAGACGCTCTCGCAAATGCAGAACTGCATAGTGCTTCCGGGAAAGAAGCGTGTTTACGCCGATTCCAGTGCGCTCAGAAATTTCTTTGAAGCTGTACCCCATCAACTCGTGGGCGACGAAAACCTCCCGCTGCTCGTCAGGCAGTTCGTCGAGCGCATCATCCAGTTCTTCGATTAGCGCGTTACGAGCGTAGGCGGCATCGGGACCGGCATTCGGAGAGGGAAGCCGTTCCAGCAAAGGCAATTCCTCTCCATTTTCTGAAAGCGTAGAGGGATTGGCACGCGCGCCTTCCCGGTTTTTTCTGCGGAACAGGTCGGTGATGCGATTGCGCGCGACCCGGAACAGCCACGCGGTGACCTGCTCCACCGGATTCATCATGCGGTAGGCTTCGACCAGTTCGTAGAAGACCTCCTGCAGGATGTCCTCGACGTCGCTCTGATCGGCAACCCTCCGGCGAATGAAGTTGCGAAGCCGCGGTTCGTCGCGAGAGATCGCTTCCCAGATCTTCTGATCCTGCTCGGTCATCGGCCAGTCTTTTCTGAGTGCAACGTCCATCACTAATGGAGACGGGGAACTGAGAGAAATATTTTAAGCGTGCAGGTTCATAGTGGACGATCAGTAGGATCAGCCTTTTAGGCCAGGCTTGTGCTGGAAGAGGGTAGGGTAGGGCGAGCCACGCCGTGATTCCTGGTTTCACTCGGAGCACACAGTTACGCGGGAAGGGCGGGCCGCCAGCAGCTACTTCGCATTAATAAGCGTTCTTGCTGTTAAATATGTGGAGCAGCGTCATCGTGATGATTTGCAGGTCGAAGGTGAGGCTCCAATTGCGGAGATAATAGAGGTCGTATTCCACGCGTTTCGCGATTGACGTGTCGCCGCGCCACCCGTTGACTTGCGCCCATCCTGTAATACCTGCTTTGAAGGTGTGGCGAAAATTGTAGCGATCGAATTCCTCAAGGAACTTCTCCACAAAGTGAGGACGCTCGGGGCGAGGCCCGACAATGCTCATATCCCCTTTCAGGACGTTGATGAATTGCGGCAGTTCGTCGAGGTTCGTCCTGCGAAGCAGGGTCCCCACCCTGGTACACCGCGGATCATTGGGGCAGGTCCATCGGGTATCGCCCTCGTCCCGATTTCCCACGCGCATGGTGCGGAACTTGAGCATGCTGAACAGGCGGCCGTTCAAGCCCACCCGTTCCTGCAAAAAGAAAACCGGTCCGCGACTGGTGCACTTGATCGCCGCCATGATCAGGAGGCTCAGAGGCAACGTGATGAGCACTACAAAAAGCGAAAATGCGATGTCGAAAATGCGTTTCTGAAACAGGTAAGGACCGGTTTCGGCGAGTGTCGGCCGTAGATCCAGCATGTGGATTCCGCCGAGATCAATAAGCCGGTCGCGGAGTCCTACGCCTTCGCCGAGATCGATGACCACCCGGGTGGGCACGCACAATTTCTCCAGAGCAGGCGCGACTCGCTGTACATCGCTGAGGCGGCCGGCGGGGAGCGCGATAATGACGTCGTCGATCGAGTGTCCGTTCGAGAAATTTGGAATATGGCCGACTTCGTAGACCGGCCCTTCAACCGCGATTTCCTGGTCGGGCAAGTGCACGAAGCCCACGACTCTGCAGGGAAGCACCTCGCCATGGAGCAGGGAGGTGGCCACACGCCGCGCGAACCGATCCGTTCCCACGATGAGGATTCTGACTTCATTCCTGCCGTTCCGGCGGAGCCACTCGAGGAATACGCGGAAAAGGATGCGGGCAATGGTGGCCAGAACAAAAAGAGCGACAGCGCTGATTGCAATCACGCCGCGGGAGTAACTTGCCTGACGGTACATAAATCCCAGAGCCATCACAATGGCGTAGGTGAACGCCAAGGCTTCCAGCAAACGACGGCTCTTCCTGCCGGGCGCGTAGAGTTGCTCCACACTCCACAATCCCGATTCTTCCGCCGCGATCGCCCAAACGATTGTCGTCAGCAGAGTGATACCCCAGTAATTGGGCAGGCCGGCGGGAGAGGTACCTGGGACGAAAAGGTCAAATCCGAACCTTATTTTGATGGCAATGAAGTAGGCGCAGGCGGGCAACAGCAGCGTCAGAATTCTCAAGTAGTTGCGGACAAAACTCAAGCGACTACGAATCATGCGAACGAACTTTCCTATTCATGAAACGACAAAGAACACGCAAGAACTTTGCTTCCAACTCATCCAAAAACATCATAGGCGCTGAGCCGCCGTTTCAATGCCAGCGGCAGCAGCATCTCGTTCAGCCCGAGAAACAGTCCGAAAGACTTGGCGATGTCCTGCTTGATCCCATGCCGCGCCGATTCGCGAGTTTGCTGATGGCGCGCCCGTCTCAATTTGTTTTGCGTCAATTTGCAGATGTCGCGCAGCATCGACTGGCGTGTTCCCGGAGCTTGCCAGATATCGAGAATCCTGAGCGTGTAGCCGATATCAAAGTAGCGTTTGAAGAGCCCCAAGGTGGTGTGGCTGTGAGAGTGAAACACTGCCGCCTGCGGATCGTAGACAATCTTCCAGCCGCGGTCGAGAATTTTCTTGGCAATGCCGAGGTCTTCAAAGATTTTCAAATTCTCTGGGAAGGGCTCCTCCTGCCAGACGGTTCGACGGATGGCCGCATTTACGTCCGAGAAATGGTAAAAGCGGTAACCTATTCCATTCCGATGGGCGGGATCTTTAATTACTTTCTGCCCGCCGTAGATTGTGTCGAGAGCGTCCTCACGCTCGACGGAAGAGTCCGGCTTGGGAAATTGGCGCCCGTATACCGCAGCCACCTTGGGGTCGTCAAAATTTGAGATCAGAGTTCTGAGCCACGCATCCGAAGCAGGAATGGCGTCTTGAGAGAGGAAGACCAAGATCCGTCCGCAGGCAAGACCAGCCGCCAGATTTCGGGTACGGGCATGATGAAAGTCCTGAGGTTTGATCTGCTGCAAACGAACCGGAAAGCGGCGAAGGACATCAAGCGTTGCGTCGGTCGAACCAGAATCGATGGCAATTACCTCAAACGGCGCCACATCTCTCTGGCTATAAACGGCCGGCAGAAGGCGTTCAAGATCGCAGGCTCCATTCTTGGTCAGCAACAAAATCGATGACTCAACCATCAAACCCTCGCGGAAGCGGTTCTGACACTTTATGCAAGACGAAAGCGGTCGCCTTGCCATCCCCTCAGATGCGGTTGCGGTACTGATCGCTGCTTCCTGTCTTCCTGGACAAAACCACCTGTAGCGCGGATGCGGAGCAAACAGCTACCCGCAACAGGCACGCCGCCAGCCAATGATGGGAGCACGCCTCTCGGAGGGAAGCAGCAACCTGTCGACGGCTGGCGAAACGGAACAGTCTGTTGCGCCTGGACGTTTTTGTCGCTGACAGTGCGGTACTGTAATGGGCGCCAAGTTCCAATGTCAACATTTAAACGATAACGTAACCCGCATTACACTCCCTTAAGCATTTACATCACCTACCGGTCCTTCCCGGTAGGGAGTGATGAGCAATTGGTTTTCAATTTGCACACCATTTTAGATGGTTTCTGCGATTTGGGTAGCATAAAAATTCGCCACAGTGCCAAACTGGAACAATAAAAGACAGCGGAGCAATGCCCTGGCTGTGGAAATCGACCTTGCGTGGTTATGAGGCATGCCCACTCCTCCTTCAGCCAAGAACACAGTTCGGACAGGAAAGTTGTGCTTTGCGGTAAAGGACCTCATTGATTACTTCAAGAGGTTTTGAATGATCGCTGAGGAAAGGAGGTCTGTTGTGTCCAGACCCTTACGTAGCGACGCAGCCCTTGATCTGGTAGCGGCGTAAGAGAGAATGATCTGAGACAAAGCGATCCGAAGACAGGACGCTGTCGGTGCCCTCGAATTTGGGCGAGACAACTTACAAATTTGCGGTCACAGCTCTTATACGAAGCGAGTGGCGGGGCTAAAGGACTTTATCGGTTGGGGTAGCGGCCGTGGCTATCGGAGTTGTTCTGCGATGCGGCCGGGGTGGCTTCGAACCGGAAAACTGCTCCTCCGCTTGCAGTATTGTCCCTGAATTGATTGCCGGTGGAGGCAGGTGACAATTTGATGGCTGCTCCCGAAGCCGCGTCTCCAACGATGTGGTTGCCTTCAAAGACGTTGTTTCTGCTGGGTCTGGCAGGTCCAATAACCATTTGATGATGCGTCCGGTCATGAAGGTAGTTGTTGTGAGCCACAGTATTGCCCGAAATGACGCTGTCGGACACATCGATGGACAGTCCGGTGAGTCCATTATTCTCAAAAGTATTGTCAACCAACTTCCAGTCCAGGCCATCCACAAATGCCCCGGTTCTATCGTTGAAAGAGCTCACGTTTCCGGAAGCAATCGATGACGCTTTCTGCGAATTACTGTGAGGATAGCTTTCAGACAAATCCAGCCCGTCATAATGATTGTGCTGGCTATGGTTTGCTATGACTTCGATGTGGGTGTCATAAGTCCCATCGCCCTGGCTGGAGTAATTCTTGAAACCACTCTCCCCGCTGTATTCCACGAGGTTGTGTTTGATCGAGACGTTTTCTGCAGCGGCCCAAGCGATCCCGCTAAAGCTGGCGTAGCGGACAGTATTGTCGTGGATGCTGTCTTGCCGATTTGCCGAGCCGTCTCTTGGAGTGTGCCAGAGCACAATGCCGCCGACGAAGTTCTTCCCGGCCCGGAAGTCGCATAATGCAACTTCGGAGAACTGTACGTCGAAGAGTAGTATCGACACGAGGTCACCAGTGATACGGTAAATGTGGATGCCATCCGACGACATCGTCAAGGTAGGCCCTATTTGTTGGGCCTGCTGCTGCTTGGACAGTTTGGACCAGATATCCCCATCGTTTGATTGTGGCTGATATCCGACTCCCGCCCCGCTTCGGTCTACCGCAACCGGCGTGCCGGTATGGGCGGTTGGGAACGCTCGCGGGGGGACAGCGGTGAGTTTGGTGGCCGCCTCCATGCGGAAGTTGTCGAGGAAGTGTCCCTCCGTGCCATGGACAGAAAAAACGGTGGTGTCATCGATGATGACTGACTCGGGTCCTGATCCTGCCAAGAACAAGGGACTGGAGCCTTTCACCGTCCCGGTCATGAGATATTTCCCGGGCGGCAAGAAGAGAGGTTTCCGGGAGCTATAAGCCGCCTGAAGGGCTGGAGTATTGTCCGTTCCGTACCAGTAGGTGAAACCGCTGCCGCTGAATCCCGCCGCCTTCGCCAGACTCACACGATCGGGACGATCCACGGTCTTGATTGTCGTGGTAAGGGATCCGTTTTCAGGGCCGGCGCCAGTGATAACAATACTTTTACCTTCGTCACGGCCCCGGACGAATGACGCGGAAGAGGCGACGAAGGTTGTAGACCCGCTTTGACTTGTGCCGTCCGTTCCCTTTACAGCATCGCCCTTCGCCCCAAAATCGGTGACGGGCGTGAGTGCTCGGAGACGGTCGGGACGACGAAAATCCCAGACGGTTGGATTGTGGGCATTTGCCGGTTCTTGCCCGGCGTAGGTCGGGGGAATCACCGCGAATCCACTGCTGGTGCAGTCCGACATGGCGGATATTAGCGTTTTATACTTCAAGCCGTCGTAGACACAGATACGATTGAGGATCGGACCAGTCTTGGGTGCGGTCGAACTGGGGGTCTGGCCTAGCAAGGCGGCCCAGTTGACAAGAAAGATCACAATTGCTGGATACATACATCTCCTGAGACTAATCTTGGCTCGGAAGCCTATGAAATCGAGGGGCGCTGGTGCCGGTGCGAACGCAGAAATCAGTCATATCCGCTCGAGGTTCGTTCAGATGAAGACCATGAACTGAATAATAGCACTCTCGATTTTTCAATATGACCAGGTGACGCCGTTATAGAGACTGGGAACCCGGTATGCGCGATACGCGAACCACGGAGTCGCGATGTCCATTTGCCAGACCACCTGCGGGGTAGAAGTCTGGGTGACTTCCTGTATTTGAGACGCGACATTTGGCGCGGGCGGAATGACAGGAGCATTGAGATCGAACTCGACATTGCCGTTAGTCAGCTGATTGATGCTTCCACCCCATATACTGTAGGGCGTTTGCAGATCTGCCCATGTTAAGTTGGCGACCATCGCGCTTTCGTCTACTTGAAAGAGGGTCGCTCGAGAGTAGCACGCAGGTGTGCCCAAGAGGGGGTTAACACATTCCGCGCCTGAGGTACTGAGGACTCGATTATCTCCATTATCCCAGATGCCAAGATTAGTTTGCGACCCGTTTTGGCTTAGCAGTATCGGGAAATGCTGGAACGAGAACCAGAGACTCGGATCGTCGGTCGGAACCGAATCTTGCGTCAAAGCAAAGTCGCCCTGATACCCCAATCGCCAGAGGACCCTTCCGGTGCCCGCGCCGTTATTGTAGTCGACCTTCAGGATCCATGACTGGTGGCGCATCGAGATGAGGATATTTCCGTCCGACGGCGAGTACACGAGCGCGTTGCTGTGAGTCCAATCCAGGACGCCGTCAGCTGTTAACACGGGCGCAAGATGACGGTTTACGTCCAGGTAGTCGAAGCTATTCCATGACCAAACGGGATTCCAGTTCTGGTCCAGATCGATAATGGCATCCCCCTGCACTGGAATTGTTCCCGGATATCCAGGGAGGTCGGTGAAATTCTGGAAACAGTTCACCAGAACGATCAGATGACCATTGGCGAGAGGGAGCACGTCATGGTGAAATCCGCTGGGGACAAAATCGTACCCAGCGGCCAGAGTCTTCTGTTCGAGCGACAAAATATTCATCTCTCGAATTGTATTTCCTGCCAGGTCAACTTCTCGCAAGAGTGAATACTTTGGCTCGGTAATACTCAAAATTACGTGTCCATTCGGAAGCAGCTTCATCGTGAACAGGAAGTTTCCCTGACCAACGTCGTAATACCAGATGGGGTTGGCGTCACGGTCCGTGAAGAGTGCCGGAGTGTTGGGCACAGGCACGGTGATCATTTCGACTCCCGGATTTTCAGGAGAGACTGAGGAGGGATTCGGACGCGTTACCGTGAGGGCGGGGAAAGCAAGGGAGGGTAGGGCGCCGGTCGTGAACGTCGTGTCCGCACTCATAACCATGCCAGCGTCAGCATTGCACTGCACTTGCGAACGCATATGGTAGGTCGTCGATGCCCGCATTCCCGCGACTAAGATGGTGGACCGCAGGTATGAACCAAGCACAGGATACCAAGCTGTGCTTCGTCCGTAGGAAGTATCCGGACCAAACTCCACCATCGCTTGCCCCGCGCATGCGCTTGCAATGGTATATTGCGCGACCAGGGGATTATGGGTAGGTGCGACCGATTCCAGCACGGCGGACGAGGTACTGCTTGAACCCCCGCAAGCGAGCATGAAAACAAACGGTCCCGAAATCGCCAACAACAGCGCCATCCGTGAGACAAATGTCCGTTTCATTGTGTTCCTCGGGGATCGGATATGGGAGCCAGGGTTCGACTATCAAGCGGGGTGAAGGTGGAGGGGGAGTCAAATCGAGCTTTCCACATCCAGGGGCTGGATGCAATCTCGCGAAAATGAAATAGGCGACCACAATCAACTGGGGTGACCGGCATCTATTGCATGTTCCTAGTAGTCTGGGACTTACAGATTTCTTAACGTTAGGGCAGCGAGTATACGCGCGATCGACCTCGGGTGCAACTCCAGGACGCAGGAAAGTAATTATGCTGGAATTTCTCCCGTCTTACCCGCAGCAGCGGTTTTGGACTTACGGGCCGACGCGACCGACATCGTCCAGGCAGGCTTGTAATACATTCAACGTTTTTGCCGCTGTTCTCTCCCAGGTAAATCGACTCGCGCGTGCGAGGCCCCGGCGGCGCAAGTCAGAAATTAACGTGACGTCTTCGGCAAGACGGCGGATTCCATCACCAATCGCTTCGGTTTCTAATGGATTGACAATAATTCCTGCATCTCCCACGATTTCCGGCAACGCGCAGACGTTGGAGGTCAACACGGGCGTTCCACATGCCATAGCCTCGACTGGAGGCAGACCAAATCCCTCGTACAGGGAAGGAAATAGGAGGGCCAGCGCGCCTCGGTAATATTCGGCGAGGTGGTCATTCGTGGGGAAGCCGACAAAACGAACGTTTTCTTCCAAGCCTAGAGCCTTTAGGTCCTGCGCCAGCTGGGGGTCGAGGTCGCCTGTCATGAGCAAGCGAATGCTTTTGCGAACTCCCGAGATGGCGTAAGCCTTTAACAGGCGGGAAAGGTTCTTGTGGATCTTGTGGCTGCCGACGTACAGAAAGTAGGGGTACCCAGGCTCGTGACGTTTTCCTGAAGCAGTGAATGGGGCGCCCACCCCGTTTCCCACGTTGACGACCTTCCTCTCGTCCGCCTTCGACCAGGCGAGAATTTCATTCCTGGAGTACTCCGAAACGGTGAGTACCGACGACGCGCGGTGACAGGCCGGCTTGATGATCATTTGGTAATAGGCCCGTTTCGTGGCGCTTGAGTTCTCAGGCACGCGAAGGTGATGAAGATCATGCAGAGTGAATATGAAACGCCCCGGCCAGCCTAACGGCGAGTTGTATCCTGGACTGAAGAACAGCCTCGGATTCGGTCGGAACAGCGCCAATCCGAGCAGGACGGGGTCGAGGGGATGCCAGGGGCGGCGCCGGACCTCGAATGGCTGCAGATCCGGAAGCTGTTTCTGCAGTTCGCCCGCAAAGCGGCCTATCCCGTGATTCCCGATCCAGCGCGCGTCGTAGAGTATGGCATTCATTTGGTGGAATCAGGTTGTTGTTCTCCCCGTGCGCGCTCGTTGGTTCCTGATCGCGCGCGCCAGGCAAAACCGAAGCCGGCCTGTGGAACACCCGAATTTGCTAGACTCTACTTCGAAACTACAATGGCCCATTCGACGTACGAGACCCAGCTCTCCCGGCTCTACTCTCTTCAAGCTCAGATCAGCTACGATCCTTACCTTCACGCCCACTCCAGAAACTCAGCCGTGATCCGCCGCCAAATCAGCATCTTCGAGCGTTGTCAGGATGTCTTTGAAGGAGCTGGCACGGTACTGGACTGGGGATGTCGTCACGCCGCGGACGCTTGCCTGGTCCGGTTGCTGCGCGGTTCCGAAGTGAAGCTTTATGGATGCGATGTCGACCCGCCGAAGTATGAGGCCTTCTACGACTTCGCCGGCTTGCAATACGCCCAACTGACTCATCCCTATCAATTGCCCTACCAGGATAATTCCTTCGATTGCGTCATTGGAAGCGGAGTACTGGAACACGTTCCCATCGATTCCGAATCCCTGAAGGAACTGTACCGGATCATCCGGCCACAGGGTCACCTTATTGTAACCATGTTGCCCAACCGATATTCCTACACCGAATGGCTCAATCGAAGATTGCACAATCCTCACCACCTCAGGATGTATTCCTTGTCCGAAGCACATTACCTGTTTATCCATCATGGTTTCCTTCCCATTCGCTCGGGATACCATCAACTACTGCCAACTCTTTCGAGCCTGAACGGCGGGATCTTCGATCATCCGCTCGCGAACAAGTTCGCCGAGAGCACCTTTCATTTGAACGGAATCCTTGAAAAGCTTTGGCCCATCAACAAGTTCTCCACCAATATTTTTGTCGTGGGTCGCAAAGTCGAGGCTTTCCACGGATAGCAGTATTGAAGGTAGCGGCGACGTTTCGCAGGACGCCCGGCGATCAGTCCGTGTAAGCCGGCCGTTTGAGCCGGATGCTTTCGCGGAACAGCTTTTGCGCTCCCAGGCTCGAAGCAAAGCGAAGGAATAAGGTAATCAGCAGCGCTTCGGGAAACAACCATCCAATGCCGCCGACCGGTATCAGTGAAACGTTCGCCAGGAATGCCAACATAAAGAAGTCCGACGGATGTCGCGACAATCTCAGTCGAGTCACAAAGATACGAGCCAGCCAGCCTCGCAGAATGGCGAAAAGAGCCAGGTAGACGATCGCTAGATAACCAAAGTCAGCATATTGCACGCCCACCCCAAAGTCGGGTGAGCCAGCATCCTGGTCGAGCGATTCGGGGTAGAAATAATCATCAAGATACATGGCTCCGAAATTTTTCGGCTTGTTCGGCATGATCGCGCGCGGGATGCGCCCGATGATCTGGGATTCCATTGTTAAGCGTCCGTACTGGATCGGGAAGCGCGAATCGATTACCAGCATCGCGTTCCTTGTATAGTCGGAATACTCGCTCATCGACTGCAAGGCCTCGGCCGGGCTGTCCCCTAACGCCATCGTTGCCGCAAGCAAAAGGACCCCCAAAACCCCCAGCCCAGCGCCAACCAGAAGTGAAGCCCAGAGGTTTACTTTTCGGCCCTTGATGTAAACCTCGAAAAGAGCCACGAGCAAGACCAGAGAGAGCACCTGTCCCTTGCTTCCGTGCAAAATGAGCACGGCCATGGCCGCAAGAACCACGGCTCCCTTTACTACCCGAGAACGGTTGCTGAACTGGATAAGAATGACCGAAAGATAAGAGAATGCGCTCGAGAGATAGAAGTAGATGCCAAACCCGGTTCGGGTGTGGGTGTAGATCTCGCGCGGATGCAGAATGTATTCCGGGAACTGGAGCACCACGGGGGCGTAGGTGAGCACCGATAATCCAATGAAGAAAAATGCAAACGAAGTGAAATTGTCGTAAGAATATGCGAGCGGCAACCGAATGAGCTTTCGCGCCGGCCGCGTGTAGACATAGGCAAAAACCACGTTCTCCACTGCCAGAGTTGCATAGACATAGGCGTAGGCATAAACGGTCGCGTCGGTGCGAGTGAACACCGTAAAGACCAGGGGGAGCAGGTAGTAGGCAGGAACGGCAATGACAAACGTAGGGGTGAGGAGATTCAGGTAACTCCCTTCCCGGCGACTGACGTAAACATAGGCCGCTACGCACACGGCGAGAGAGCAAAGAAGGATCGTATCCGCCAGCCCGGTCGAGATCATTGCCTCTCCGCGTTTGTCATTTGGGCCACTCCGGGGCTATTCCAGCGTTCGGCCGTGGAGGACTGCCGAATCGGATTCTTGTTCCAGAATCGCGCGGGTCATCCTTTCAGAAAATTTCGCCGACGCGAACTCCTCTGCGATCAGCCGCTGGTTGTGCTGCAGAATCCGCAGGTTGTCGCTAGACCGTACCTGCAAGACCCGGTCAACGAGGGCCTGGTGATCCCCGAAGGGGAAGAGCCAACATTGCGGCAGCACTTCTGCCATTCCGTCCACATCTGACGCCACGATCGGAAGCTTATACGACATCGCTTCCAGCATGACCAGGGGCACGCCCTCAAACCTCGAAGAAATCAAAAGCATGTCGAGTCCAGCATAAATGCTGGCCGGATCTTCGCGCCAAGGCGAAAGTTGCGCGATTTGCGATAAGCCTCCGTCCGCGATCAACGACCTGAGTTTTTGCGCATCGGGACCCTGCCCGACAAAAACCAGTTTGTACCCTTCGAGGCGGTGGCGAAACCTGCGAATCGCCTCCAGTGCGAAGTCCTGACCTTTTTGCCGAAACTCGACACGGCCGATTACTCCTACCGCGTATTCCCCCGGTTTGATCCCGTGTTTCTCCCGGAATGCGTTTCGATCCGATCCGACGATGGGTTTTACCGTTATCCCGTTGGGGACTATTGCGACGCTCCCCGCGGCTCCCCTTGCAATCAGCATCCTACGGGCGCTCTCACTGATCGTGATGAACTTATCAGGCAATCGATATAGATATCCGTTGATCATTTCCCGAAGACGAAGAGCCACGGGTGTTCCGGACAATCGTACGGAGTGGGCCATCGGTATGTAACTAATGGTGCGAAGCCCGGCGCGCTTCGCGGCCACCAAACCCAGGCT
>DASYYT010000061.1:0-20568 GCA_035949755.1 Candidatus Sulfotelmatobacter sp.
TACGCCAGCGGCGAGTCGCTCATCCGGAAGCGCGTGCGCACGTGCTCAGAGATCAGCTCAATCGCACCCCGGTTCCTTATCGGATCTTCCTGCGCCAGATATTTCATGGCCTCCACCAGCAAGCGTTGCCCGTCGACATAACGTGGATCGGCAGTGCGATCCCGGCGCTTGTTTCCCAGCTTAGGAGGGACTGTAATCGTAAAAACCTTGGCCATGATCAACTCAACTGAAAGTTCGCTCAGTATAGCGCCCGCTGTGCAAATCTCGGAACTATTTCTTGCGCTTTGTATTCAAAGACTTAACCCCGAGGCGTGATGGTTTGCGTCTTGCTCGTGGTCTTCAGTTTAAAAACCTCGTCGGGTATTTTCTTCCCATTCACCTGCACATCCGAATACTTGGCGAGGCGATAATCCTCTTGCGGCGTAATAAATTTCTGCTGCACCGACACTCCCTTGTCCAAATCGATCCAGAGAAAAATCAGCTTGTACGTGTTCCGGATCTTCTCCGACTTGGGGATCAACTGCAGCTTCGCTGTCGCCGCGCCCTCAATGGTTTCCGGCCCAACGTATTTCACATCGAATACTTTCTGCAGATCCTCTCCACTGCCCCCGAACCCGAGTACGACATAGCTCTCGAAGTCCGAGTGAGTCTTGCCCAGATCGAATTCCGTCACCTGGTCTGGTTTGGGCTGGTACAAGCGAATTTTCCCCTGGCTGTAGAGCACATATTTCGGTTCAGGATTCAGCGTCGCCAGGCTGCTCCCCGCTTTTTTGACCTCCGCCATCATCTCAATGTCTTTGCCGGCCTTGCGGTAGTAAATGGTTCCCGTCTCGACGTCATCTATTTCGTCAATGACTCTTTCGTACGTCTGCCACTCGAAGTTGGCCTGCGCCGAGCGGAAAGTCGCCGCCACCGCATCCATTTTGTGCAGGACCGACTCCAAATCGACCTGGTCGGCGGGCTTCGGCGCCGGTGCTGCGCCCAGCGCAACCAGGACAGTAAGCGCCATCGTCACCACCAGAGAGAGACGTTTCATTCTGACTTTCCGCTTTCGCTGATTTTACGAACCGCCTACTCCCGTTTGGCCAGCACTTTATAGCTCTGTACTTTACCCTTGGAGTCGGAAACCGCCTCGTAACTGACAATGGAAACTGCACCCGAAATCGGCTCAATGATGTGCAGCAGTTGATCCTTCACCGACGGATCGTCGCCAGGATTTACCGCGTTGGCCGCTACCTGAAAAAACAAATGGCCCTCGGCATCGGCTGTGACCACTACTTCAGTCGGATGCGGTTTGCGCGGGATGGGTTTGTCGTTGAAGTTGATCACGCGCGGCGAGAACAGCACGAATATCAGGATCAGCGTCACCATGATGTCGTACTGCAGGGTGCCCCGCTCATACTGCCACAGAATATATCCGCGGATTGTTCGCCAGATGGCGTTCATGGGCAACGGCGCGCCCGGCGCGGCGGTCGTGGGTTCTGCTCTCTGCAAGTCTAGTGATCACCCTTCTTCTTGGCAAATTCAGCGAGCCATGAGTGCGAGCTGTGAGCGATGAGCTGTGAGCGATGAGCAACAGCGAGCCCGAACCGGTCAGCTCACCGCTCATAGCTGACTGCTCACAGCTCAAAACTTCTTCGCCGTAATCCTCTCCGCTCCAACATACGGCTGTAGCGCCTCAGGAATCACCACGCTGCCGTCTGCCTGCTGATAATTCTCCACAATCGCGACCCAGGTGCGCCCGACCGCCAGCCCGCTGCCGTTGAGCGTGTGCACGAATTCCGTCTTGTTCTTGCCCTCCGGACGATACCGGATATTCGCCAGCCGTGCCTGATACGCTTCGAAATTCGAGCACGACGAAATCTCGCGATAGAGTTGCTGGCCCGGCAACCATACCTCAATGTCATAGGTCTTCGCCGACGCCGCCCCCATATCGCCCGTGCACAACGCCACCACGCGATAATGCAGCCCGAGCTTCTGCAGAACTTCCTCCGCGTTGCGAGTCAGCTTCTCATGCTCTTCGTAAGACTTCTCCGGATGCGCAAACTTGACCAGCTCCACTTTCTGAAACTGGTGCTGCCGGATAATCCCGCGCACATCCTTCCCGTATGATCCCGCCTCACTGCGGAAGCACGGCGTGTAGGCGGTCAGCGAGATCGGCAGCCGCTCCTGCTCCACGACTTCATCGCGATAGAGATTCGTCACCGGAACCTCCGCCGTCGGAATCAGCCATAGATCTTTATCGCCATGCGGGACGCGGAACGAATCCGACGCGAATTTCGGCAACTGTCCCGTCCCGTACATCGACTCCGAATTCACCAGATACGGCGGAAGAACTTCGGTGTACCCATGCTCGCGCGTGTGCAGGTCGAGCATGAAGTTCGCCAGCGCCCGCTCCAGCTTCGCTCCCAGATCCCAGTACACCGCAAACCGCGCTCCCGTCAGCTTCACCGCTCGTTCCAGGTCGAGAACGCCAAGTTCAGGACCCAGATCCCAGTGTTCCCTCGGAGTGAAATCAAATTTCGGCGGCGTGCCCCAGCGCCGCACCTCCACGTTGTCTTCTGCGCTGTGCCCGACCGGCACGCTGGCGTGCGGAATATTCGGAATGCCGGCCAGAATCTCGCGCAACCGTGCGTCAAGATCGGTCGCCGTTTTTTCCAGCGCCGCAATGCGCTCGCGCAATTCCTTGCTCTGCGCCATCGCCGCGCTCGCATCTTGCCCGCTCTTTTTCAGTTTCGCAATTTCTTCGGAGGCCTTGTTGCGCTGCGCCTTACTGGTCTCGGCCTCGGTGATTGCCTGCCGCCGCTGCGTATCCACCTCGCGAAAATCCTTCAGCACCGCAGCCGGATCCATTCCGCGCTGCCGCAGCTTCTCCTCCACCAAGGGCAGATTTTCGCGCACAAAACTCAAATCGAGCATAGGAGTCCATACTTTATCGGAAAAGCGGCAGGGAATGCACGCCGCGAGCTATGGTTTGAGAGTCTAAATTCATCAACCACAAAGAACACGAAGTCGCACCAAGGGAGCTCTTCTACGCTTTTCCTTCGTGTTCCTTCGTGCCCTTCGTGTGCATCCTGCTGGTTGTACCCTGCGATTAGGGAGACAAAAATATACCATGCGCTCTTCAGCCGGCCGCCGCATCCGAACCCTTTGCTTCCGGACTGCGTCGGTGGGATGATAAGGAAAGAGAATCGAGGTGCGCCATGGCGGAAGGCCGTCATCCCGGAATCACGATGCACAAGCTCCCCGTCGGAGGCGGATTCATCGGCATCCTGTTCGCCGTCGGCACCTCCCTCATTTTCGTCCTCGGGTTTCCCACTCTCTGGTATTTCGTAGCTCTCGCTTTCGCCTTAGGAATAGTCATCGCGTTTGCCTTGCGCGCCGTGAACCAGAATCGTTCAGAGCGAAACAAGCCGCTCTCCATTCTGCACACTGAGCCAACAAAGCAATCCCCAGCCAAGCCTGCGCCAAGCTCCAACCTGCGTCACTCCGCCCCGCTGACAGCAGGTGCGTAGCAAGTAACCCGGCGTCCCGCCGGCTGTCACTTGGGCGTCCCCACCCGGAAGACACTCGCGGGCTCGTGCAAGCCCGACCCTTTTTGCGTATTGCCGCCATCTGTGTAAACTACCTTCGCGATGAGATCGTCCCCCAGGTCTGCCCGCTTTCTCGCTACCCTAGCCTTAATCCTCGCCATCATCACGTTTTCCATTCCCTCCTCCGCGTCGGCCTACAACGCCCATCCCAAGTTGGTCGTCGTGATCACGATCGACCAATTCCGCGGTGATTACCTGGAGCGCTACCGTGACGAGTTTGGCGAGGGCGGCTTCCGCCTTTTCCTCGACCACGGCGCCTACTTTCCCGATTGCAATTACAACTATGCCAACACCCGCACCGCTCCCGGGCACTCCACCCTGTTCACCGGCGCCTACAGCAACGGGCACGGCATCGCCGACAACGAGTGGTGGGATCAGAAGAAGAAACGGATGGTGACTTCCGTCGAAGATGACGCCACCACCCTGATTGGCGCCGGCCGAACCGAGCCCGGCGCCTCCCCGCACAATCTCCTGGCCGACACCATCGGCGATGAGCTCAAACTCGCCACCCAGGGCAAAGCTCGCGTCTTCGCAATTTCGCTCAAAGACCGCGCCGCCGTTCTGCCGGGAGGTTTCGCCGCAGACGCCGCCTACTGGATCGATCCCAATTCCGGCGTCTGGATCACTTCCACATACTATCGCAAGGATCTCCCGCAGTGGGTGCAGAACTTCAACTCCACCCGGCCGGCGAAATATCGGAACCAGGATTGGAAGGATTCTCAAGGCACAGTGCTGCGCTCGACTGCGTCTAGCGAAAACAAAGCCGGGTCCGAAGCCGGATTCTTCGAGGTGGTCGGCTCAACCTCCTTCGGCAACGAGTACGAATTAGCCTTCGCCAAGGAATTGGTTCTCTACGAAAATGTAGGTCGCGGTCCCGCCACCGACCTGCTCTCGATCAGCCTCTCCCCGAACGACCTTCTCGGCCATGAGGTCGGCCCTGACAGTCCCGAGATGCATCAGATGGCGCTCGACCTCGATCACGAACTGGCGGACTTCTTCAACTTCCTCGGACATCAGATCGGGCTCGCCGATGTGTGGGTCGCCCTCTCCGCCGACCACGGCATCTCCGCCCTGCCCGATCAGGCGAAGTCATTGCATATTCCCGCCGCGAACCTCGGCGCGGGCAAACTCCAGGATCAGATCAATCGCCAACTTACCGCCAAGTTCTCTCCCGCACATCCCGCCACTTATGTGAGACTGGACTACCCGCTGGCCTGGCTTGATGAAGACCCTTTCACCGCCGCTCACGTGAAGGAATCGGACGCCGAGAACGCGGTAGGCGAAGCCCTGAAGCACGCTGGCTTGCGCGGCTTCTACACCAAGTCGCAGCTAGCGGAGGGTGAGGCACCCGACACCGAACTGGGACACAAATACTTGAACAGCTATTCGCCGGAAGGAAGCTGGTATGTGATGGGCATCCCCGACATTTACACGGTAGGGCCGGCCAGAGGCACAGATCATGCCTCACCCTACAATTACGACACCCACGTCCCTCTGGCGTTTTACGGCCTTCCCTTCCAAGCGGGAACGTACCGCACCAGTGTCGAGCCCATCGATCTCGCGCCGACTCTCGCTTCCTTGTTGGGCATCAATGCCCCCACGCATTCCGTCGGACGGGTGCTGACCGAAGCGCTCGCTGCCCATGAGGTATCGAAGGATGGCTCCCGATGAGCGCCGCTTCCAACAAATCGGCGCCCGACCTGGGCGTGAAGATTGCCGGGATCTCCCTGAAAAATCCTGTCATCGCCGCCAGCGGCACGTTCGGATACGGGGTCGAATTTGCCGACGTGGTGCACCTGGCCAAGCTGGGCGGCTTTGTGGTCAAGGGCCTCTCCCGCGAGCCGATGATCGGCAATCCTCCCCCGCGTCTGTGGGAAACAGCCGCTGGAATGCTCAATGCGATCGGCCTGCAGAACATCGGCGCGCAGGCCTTCCTCGATGAAAAGCTCCCGCACTTGCGCCAGTTGAAAAATATCATCGTGATGGCCAACGTCTTCGGCTACACCCGCGAGGATTATGAGCACACCATCCAGATTCTGAATCAGGGCGAAGGCATTGCCGCCTACGAACTGAACGTCTCCTGCCCCAATACCGCGCACGGCGGACTGCAGTTCGGCAGCGATCCGCGTTCGCTCGATGAAGTCGTGACCACTGCCCGCCGCGCCACTGAGCGGCCGCTCATCGTCAAGCTCTCGCCCAACGTCACCAGCATCGCCCAGATGGCCTATGTGGCGCAGGAAGCGGGCGCAGACGCCCTGTCGCTGATCAACACTTTCGTGGCCATGGCGATCGATCCCGAAACCCGCAAGCCGCGGATTGCCAACGTAACCGCCGGGCTCTCCGGCCCGGCCATCAAGCCCATCGCCGTGCGCATGGTCTACGACGCCGCCCACGCTGTGAAGATTCCTGTGATTGGCATGGGCGGCATCTCGACCCCGGCGGACGTTGTCGAATTCATGCTGGCCGGAGCGACCGCCGTAGAGATCGGCACCGCCAGCTATTGGGACCCCTGCGCCACGGAAAAAATTGTGGACGGCCTGGAAGCGTGGTGCCGCGACCATCACGTCACTCGCATCGCCGACTTCGTCGGCGGCATGATTTTGGAATAAACACCAACTCTGGCAGTCGTCAGTTTAGCCGCGAAGCGGCGAAAGAGTGCAGCCCACGGCGTAAGCCGTGGGTACAAATCGGAATTCAGGCCGAAGCTCCGGAGGAGCGAAAGAATCGCTACCTGCGCCGAACGACCTCTTCAATTGTGATGGAATGCCGGCTATCGTCCGCGGCTGTACCAGATCGATCCGGGCGATTTGTAGTTTCGTCCCTCGCCCCACACCGCGTGCGTGACTCCCTCATTGTCGATCGCCAGCCCGAAGTAATCTCCGAAAGGAAAGCGGAAACCCCCGGGGGAAATGTAATCGTATCCTTGAGCCGCTCCCGAGAGCCGTGTCTCCGCGCTCCAGGTCGCTCCGCCGTTGGTCGAACTGCGCAAGAATGTGTTCCACAAAAATTGTCGCGGGTGCGCCGTATCTCTGATTCGGGTATCCATCCACGCGATTCGCACATCTCCAGCCGTGCCCGCGACCAGCGCCGGAAACCCATGCTCAACCCCTGTGGCCGCGCTCGAAACGCCAACCCGCGCCGACCACGTTGCTCCGGCTGTGGTCGATGAGGAAAAGTAAATGCGCTCTGGCCCGCCATTCACCGCTCCCGCATTCCACACTGCGTAGAGCGCGCCCGCTGCATCGGAAGCCAACGCGATCTGCGCCCCCAGATATCCCGTCTCGCACATCTGCGCCTCGCATGCTGGAGGCGCGCTCGATTGATCCAGCAGCAGGGTGCTCCAGGTCTTGCCGCTATCGCTCGAACGGCTGACATAAACACTCACCGGCCGCGACGGCATATCGTAGCGCGCATACGATGTCCACCCAAAAAAGACGTTGCCCGCAGCATCCACCGTTGCCCCGCCCGCCAGCGACCATCCCGGCCCAGCATTTGCATTCACGTTGACCACGCTGAACGTCTGCCCCGCATCATGCGACGCGGCCACAAAAAATCTTTCGTCGTGGTTGAAGCCCACATACACATCCGCCCCGCGCACCGCCAGCACCGGTTTGTCCGCATCCTCCTGCCCGCGCTCCGCGAACGAAAACGACCAGTTCCGCCCGAAATCCAGCGACCGGGCCACTATGATGTCGCGCTTGTTATTCTGCAGCCACGACGCGTACAAAGTCTGATGATCGACTGGATCCACTACGATCTGTGGATCGAATTGTCCGGTAGGAAGCGGCAACAGCGCCCGCGATGCATGCCACGTCAGTCCGTTATCGTCGCTGATCAGCAGCGCAACCGTGGGCGCAGTGCAGGCAGTACAGTCCGGCACCGCCCCATATTGTGGATATAGTACGTACAGATGCCCGTGGCTGTCCGCTGCCATAGCCGGCTCCCACTGATCGCCGCTGTGGTACCCAAGCCGGCTCTGAGCCGTAAAGGCGGGCAGCGCCAGCGCGAACTGGACGATGCCCAAGGCCAGCAGCAGCAAGAACACGGATTTCTGCGCGGTTCGCGCGACGTTCTGGAAGTGGCTGGTTAAAGAACCCACAAAAGAAATCCTGCCAAGATTCTAAACGGACTCTACCGTGATTCGCAGCCCCCGTCAATTCCCCAAAGTACCGACAAACAAAGATTTTACACTCTTGAAGCCTTCCCAACCCGAGCCCATCCAATGAAAGGAAAGGACGACGAGACCGCAAAGGGCAATTTTTTTGGATTTCCCCCGTGTCCCCTGTGGTTAAGATGTTTAAGAGGGCTCTCCAATGGAAAAAGCCACATTCGCAGCCGGATGTTTTTGGGGCGTAGAAGCCACCTTCCGCCAGATTCCCGGAGTCATTTCCACCCGCGTAGGCTACATCGGCGGGCATACCGAGAATCCCACCTACAAAGAAGTCTGCACCGATCGCACCGGTCATGCAGAAGCCGTTGAAGTCGAATTCGATCCCGCCAAAGCCCGCTACGCCGACTTGCTCAAGATCTTCTGGGAGAACCACGACCCCACTCAAATCAACCGGCAAGGTCCCGACTGGGGCTCGCAATACCGTACCGCCATCTTCTTCCATTCCCCGGAACAGCAGAAGGAAGCCCAGGCTTCAAAGGAAGCGCTGGAAAAAGCTCACCGTTACTCCAAGCCCATCGCGACCCAGATCGTTCCCGCCGCCATATTTTATCCGGCCGAGGATTATCACCAGCAATACCTGGAGAAGCGCGGCCTAGCCAGTTGCCACGTTAAGTACTAATGCATCGGGAAGGCCGTGTTTTCTCCGCGAACTCCGGGTACGCTCGGCCTTCTCGGCGATTTAGGAAATTGATTTCGTGACACGCGGAGACTTGCGCCGTAGAGGTTAGACCGCGCGTTTTTCGGGTCGTCTCGGCCAAAAGAATAGCAGCAGGACAAATCCACCCAGGTAATACAGTACGCTCTGCTCGACTCTGGCGCCCAGGAAGCGCTGCATCAGCCCGAACAACGCCAACGCCTCGCATAACGCGTAGGTCACAATGTATCCCGTCCGCCACTGGCTCAAGCTCACAACTTCATTGGGTTCATTCGCCAGGCTGCCCTCAGCTCGAAACACCAGGGTGCGCCTCACTACGAAGATGACCCCGATCACCGCTACCGCCAGAGTTGTAAAGATGTAGCTGAGCGCAGGATCGATGTTCTGCTGAACCGGGCGTACCAGCATGCCCAGTACAACATAGAGCACGATGCTCCCCAGCAGGGCCCACTGTACCGCCCGCAACATTTTCAGCGAGTGATCCATAGATGGCGCATTTGCCTGCGGACTAATGGGCGGGAACACAGTAGATATTGTATGCGGCGATCTTGCTTCGCGACACTCCCTTGTCAGGTGCCATGCGTGTGGTGTCCTTCCGTTTCCCCGGGCGCATGCGCAGAAAAATTTGAAAGGAAATTGGCGTGTTGCCATAAGAGTAATCCAGCACGCCCGGCTTCGAATAAAACGTCACATCCGCCCCCAGCCCCAGCTGCCACGCCCGGTTCTGGATCAGATCTCGCGTCCCGCCGAATGTATAAGCTCCAATACGGTAAGCCGGATGCACCGCCGCCTGTGGGAACAATTCATCCTTATCCACCAGTTCCAGCCGCGTGAACGCATAGTTTCGCTGCCGGAAGTTGAACGTTGATTCGAGCAAGTAGCTGTTGAGCACCCGGTCCGTCACCGACTTGTGCACGCGTCCCCAAACCACCGTCGTCACCCAGTTACCTGTCGCCAGCGGACGGTTGTACTCCAGGGATGCGGTCTGCCGCAGTTGGTCGCCCGGCTCCAGCGCTTCGGGATGCTCCAGCCGCCCGACGCTGTACTGCGCGCTCCAGTTTCTGGCCGGTGCCGCGAACACCCGCGCCGACCACGAATCCAGCGGTCCCAGCTGAATGCTCCAGCGCTCCTCATTCGGCTCTCGTCCGTTAAACGCGGAACCTTCCAGCTTCACGCGATCGAGGATGAATCCCGTCGTGACCACGCCGAAGCTGGTGTGAGTGGAGTCCTGCAGATGATGCCCGAGCGGCGCCATCGGCAACTCTGCTGCCGACGTGCGGTGCAGGTAAGTCACCGGTCCTAGAGCCGGCTCCGCCGACGGCCCGCCATAGAGTTCCCATGTGACTTTCTTGCTTAACGGCAATGTGTAGTACGCCGCCAGCTCTGCGAACACGTTGTGCGGATGCTGGTGATCCACCAGGGGTTCTCCATGGTATGTCTCCCCAGTCTGGAACAGCTCGGGAAACCCGGGATGCGGTGAAGTCAGCGACTCCGCCGAAAACATCTGGCGAAGCAGAATCGTTCCGCTGCCCAGCTTATGCTGCTCCATCAGCATGCCCCAGTTCACCGACTCCGCCTTGCCCGCGCCCCGCGGACCTCCTTGCTGGTTGTAGTCGGCAAAGATTTCACCGTGCGCCATCCACATCCAGCCGTGTTCCATCCGCATCCACTCCTGGCCCGACACCGAGGCCGGTTGCCAGCCTGTGCCCGACCCTTCATGCGGCGATGGCAGTGTCGGCGTCTCATCCATATGCATCGCGACCATAGACCCCTGCTGCATGGAATCTTGCGTCGCCGCGTTCAGGCCCATGGCGGAACTGCCGTCTTGCCCCAGCACTGGGGCAATCATCCACAACACGGCCGCCAATAGCGCAAACTTCCTTCTCATCGAGAACCCTCATCATCGATCCAAAACGTGGGAACGGTCGGGCATGACGGGCGCCGGGCACACCGTCGCACCAAGAAGAAAGGCTTAGAGAAGCTAGATTCGCAGCGGCGCTGCACTAGGAGGACTATCGGAAGCCGGAATGCGTTCCACCGAACAGTTGGGCGAGTAACTACGTTCCGGTAATTTTGATGCGCAGCTCTTCCGGCAGCCTCTGCCGGATTTCCTCCGGCAACCGGTCGTGCACGCGGCGCGCCCCTTGTTTGGCCGCATCCAGCACCGTCACCGGCGCCGGGGTCGCGACCGCCACGCCCAGCCAGATCAAAGCGGATAATGCGAAGCCCGCCAGCGCCGCCACTTCCAGCCAGAAAGCATGGCGCGGGCTGAGGTAATGAATCACGGCAAAGGCGAGCAGAAACACCCCCGCAGAAACCGAAGCCAGCGCAATCAGCCCCACATCGATCATGCGGTGGATTTTTTGCCGCCCGCGGCAGTATTCGCAGCCTGCGAAGTGGTTTTCGTAGTCCCCGCGCATCTCCGGCGCCAGCCCGGAAATATCATATCTCCAGCCCGCCAGTATCTTGCCTACGATTGGATCAACGCACTGCTGACTCATGGGGGTACGAAATCAGCCAAACACTCGAGCCCCAACTACAACCGTATCGGCTCTAACGCTTCGGTCTGGGACGCCAACAGCACTCGATTCGTAAATAACCCGCCGCGCGTAGCCAGCGCTCGTTCTGCCTCTCTCCGGGCTATTTCCGGATGATTGTTCTGCTCTGACAGATGCGCCAGCACTACAAACGTTGCACTATTATCATAGTCGCTGGAAAAGAAATCCGCGAGCGCCAGGTTCGACAGGTGCCCCACCCGGCTCATGACCCGCTGTTTTACCGACCACGGATACGGCCCCACCCGCAGCATCTCCAGATCGTGATTCGATTCCATCACCAGCACATCGCAGCCCCGCAGGTGATCGCGCACGCTCGCCGGCACGTATCCCAGATCAGTCGCGATCCCAACCTTGATGCCTTCGGCGCGAAACGTAAATCCCACCGGATCGGCGGCGTCATGAGGAATCGTGAACGGCTTCACTGCAATGTCGCCCACCTGAAAGCTGTGCCCCGACTCGAAGCGCTCCAGCTTCTCCAGTTGCGGGCGTTCCCCATTCTCGTTGCGCATGGCGCGGGCCCAGGCCTGGTGCGTCGCCCCTGTCATGAATACTGGGATGCGCAGCTTTTTCGCCAGCGTTGCCAGCCCGTAGATATGATCCGAATGCTCGTGCGTGATCAGTATGGCCGACAGCGAATGCGGATCCTCTCCCAGCAACTTGAGGCGTTTGAAAGTCTCGCGGCACGAGATCCCCGCATCCACCAGAATCTTTGTCTGTGCGCTGGCAACCACCGCGCAGTTCCCGCGGCTCCCCGAAGCCAGCATGGATACACTTACACCCATGCCCGCCAGCATACCCCTAGTTCCTGTGGAATCGCGAGTAACTTTTAGGGCTAGCCAAATGCCCAGAACCGGTCTTTCATCGCTGACACCTGTGCTGCTACTCCAGGCCTCGCCCGAAAACTGAAGCGGTTAATTTCCGCCCGACTTGTTTTCCGCCCGCAGGTGATCGATCGCTGCCCGCATGACCGCCCCTCCGTATGCGCCTGCGATGCCAGGCAAGAACGCCAGAAACGATCCGTACACCTGCGCGCGCGAAGGTTTCACGGTGAACAGGAGATAAGCCGCAAACTCAGTCAGCGGGATGAAGGCTCCCACCATCAGTACCCACCGCCAAGGCCAGCGCCGCTGCAGGACTCCCAGTAGCATGCACGCCGAAACCACCAGCAGTGCGGTCAACAGCAGATCGTTGATCACGACGTCCACCCAGCCAGTGCCAATGCCGCATGCCGCCGCCAGCAAATACAACCACCCATCGCCTCGAGAATAGGACGCCCGCTCCAAGGTTTTCATTCAACCATCAGCAATCAAAATTCAACAATCTGATTCTTCAATCTGAAATCTGCAATCGAAAGTCAATACTTATAAAACCCTCTTCCACTCTTTCTCCCCAGCCACCCCGCATCCACCATCTTGATCAGCAGGGGGCAAGGCCGGTACTTTGGATCGCCCAGCCCCGCCTGCAGCACACGCATAATGTCGAGACACACGTCCAGCCCAATAAAATCCGCCAGCGTCAGAGGCCCCATAGGATGCGCCATCCCCAGCTTGAACACTTCGTCCACCGCCTCCGGTGTGGCAACGCCTTCCATTACTGTGTACATAGCCTCGTTGAGCAGCGGCATCAGCACGCGATTCGAAACAAATCCGGGCGCGTCATTCACCTCGACCGGAGTTTTCTCCAGTTTCACCGCTAAATCACGCACCGCCGTAAATGTCTCCTGCATAGTCGCCAGCCCGCGAATCACCTCCACCAGTTTCATCACCGGCACGGGATTGAAGAAATGCATGCCGATGACCTTCTCCGGCCTCTTCGTCAGCGCCGCCAGCTTCGTAATCGAGATGGAAGAAGTATTCGACGCCAGGATGATTTCCGGCCGCGTCAGGCGGTCGAGGTCGCGGAAGATTTCCGCCTTGATCTCAAACTTTTCTGTCGCCGCTTCAATTACGAAATCGCAGTCCGCCAGATGCTCCCGTTTGATCACCGGTTGAATGCGTTCCAATGCCGCATCGCGATCCGCAACCGTGATTTTGTTCTTCGCCACCTCCCGCTCCAGATTCCTGGTGATGGTAGCGATCGCTCGCTCCAGGAAACTCTGTTCCACATCGCACAAAACCACGCTGCAGCCGCCTCGTGCGAACACATGCGCAATCCCGTTCCCCATCGTGCCCGCGCCCACTACTCCCACTCGCTGAATATTCATCATTTCGCCTCGATGAAAACCTTCGAGTCTACCACCGCTCCGTGCGCCGTGTGTTCCGCTGTCTCCTCGGTATTTGACTTCGGGAGAATGGCTCGACGCCTGCGAGGATTTTGAAGTTCCGAGTCCCGGCTACTACTTCACCCGCCGTGCCCGGTATTCGGGCCGCCTACTGCCGTGGGCGACTGCCCAGATTGACTCCTGTTCCGAGTAGATGACGGAAAATGGAAATTGCCCAAGTGTGCCACAACTTCAGGAGGTGTAAAATAGCACAGTAGACCTACTTTTTAATCTCCTAGCTTCGAAAGGAATTCTCCCATGGCAACGTTGGAAGCCCCCGTCCGGCCGCGCACCAGCCTGCATGCTGGCCCATTTGTTACCGAGTCTTTTTTTGATTTTCGCAACGAAGAAAACGCGCGCCGCATGCGCGCCGCCATCGCCAAAGTCCGCAGCCAGCTAGGCCGCGAGTACGACCTGATCATCGGCGGCAAACGCGTCAAAACTACTGACAAGATCAAATCGCTGAATCCCGCGAATCCTTTGCAGATTGTCGGTGTTCACCAGAAGGCCGGCAAAGAACACGTCGAGCCCGCCATGAAGGCCGCCCTCGCAGCCTTCGAGTCCTGGAAGAACACCAGCGTCGAAGAGCGCGCCAGCCTGTTGTTCCGTGTCGGCGACCTGCTGCGCCAGCGCAAGATGGAATACATGGCCTGGCTGGTCTTCGAAGTCAGCAAGAACTGGGCTGAGGCCGATGCGGACATCTCCGAGACCATCGACTTCTGCGAATTCTATTCCCGCGAAGCCCTTCGCCTCGCTAAAACGCAAGCGCCCATTCAACTGCCTGGCGAGCATGACACGCTCCTCTACATTCCGCTCGGTGTGGGCGCCGTGATTCCGCCATGGAATTTCCCCTGCGCCATTATGGCCGGCATGACGCTGGCCGCGATCGTCAGCGGCAACACCGTCATCCTGAAACCGTCGAGCGATTCGCCCACCATCGCTGCGAAGTTTGTCGAGTTGCTCGAAGAGGCCGGCATGCCCGAAGGCGTCGTCAATTTCTGCCCCGGCTCGGGCGCAACCTTCGGCGATGCTGTCGTCGCGCATCCCAAGACTCGCTTCATTGCCTTCACCGGCTCGCGCGAAGTCGGTCTCAACATCAACAAAACTGCTGCTACCCAGGCACCCGGCCAGCTCTGGATCAAGCGTACGATCCTCGAGATGGGTGGCAAAGATGCCATCATCGTTGATGCCGATGCCGACATCGACTCCGCCGTCGAAGGCGTCGCCCAAGCCGCTTTCGGCTTCCAGGGCCAGAAGTGCTCGGCCTGTTCGCGTGCCATCGTCGACGAGCGCGTCTACGACAAGTTCCTTTCGCAGCTGAAATCTCGCGTCGAGAAAATTCAGGTCGGCGATCCCGCCGAAAACGCCAACATGGGTGCGGTCATCAACGAGGGTTCGATGAAGACCATCCTCGGCTACATCGAGCAGGGCAAGAAGGATGGGCGCCTCATCACCGGCGGCGAACGCGCTCCCGGCGAAGGCTACTTCATCAAGCCCACCGTCATTGCCGACATTCCGCCGAAATCAAAACTCGAGCAGGAAGAAATCTTCGGCCCGGTTCTTGCCGTCATCAAAGCCCGTGGTTTCGACCAAGCGCTCGAAATCGCCAACGACACCGAGTTCGGCCTGACCGGCGCGGTCTACACCAGTTCGCGCGACAAGATCGAACGCGCCGTCCGCGACTTCCACGTCGGCAACTTGTACATCAACCGCAAGTGCACCGGCGCGATGGTCGGCGCGCATCCCTTCGGCGGATTCAACATGTCGGGCACCGATTCGAAATCCGGCGGCCCGGATTACCTCTACCTTTTCACGCAGGCGAAATCTATCGGCGAGAAGATTTAACCGTAGCGCCGGAATCTTGCCGGCTGCCGCGGGGGCGCCTACGGCCCCCGGTGCCAGCGTTCAAGGTCGGCGCCGATCTGAATATTGCGGACGGTTCCGCATTCGTGCTGATCGCTGACTTTTCTTGGTTTACTGGGCTCCAATTCCGGCGAACACGAACGCAGGTGATTGGTCTGCGGAGACGCGGCCAGGGTTGCCGCCGCAAAAAACCTTGGAAAGGAAAAGCCGCCCCAGGGGCGGCTTTCCAAGCCTGATTGGAAGGGTTACTGCGCCACGCCCGCCGGTGGTTGCGGAACTGCTCCTGCCGTGGTTGCCGCCGCAGCTTCGTTCAAGATCCGGTGATGGATCGTGAACAGCGCCAGTTCCAGCCGGTCCGAAACGCCGATCTTGTCATACACATTGCGCAGGTAATTCTTGATCACCTGCTCGGTCGTGCCTAGTTGCGAGGCGATTTCCTTGTTCTTGTAGCCCTGCACAATGAGCGCGACGATGCGCAATTCTTTCGCTGTTAACCGGTCGCGTACGCGCAATCCGACCATATCATTTTCGGTGAGTTCGCTGGGGACGGCGACGTCCTGCACCCAGGTTTCGCCGCGCGCGACTTTGCGCACGCAGTCGACCAGCGCGGCGCTGGTCACGTTGCGGTAAACGACGCCGTGCGCGCCGTTCGACATGTGCTTCTGTGCGCTCTCGCCGGTGTCGGCCAACACGATCACGCGCGTCTTTGCCTTGTTGGCTGACTGCACGATCGCGGCAAAATCATTGTGGAATCCCGCCGCCACGACGAGCACGGCGGCACGGAACTTATCCAGGGCCATGAACATCTGTTCCGGAGTCTGCGCCTGGGCCACGATGCGCATCTCGTCTTCGACCGCCAGCACTTTGGCGATGCCCGCCCGGAATATCGCCTGGTTATCTGCCAGAATCAGTTTGAGCATTGTCAACGCTCCCAGAAAAGCTTGTTCAAAGAATCAGGAGTTCCTCACGAACTCGTATGAGTCGATCACGCAGGCCACGCCCCGGCCTTCGCCGCCTTCTCCAGTTTCATCAGACCGCACCACTCGCCCTTTGCATTGGATGGTGACGTGTTCCTGCCCGCCCGTCATCTCGGGGGGCAACGTGATTTCAAATTCCACGGGCGATCCAATCTCCATGGCCGCATCGGCGCGGATGTATACCCCCGCGGCGCTGAGATTTCCCGTGACCCCTTTGGCGTCTCCGGTCTCGCCCTTGTGAATCTTGATCGGCAGTTCCAGCGGAAATCTTTTTCCGGTCCGTGCTTCTTCCCCCACGGTACCTCCTCTATGTTGGCCGGCTATGATGTCGTCGTTCGTGGATGAGGCCAACGGCAAAGCAAGCTCCCAGCGGGCTCTCAGCCCGCTTTTATGCTCACGGGCGGTTATATCACGGAAAGTTACTCGTGTAAAAGCCTGATAACCCGTTAGTTAACGGTAACATCTAGGTTCCCCCAACCACCCCACCGGTTCATCGAACCCTCCCCGGCTATTTGTAACGAGGATCGAAATAAGGCGGAAACTCACCACGTTTGCCGGAAACGATCAGTTCCGAGCCGAACTGCCCGCCATAATTGACTCCGAACAGGCGGTTTCGTATCTGGCTTTGCTTGAGAACGGGCCAGCGCAATATCGTCCCCAGGCGCTGCTTCACGGTACCGGATGCATCGCGAAAATCCAGCAAACGAATGTCATCAAAACCGCAGAGGTCCAGCAGAGACGTCAAATTCGAGCCTGCAAATCCGTACTCGTGCGACAGGGTCACATACAGACTGGAGTTCGCACATGGTCCTTCCATATTCGGCGTACGCAGCAACAATGTCCCACCAGGCTTCAGCGCCCAATAGAGTGCATCCACGATCCAGAACAGGGAATACTTGGGGATGTGCTCGATGACATGGGACATATGGATGAAGTCGTACTGTTCCTTCTTGTCGCTGAGAAAGTCTCCGATATTGTCCTTAATCTCGTGCAGGGAAATGCGCCCCGGCGCCCACTGTCGAATATTGTCTTTGTGCTGAATATTGAAATCGGCGCCCGATAGATTGCTATAGCCCAGCTTGAGGCAGGCGGCCAGAAACCATCCTCCGCCAAAGCCAATGTCGAGGATGTTGGCCGCCTTGTTCTGGGGCAGATGGGGTGCATACTGTTGTGCCGCAGTGAGTACGACCACGTCTTTTTGGATTTCGTCCCAGTTGGGGCGATGTTTCTCTGCCGCATGACGGCGCGCCATGCGGCTATAGACTTCGGCGATAAATTCGTGCGGATCCATGGGACAGGTTTGCGCGCGCTTGCGAACTAAGAATGTTAGCAGACCGCTGATGGCCGCCGGCCGATGCGCGCGCTGAATTTCTGGCAGAATGCAGATAGAGCGATTCCTTCCAGGAGAAGATCTTTATGCCGCAGGCTATCGCGTGGAGACGAGATTCGGGCTGCTGCCGTCATCTCGGGCTGGGTTCAATCCTGTTGTCGTGGGTCTTGGGGATTCCGTTCGGCGGATGCCCGACAGGCGTCGCGCAGTCGACCACCAGGCAAACTCCCTCCCGGGCGGTGACGGGAAACGATCAGAAGCCTGCCTCCTCATCGCCTGCACAGAATAAGCCAGGCACTTCGTCAGCCGAGTCCATTTCTGCGCCGCCACCCGGCGTCCTGGTCCAACTCAACGGCGCACTGGAAAGTCTGGCGGCCAAGGTGTCTCCCGCAGTCGTGCAGATTCTGGTCACAGGATACGGCCCGTTGCGCGAGCAAGACCGCTCGGAAACCGCGTTCATCGTCCGCCAGCACGCTGTGGGTTCGGGAGTGATTGTCGATCCCAACGGCTACATCATGACCAACGCTCACGTGGTGGAAGGCGCGCAACGCATTCGCGTCGCACTGCCCCTGGTCGGAGATTCTTCCGGACAAGTGCCGGTGGGCAAACGACGAATCCTGGAGGCGCGCCTGATCGGCCAGCATAAGGAGACCGATCTCGCGCTCTTGAAGGTAGATGAAACCGGGCTCCCCACACTCTCCCTGGTAAGCCAGCAGCGCCCGCAAGTCGGACAACTCGTCTTCGCCATTGGAAGTCCCGAGGGCTTGCAGAACTCGGTCACCATGGGTGTGCTCAGCGCCCTGGCGCGCCAGCCCGACGCCAGCAAGCCGCTCACCTATCTTCAAACCGATGCCCCCATCAATCCCGGCAACAGCGGAGGGCCGCTAGTCGATATGAATGGCGTCGTGGTTGGCATCAATACCTTCATCTTGTCCGAAGGCGGAGGCAGCGAGGGACTGGGGTTTGCCATCCCGGCGCGCGTGGTGGATTTCGTTTACCACAGCCTGCGCAAGTACGGCCACGTGCACCGCGTGGAAATTGGCGCAGTCGCACAGGAGATCACGCCTGACCTGGCCGAGGGTTTGGCCCTTCCCCAGAAATGGGGAGTGGTAGTGGTGGATGTGAAGCCCGACGGCCCCGCCGCTGCCGCCGGTTTGAAAATTCAGGATATTATCCTCAGCGCTGACGATCGCCGCATCGAGACCCTGCCTTCGCTCGCGGCTGCTCTCTACCTGCACCGGCTGGATCAGGCTGTGAAATTGGAAATTCTCCGCGAAAACGAAAAGAAAATCCTATACGTCCCCGCCATCGAGCATCGCGATCACATGGACGAATTGCTGGACACCATCGACACCGATAACAGCCTGATTTCACGGCTGGGGATTTTGGGAATTGATGTCAGCGATGAGATGAAGTCGCGTCTGAACTTCAGGATTTCCTCGGGCGTGATCGTCGTAGGTCAAGCCGCCGATCTGCTGATGCCTGACACCGGCCTCGAGGCGGGCGACGTCATTCACCAACTCAACCGCTTGCCCATCGATTCTATGGACACTCTCCGGGCTGCGGTCGGCAGATTGAAACCCGGCGACCCGGTCGTACTGCAGGTCGAGCGCGACGGCGGCCTGATGTACGTCAGCTTCGAGATGGAATAGGCCGCGAAGCAGCGGCATGAGGACGTTCATTAGCGGACAGTGCTTTTCCAGCGATGAACAACAATCGAACGAAGAGGATGAGGCAAAACTTCCTTGCCCCGTTCCTAACAACGACTTAGCGCGTTGTCCGATTGGCTTGAGATTTGCATAGACCATCGAATCGGTCGCTTTCGGCAGCCTCATCTAGCTAACGCCGCGTTCAGGAGGTCATCGTGAAACGGCTAGTGGCTTGGTTGGAATCTCTCTCGCTGGACCTTCGCCTGGCAGTTCGAAATCTCCGTAAGAGCCCAGGTTTTCTGATGGTAGTGGTTCTGTCTCTTGCCTTGGGCATCGGCGCTAACAGCACAATCTTCAGCGTGATGGATGTGCTTCTGCTGCGGCCTCTTCCTGTTCGGTGTTTCACCGACGGATCCGCTCACGTATCTGGCGGTTGCGCTCGCGCTCACCCTGATCGCTTGCCTGGCCTGTTACATCCCCGCGCGGCGGGCCACGAAGGTCGATCCGATGGTCGCGTTGCGGTATGAATGAGCTTGCATTTTGTGCTTAGCTAAGCTATGATTAGCTAAGATGAAGACGGTAACCATCCACCAAGCGAAGACCAACCTTTCCCGCCTCATTGAAAAAGCCTGCCGCGGAGAGGAAATCATCATTGCTCGCGGTTCTGATCCGGTGGTTCGATTGGTCCCAATTGAGGGGCGGAAAGGCCATCGCAAGCTCGGTATCCTAAAAGGCAAACTTGTTGTCGGCCCCGAGTTCTTCGAGCCCCTCCCTCCTGACGAACTCGACCGCTGGGAATGAAGCATGCGGGCTCTGCTTGACACCCACACGCTCCTCTGGGCTTTCAACGGGGATCCATCGCTCGGTTCGGGTGCCCGGGAGCTGATCGAGGACCGGAGTAATGAAATCCTGGTCAGCGCCGCCTCTGGATGGGAGATTGCGACGAAGGTTCGTCTGGGTAAATTGCCAACCGGAGAAGTGTTGGTGAGCGATTTCGACTACTATCTCGCGCAGTTAGGATTGGAGAGCCTTCCCATTTCAATGTTCCATGCCATTCGGGCAGGGTCCCTACCGGGAGAGCACCGTGATCCGTTCGACCGAATGTTGATTTCTCAGGCCCAGAGCGAGAATTTGGCGATCGTCAGCAATGATCGCATCTTCGATGCTTATCATGTAAAACGCATCTGGTGATGCCCTCTAGCTCGCGCTTGCACCAGCCGCTTTGTGGTTGGCGGCGCCTTCAATCGCTTTCCCCAGACCTGAGGCACCGGCCTCCAATACCCGCAGATCGTCGACCGAGAATGCATCCTGTCCGGCGCGATAGAGTGCGAGCACTGCCGCGATCCCGTTGGCTCCTTCTATCGGCATCGCCAAAGCTGATCGCAGCGTGCTGTACTTGGTCGGGTCGTTCAAATATCCGGGCTCGACCGACGGATTTCCGTTCAGAATTGCCTTGTGATTTTGTGCCACCCAGCCGGAAAGGCCTTCTCCCAGAGGAATTCTCAAAGCAGA
>DASYYT010000062.1:0-8583 GCA_035949755.1 Candidatus Sulfotelmatobacter sp.
TTCTGAATTCTTATTTCTGAATTTGAAGACGAGTTGAGTTAGGAGCTGTTCCGATGCCCCGAGAAATAGTGACATTACAATGCGGTGACTGCAAAGAGCGGAACTATTCGACGACCAAGAACCGCAAGACGACGACCGAGCGGCTGGAGATGAAAAAATTCTGCCGCCGTTGCCGTAAGCACACGCCGCATAAGGAAGTGAAGTAATTGGGCGATTATGTGATTGCCGATTGTGTGATTCAAAATCTCAGCGTGTACAGGTTTTAAATCGCCCAATGACTCAATCGCAGAATTACTCAATCAGTACAGGGGCGTAAGCTCAACGGTTAAACTGTCGGTCTCCAAAACCGAACTTGGGGGTTCGAATCCCTCCGCCCCTGCCAGAGTTTTTGGAGAGAAGGGCCAGATCCAGGAGTAACGATGTCAGTCGAGACGAAGAAAATGGCGAATTCAATTGCAGCAGCGGGCGGCAGCTTCGGCGACCAGATCAAGTCCTGGCCGGAACGAATCAAGTCCTTCTACAACGACGTGCGCAGCGAAATGCGCAAGGTCACCGCCCCTTCGCTCAAGGAAGTGCAGGGCACGACCACGGTGGTCGTGATTACGGTCGCCCTTTTCGCCTTCTATTTCTGGGTGATTGATTTCCTCATCCAGCATGGCGTCTCGTATATGTTCAGTTTATTCAAGGTGCGCAGCGGCTGAGATGGCACACAACGTTAAAGAAGAAACATCCTATATGCAGGACGAAGAAAAAAACGAAGCAACCACCGCTCCCAGCAGCGAACCGCAGAGTGCCGGCACAGAAGGTGCCGCCGCTACGGCCGAGGCTCCCCGCAACCCGAACATGAAGTGGTACATCATCCACTCCTATTCGGGATTCGAGCGCAAGGTGAAAGAGTCGCTCGAGTCGCGCGTCGCAGCCTTCGGACTGCAGGACAAGATCGGCAAAGTTCTGATTCCGACCGAGTCGGTCACCGAAGTTCGCGGCGGCAAAAAGTACACCTCCGAGCGCATGTTCTATCCCGGCTACGTGCTCGTCGAAATGGATATGGACGATCACGTCTGGCACGTGGTGAAGTCCACGCCGCGCGTCACCGGATTCGTCGGCACCGGGCAGCAGCCCACGCCGCTTTCGGAAGAAGAAGTTCAGCACATCGTCTACAAAGTCGCCGACAGCCGCGAGAAGCCGAAGCTTAAGGTCAAGTTCGAGAAGAACGAGTCGGTGCGCATCACCGAAGGCCCCTTCGCCAGCTTTACCGGCGTGGTCGACGAGGTGAACGAAGATCGTGAGACCCTCAAGGTGATGGTCACGATTTTCGGGCGTTCGACCCCGGTGGAATTGGAGTTCAATCAGGTGGAGAAGGTCGCGTAGGTATGGGCAGTTTCAGCGCCAAGTTGCGAGTTTGGAATCCCAGCGCCCCCGAAAAGACGGAAGAGATTCAGGCAATGGTGGACACAGGAGCGGCATTCTCTTGGATTCACCGGGAGCGTTTGGAGCGGTTAGGGGCGCAAGTACTGCGTCGGATTGGATTCCGCGCGATTGACGGTTCCATTATCGAGCGTGACACCGCTGCGGTTTGGGTGGCAAGCGACGGCTTTTCCGCACCCGACATTGTCGTTATGGCCGAGCGGACGGACATGGAAGTGATCGGAGTCCACACGATCGAAGGGCTGGGGTTGGCTGCTGATCCCGTGCAGAAAAAGCTGATTCCTACGGTGATGCCGGCCCTGATGGCAATCGGAATTTAGTGAAAGCCTTGGCTAAATGCTAAGAGCTAGAAGCTAGGAGCTAACGAAGTGGCAAAAAAGGTTACAGGTTACGTGAAGCTGCAGATCGCGGCAGGCAAGGCGACTCCGGCGCCCCCGGTAGGCCCGGCCCTCGGCCAGGCCCAGATCAACATCATGGAGTTCTGCAAGCAGTTCAACGCCAGAACCAACCAGAAGGAGATGGAGGGACTGATCATTCCGGTGGTCGTGTCCGTATATAACGACCGCTCCTTCACCTTCATCACCAAGACGCCGCCGGCGTCGATTCTGCTGAAGCGGGCGGCCGGCATCGCCAAGGGATCGGGCACGCCCAACAAAGACAAGGTCGGCAAGGTGACGCTCAAGCAGGTCGAAGACATCGCCAAGCAGAAGATGCCCGACCTGAACGCCGCGTCGATCGAAACCGCCGTTAAGAGCGTCCGCGGCACGGCGCGCTCGATGGGAATCGAAGTTATCGGGTAAGGAGATTGAGTAATTGGGAAATTTAGTAGAGTAATTGAAAACCCCGCGCGGAAAAGTTTTCAAATTACTCGATTGCTGAATTTCCCAATTACCAGATTGTCAAACGCACCACGGTCGCTCGCACCCGAGCGCACGGTGGGAGACAGGAAAAGCAGATGAATAGAAAAGAAGGAAAGAATATCGCCAAGGCGCACGCGGCTGTCGAGAAGCGTCCTTATGTTCTGCAGGACGCGGTTCCGCTCCTGCAGAAGGTGAAGTATGCCAAGTTCGACGAAACCGTCGAGGTCACGCTGCGCCTGGGAGTCGATCCCAAGCATGCCGACCAGATGGTGCGCGGCACGGTCGTTCTGCCGCACGGTCTGGGCAAGTCGAAAAAAGTTCTGGTCATCGCCACCGGCGACAAAATTAAAGAGGCCGAAGCTGCGGGCGCCGATTTTGCCGGCGGCGAAGAGATGGTCGAGAAGATCACCAAGGAAAACTGGACCGACTTCGACGCCCTCATCGCCACTCCCGACGTGATGAAGTCCGTCGGACGCCTGGGCAAGATTCTCGGTCCCAAGGGCCTGATGCCCAATCCGAAGACCGGCACTGTCACCTTCGATGTGGGCAAGGCGGTGCAGGAAGTGAAGGCCGGCAAGGTCGAGTTCCGCACCGACAAGACCGCTCTGGTGCACTGCCCGGTCGGCAAGATTTCGTTTTCGCCCGACAAGCTGATCGAGAACGCCACGGTGCTGATTACCAGCGTGATCAAGGCCAAGCCATCGGTCGCCAAGGGCAAATACATCAAGGGCTGCTACCTCAGTTCGACCATGGGACCTGGCATCGCTCTGGATACGGCCCCGATCGAGGCTTCGGCCAAGGCATAAGTTGTAATGTGGGGACGGCCGCCCTCGGCCGTCCACGTTGCCAAGCAACGCTTGCAGGCTGATCAAGACTAAGAAGATTCGAGGATTGCACCAATGGCAGTTACCAAGGCAAAGAAAAAAGAACAGGTCGACAAGCTGAGCAAAGACCTGAGCAACGTTTCGAACGTGGTCGTCGCCACCTACACCAAGCTGACCGTCGCCCAGGATTATGAGCTGCGTAAGGCTCTGCGCGGCGCGGGCGCGAAGTACCAGGTCGTCAAGAACACCTTGGCGGAGCGCGCGGCCAAGGGCACCAAGGTAGAAGGCGCCCTAAAAGATCTCGCGGGCGTGACCTCGATTGCCTACACCACCGGCGATCCCGTGGCCATGGCCAAGGCCCTGACCAAATACGCCAAGGACACTCCCGAGTTTACCTTCAAGGTCGGCGTCGTCGAAGGCCGCGTCATCAACATTAAAGAGATTGAAGCGCTGGCCTCGATGCCTTCGAAGCAAGAGCTGATGTCGAAGCTGCTGTTCCTGATCAATGCTCCCGCGCAGCGCCTGGCTACCGCGATCAATGCCGTGCCGCGCAATCTGGCGGTGGTCATCCAGGCCGTGCAGCAGAAGAAATTCAAGGAAGCATAGTTCGTGTAGGGACGGACGCGTTCGTCCGTCCGGCGAGCGCAGCGAGCGTGGTTTTAGCCGGCTGCTCTGACGTGGCTGCAGGGCAACGGTGCCTGGCCACACAAGTTCTGGATGGCGCAAGCCATCCGAAAAAGATTTGGTTACCGGCAAGTCAGGGGTTGCGCGGTTCGTTCCGAGCGTTGTCTGGCGCGAGGAATCGGAACCTGGACGCACTGGAACCCTGACCCACGGATAACGAAATCAATAATCCTGATAACACGTGGAGAACAACATGGCGGACTTAGCACAATTGGAAGAATCAATCGTAGGCCTGTCGCTTCTGGAAGCGGCGGAGCTGGTCAAGAAGCTGGAATCCCGTCTCGGCGTCTCGGCGGCGGCGGCAGCTCCCGTGATGGTGGCGGGTGGCGGCGGCGCGGCTGCAGCCGGTGCGGCTCCGGCCGAAGAGAAGACCGAATTCACCGTCGTCCTCAAAGAGGTCGGCGCCAACAAGATCAATGTAATCAAGGCGGTACGCGAAGTCACCAGCCTCGGCCTCAAAGAAGCCAAGGAACTGGTGGATGGAGCCCCCAAGAACGTCAAAGAAGGCGTTTCCAAGGAAGAAGCCGAGACCATCAAGAAGAAGTTCACCGATGCCGGCGCTGTTGTCGAGGTGAAGTAACCGTTTTACGTGGGGACGCCCGCCATCGGCCGTCCGGCTCCCAGCGAGGCTCAGCGGGTTCTAGCGTCGTTTCGCGACTGGACAGCCGAGGGCGGCTGTCCCCACATTGCACCGAAAGCAGTGCAAAATCGATTTGGTTGCACTTTCCTACTTGTGAAGCTTTGGCGGCGGTGTTAGCATCTATATAACGTCGCTTCCTGGGTGTATCACTCGAGCGCGAGCGAGTCTCGCGCGGGAAGTTTAGGCAAGCGCTTCGCGGGCAGGCGAAGCGGAAACAGGCCGACGAACTGGCGCGAAAGAGTTCAAATCAGAAAATGGCGAAACGCCCTGAATGGCGTCTGCGGGAACCACTGTCCCTGCGGGCGCCCACTGTCTTTTAGGTTCTAAGTTGTTCCGGCTCTGCATCTAGCATGTCCCGCGGCGCGACCGCAAAAGCGCGCCCTTACATTCCGCGGTTTGAGCGCGGCCCTCGGTCGCGCGTGAGATTGGGAGTTTCTTAACGATGAAAAATGCCTTCCGTAAACGCTTTGATTTTTCCAAAATTCCGGCCACTATCCAGATCCCGAACCTCATCGAGGTTCAGAAGCGTTCCTACGACCGCTTCCTGCAGATGGACAAACTGCCCAGCGAGCGCGAAGACGGCGGCTTGCAGGCGGTCTTTCAGTCCGTTTTCCCCATCACCGACTTCCGCAACGTATCACAACTGGAGTTTGTGGATTACGCCATTGGTAACTGGGAGTGCAAGTGTGGTCACCTCAAAGGCCTGCATCACCTCCGCACCACTTGCAAGAACTGCGGCAATACCGTCATCACCGATCCATTTCACCCTGGCGACGTGCTCTGCTCCAAGTGCGGCACCTACAACGCCAACACCCCCGATTTCTGCAACAAGTGCGGCGACCCGGTTGGCCTGCAGCTGAAGTACGACGTGGCCGAGTGCGAAGAGCGCGGCATGACTTACTCCGCTCCGCTCAAGGTCACCATGCGCCTCACCATTTTCGACAAGGACGCTGAGACCGGCAACCGTTCCATCCGCGACATCAAAGAGCAGGAAGTATTCTTCGGCGACGTTCCCCTGATGACCCAGAACGGCACCTTCATCATCAACGGCACCGAGCGTGTGATCGTCAGCCAATTGCACCGTTCCCCCGGCGTCTTTTTCGAGACTGCCAACAACCGCACCTATTTCCTCGGCAAGATCATCCCCTACCGCGGTTCGTGGGTGGAATTCGAGTACGACCAGAAGAACGTGCTTTATGTCCGCATTGACCGCAAGCGCAAATTCCTGGGCACGATTTTCCTGCGCGCCCTCGGACTCCGTTCCGGCGAAGACATTCTGAAGACCTTCTACACCACCGACCGGATTGCGATTCGCGACAAGAAGCTTTACTGGACCCTCGATCCCGCCAGCGAGAAGTCCACCAACCTGCTGGGCATGAAGCTCGCCCGTAGCATCAAGAACAAGTCCGGCGACGAGATCGCCCACTCCGGCCGCAAGATCAACGCGCAAGTTCTGAAAGACATACAGAAAGCGAAGATCACCGAAATCGAAGTGGATCTCACCGACCTCGAAGGCGCATGGACGGCCAGCGACATCGTTGACACCACCACCGGCGAGGTCATGCTCGAAGCCAACTCCGAGCTGACTGCCGACAAGCTGTCCAAGATTCTCGATTCCGGCGTGGTTGAAATGTCGCTGTTCTTCCCCGAGCGCGACGATGTGGGCACAGTCATCAGCCAGACCCTGAAGCGCGATTCCATCAAGACTCCGCAGGAAGCGCTGATCGAAATCTACCGCAAGCTGCGTCCCGGCGATCCCCCGACCCTCGACACCGCCACGGCGCTGTTCCACGGCATGTTCTTCGATCCGCGCAAGTATGACTTCTCGCGCGTCGGCCGTCTGAAGTTCAACATCAAGCTGTTCGAGAACCAGGAAGCGACCTCGCTCGACAAGCGCACGCTCGATCCCGACGATTTCTACGCCACCATTGCCTACCTGCTCAAGCTGCGCAAGAACATTGGCGCGGTCGACGACATCGATCACCTCGGCAACCGGCGCGTGCGCGCCGTCGGCGAGTTGATGGAGAATCAGTTCCGCATCGGCCTGGTCCGCATGGAACGCGCGATCAAAGAAAAAATGTCCGTGTACCAGGAAATGTCCACGGCCATGCCGCACGACCTGGTCAATGCCAAGCCGGTGATGGCTGCGATCCGCGAATTCTTCGGATCGTCGCAGCTTTCGCAGTTCATGGATCAGACCAACCCGCTCTCCGAGATCACGCACAAGCGGCGTCTCTCGGCCCTGGGGCCGGGCGGCCTCTCCCGCGAGCGCGCCGGGTTCGAAGTCCGCGACGTTCACCCCACGCACTACGGACGCATCTGCCCGATCGAGACGCCGGAAGGTCCGAACATCGGCCTGATCTCGTCGCTGAGCTGCTACGCCCGCATCAACGACTACGGCTTCATCGAGTCACCCTATCGCAAGATCAAGGGTGGACGCGTCATCGACTACGTCACCATCGTCAACGTTGGCGACAGCGACTTCAAAGTCGGCGATCACGTCGAGAAGCACGAAATCGAGAAGATCAACCACGAGTTGAAAGAGAAGCGCAAGAAGCCCGCGCAGGTCGAGCCCTTCTCGTTCTATCTCTCGGCTTGGGAAGAAGACCGGCACACCATCGCACAGGCCAACGTGGAACTTGACGATAAAGGCCGCATCGTTACCGAACTGGTCAACGCCCGCAAGGCCGGCAACTTCGTCCTGGTCAACCGTGAAGAAGTGGATTACGTCGACGTCAGCCCGAAGCAGTTGGTCTCGGTCGCCGCCTCGCTGGTTCCCTTCCTCGAGCACGACGACGCCAACCGCGCGCTGATGGGCGCCAACATGCAACGCCAGTCCGTGCCGCTGCTTCGCGCCCAAGCGCCCATCGTCGGCACCGGAATGGAAGGCGTCACCGCTCGCGACTCGGGCGCAGTCGTTCTGGCCCGCCGCAACGGCATTATCGATTCGGTCGACTCCGAACGCATCATCGTCCGCGTCGAAGGCGAGCACCATCCCACGCAGCTGTCGCGCGAGGTCGGCAGCGACATTTACCAGCTCACCAAGTTCAAGCGCTCCAACCAGAACACCTGCATCAACCAGAAGCCGGTCGTGAAAAAGGGGCAGCGCGTGCTGAAGGGCGAGATTATCGCCGACGGTCCCTGCACCGACCACGGCGAGCTGGCGCTGGGACGCAACGTCCTGGTCGCCTTCATGCCCTGGCGCGGCTACAACTTCGAAGACGCGATCCTGGTCTCCGAACGCATGGTCAAGGACGACTACTACACCTCGCTGCACATCGAGGAGTACGAGATCGAGGCCCGCGACACCAAGCTCGGTCCGGAAGAAGTCACGCGCGACATTCCCAACGTCAGCGAATCCATGCTGCGCAATCTCGACGAAGCCGGCGTGATTCGTATCGGCGCCACCATCAAGCAGGGAGACATCCTGGTCGGCAAGGTCACGCCCAAGGGCGAGACCCAGCTCACGCCGGAAGAGAAGCTGCTGCGCGCCATCTTCGGCGAAAAAGCCGGCGATGTGCGCGATGCTTCCCTCTACTGCCCGCCCGGCATCGAGGGCGTCATCGTCGATGTCAAGATCTTCTTGCGCAAGGGCCAGGAGAAGGACGAGCGCGCCAAGGCCATCGAGGCCACGCAGATCGCCAAGTTGGAAAAGAACCTTTCGGATGAAATCCGAATTCTCACCGACGAGCGCCTGAAGCGTCTCGACAACATCCTCGGCGGCAAGGAAGTGCAGGCCGACCTGCACGACGAGCGCACCAACAAGCGCCTGCTGACCAAGGGGGCCATCCTCACCCGCGACGAGATCGAGCGCATCTCCACCCGCAACCTGAAGCGTATCAAGTATGCCGACAAGGATCCGCGGGTCAACGAGCAGATCGACGAGATCGAGGAAATGACCTCGCGCCAGATCGACGTGCTCAAGAAGATCGTCAACGAGAAGAAAGACAAGCTCACCAAGGGCGACGAACTGCCCCCGGGCGTGATCAAGCTGGTCAAGGTCTATATCGCCATGAAGCGCAAGCTGAGTGTCGGGGACAAGATGGCCGGCCGTCACGGTAACAAGGGCGTCATCGCCCGCATTCTGCCCGAAGAGGATATGCCGTACCTCGAAGATGGAAGGCCGGTCGAAATCGTCCTCAACCCG
>DASYYT010000063.1:0-5192 GCA_035949755.1 Candidatus Sulfotelmatobacter sp.
TCGCGCCAGTTCCGGCGTTTCGCAGCCCAGATCCAGCCGCACATATACAGGGATGCCGTGATAATCGAAGAGCACGGTGTGAAAGTCCGGCATATCGCGTCCGTCGTTGAAGCGGAAGATTCCGCCCGTGGCTACCGCCGAGCGCGGAATCTCGTTCCAGCCCAGAGTTTTCAGCATGCCGCTGAGCAGATGCACCATCAGATCGCCCGCGACGCCCGTCCCGTACGCTCTCCAGCAGCGCCAGCGGGCAAAATGCAGCGGGTTGAAAGGAATCTTCGGCGCATCGTTCAGCCACGTATCCCAATCCAAGGTTTGCGGCGACAGATCGGGAGGCGGTGGATATACCCACGCGCCCGTCGGATCGTTCCGCCCCAGCGTGAGTTCCACCATCTCGACGTCGCCAATCGTACCCTTCTGGTACAGCTCGCGCGCCGTTTCGCAGAGTTCCGAACTGACGCGCTGCGAGCCGATCTGCACAATGCGGTTGTTCTTCTGCGCCGCCTCGACCATCGCCAGGCCATCCGCAACGTTGTGCGACATCGGCTTCTCGCAATAGATATCCTTGCCCGCATTGCACGCGTCCACCACAACCCGGCGATGCCAATGGTCCGGTACGGCCGCCACGATACAGTCGATGTCCTTTCGATCCAGCAATTGCCTGTATTCGCGCGAGGTCGGCAAACTCGGATTTGCCGTGATTTCCTGAGCCAGGGTATGCCGTCCGTCGTACAGGTCGGCAGCGCCCACGCACTCGATTCCGGGAATCGTGATCGCCATGCCGAGTAGGCCCGATCCCTGCATGCCAATTCCAACCATGCCAAATCGAACCCGGTCGCTCGGCGCCACCGGCCGTGGTATCAGCGGTTGTGCTTCCAGCATGATTGTCTTGGACGCCAGCACGCCGCCGGCGGCCACCGCACTTCCCTGCAAAAATGCGCGTCGCGAAAGATTCCGTTTCATCCCAATCCCTCCCATCGATTTAACTGCGACCTGCGCTTGCCCGTTCGCTTACTTTTTCAGCGGTTTAATGGCCACTTCTTTGAAAAATACAATGTCATTGTCGCTGTGGTTCTGCAGTCCGAACCATCCGTACATCGGCCGAGGCCCGCGCTGTGGCTCAAAATCAAACTTCCTCTCCGGCACCGGATCACCCTCTTTGAAGTCCGTCACCTTCTGGCCATTGAGTACGACAATCGTGCGCGGCCCATCCAGCGTGATGTCCATCGTGTTCCACTCTGGACCCGGCTTCCCCGCATTCTTCACCAGCGGTTTGGTCAGCGAATACAGCATTCCAGTCTCATGGTATTCATCCTCACCGGACGTTTCCGGATGATTGTCAATCTGCACCTCATAACCGTAGTGCACCGGCATCCACTCTTCACGCGGTTCGATCGGAATCCGGATGAAAACTCCGGAGTTGTCGTTCTGGTCGCGCATCTTGTACACGACGTGAATCTCGCAATTGCCGATCTTGCCGCCGGTCCAGTACAGCAGCCCCATGCCGCCATGCGTGCGGATCAGTCCGTCTTCCACCGTGTCGCCGCCCGGGCCCACGTGCTTCCAGCCAGTCAAATCCTTGCCATCAAAAAGCTGCTGCCACTTGCCGGGATCGCCCTTGCAGACGTTCTCATCTTGGTCGGCCGCGAACGCCAACCCGGCCAGCCCTGCCAGCATAAAAATGCATACAGTAAATCGTTTCAACATTGAGAGTCTCCTGGAATTTTTGCGGTGGCCACCATGGGACAGACCAATCTACTCGCACCCGCCTTCGGAATCAAACGAAACCCACCCTCTTAACATCGCACCGCTCCTGTTTCGGATCTACGAAGATTTTCGTTGACACTACGAACACCTTCGTAGTATCGTCCTTCCCATGACGCGCTCTCCGCAAAAACCCACGGCTTCAGAGCTCGAGATTCTGCGTGTTCTCTGGGCTCGCGGCCCCTCGACCGTCCGGGACGTTCATGAGGCTCTCAGCGAGAAAAAGTCCCTGGGCTACACCACCGTTCTGAAGCTGCTGCAAATCATGACGGCAAAAGGCACGGTCCGCCGAAACGAAACCCAGCGCGCGCACGTCTATGAAGCATGCCTTCCGGCCGAGCAGACCAAGCGGCAGATTGCAGGGGATATGCTGCAGCGCGTCTTTGAAGGGTCGGCGAGCCAGTTGATGATGCACGCCCTCGCCGGACGTAAGGCCTCGCAGCAAGAGATCGAAGAACTCCGCCGCATGCTCGATGAATACGAAAGGAGCCGCCGATGACCGCTCTGATGAACTGGATTTCCCCGAACGCGATGCACGCTTTGGGATGGGCTCTGTTGCACTTCCTGTGGCAGGGAACGGCACTTGCGGCTCTGGCTGCGGCGGCGATGGCGCTTTGCCGCCGCACATCGGCGCGATACCTGGTTGGCGTCGCCACGCTGGTGCTGATGCTGATCGCTCCGGTGGCGACATTCCTCTTCTATTCGCAGCAACACTCGGCGGTCGCGGTGACTGCGAATTCGTCGCGGCTCGTCGCCGTTGCCCTGCCTATCGCAAAAAACGGCGCGGCGCGAGTTGCCAGCACAGCTCCATCGCTCGACGCAATTCCGTGGCTGGTGCAAGCGTGGCTTCTCGGGGTGGCTTTCTTCAGCTTGCGAACGGCGGGTGGATTTTTCCTGTTGGAGCGCGAGCGGCGCAGGCAATCGTCCATTGTGTGCGCGCATGTGCTCGAGATCTGTTACACGCTGCAGCGCCGGCTCGGCCTCGATCGCGCGATTCAGTATTGCGAATGCAAGTGGCTGCAAGCTCCGGCGGTGATTGGATGGTTTCGTCCCATCGTGTTCTTGCCGGCTTCTGCGCTGACGGGTCTTTCCGAAGATCAGCTACAAGCAGTGATTGCGCACGAACTGGCTCACATCCGGCGCTTCGATCCTTTTGTGAATGTGTTCCAGGTCGCAGTCGAGACTCTGCTCTTTTACCATCCTGCAGTCTGGTGGCTGAACAAAAGCATTCGCGCGGAACGCGAGCACTGCTGTGATGAAACTGCGGTCTCAGTATGCGGCAATGCGGTGGAATACGCGCGTGCGCTGACGCTGATGGAAGAATGGCGAAGCGCTCCTCGGTTTGCGATGGCTGCCAATCGTGGACCACTCACCGAACGCATCGTCCGCGTGCTCGGCCTGAAGACGCTCAGTACCGGAATCCGCAGCATCGGACTAACCGCAAGCTTGCTGTGCCTGACCGCGGCACTGGCTGCGGGAAATGCCTTGCTGGGAATGGCGCATCCGCGTTTGGCTCGCGCCAGTTCTATCCTGCAAGCAACCCCGAGCCCGGAGAACACGCAACAGCCAAGCGCAAAGCCCGCAACAACTCCGAAGCCTTCCGCAGCGCAGAGCGAAAGTCCGGCGCCCAATGCGACTCCAGCACCTTCAGGCTCTTCTTACATCGAAGCGATGAAAGCTGCGGGGCTGGCGAACCCAAGCGTCGATGAGTTAGTCGCTCTCAAGATCCAGGGTGTTACTCCAGAGTACGTGCGCGAGATGCACGACCTCGGCTTGCATCCTGATGCAGACGGCTTGGTCGGGCTGAAGGTGCAGGGCGTCACACCGGAATACATCAAAGAACTGCGCGCAATGGGCTTCAATCCAGACGAAGATCAGATCATCGGGCTGAAGGTACAAGGCGTCACCGCGGACTATGTGAAGGGGCTGAAAGAAGTCGGTATTCAAGCCGATGCCGATGACATCGTCGGCTTGAAAGTGCAGGGAGTCACGCCGGAATACGTGCGAGACTTGCGCGCGGCTGGCCTGAAGGTTGACTCAGACGATGTGGTCGGGCTCAAAGTGCAAGGGGTTACTCCTGCTTATGTGCAAGGCCTGAAGGCACAGGGCCTCGAAGTGAACTCAGACGACGTGGTGGGAATGAAAGTGCAAGGCGTTACGCCGGAATACATTCGCGACATTCGCGCGCTGGGCTTCCATCCCAGTGCGGACGAGATTGTTGGAATGAAAGTGCAAGGCGTGACTCCGGAATTCATCAAGGCTCTGCAAGCTGCGGGATTCAAGCCGAGCATCGACGACATCATCGAGGCCAAGGTTCAAGGGGTTACTCCCGAATTTATCGATGAGGCACGCAAGCACGGCTTCCAGAATCTGACGATTGAGAAACTGGTTGAGCTCAAACGCCTGGGAATCCTCGATTCGAAGGCCGAACTATAAATTGCTCTCAGGCCTCGTTGTCCGTGACGAATCACTCTTTTGGAAGGAGCAGTGTCATGCGAATGCGCCGAACTCTTGCTTACCTAGTGTTTGCCTCCTGCGTGGTTTTCTTCGCGGTCAACAATCGCGCTGCCGAAGTGCGCAGCAGTGGCGACGTGCGCAGTGGCGATTGGACGATCAGCAAATCCGACGAACCTGGCAAAGTCGAGTTCTCGCTGATCGAGCACCATCACGGCGGAAACTCGCAGCACGAGTCAGATTGGCCGGCGAGCGCGTTTCAGGGTGTGGACTTCTCGAAGGCGGGACGACAGGACGTGCACTTCACGATCACCCGCGATGCGGGCAAGATCGAGTGCGAGGGATTTCTCGATAATGGCGAAGGCGCAGGGATCTTTCACTTCCAGCCCGATGCGAATTATCCGCGCGAGATGAAGTCGTTGGGCTTCGACGTGGATGATGAGAAGCAGTTCGCAATGGCGGTGCAGGATGTGAGCCTGGATTTTGCCAAGCAGATGAAGAACGAGCACCTCAGCGATCTCGATGCCGACAAACTCATCGCCTTCCGCATTTTCGGCGTCGATTCCGCTTTCATCGAGGCACTGCGCACGGAAGGCCTGAAGATTTCCGACAGCGACAAACTCGTGGCGTTCCGCATTCATGGCGTGAGTCCGCAGATGGTGCGCAGCCTGCATGAGGCGGGATATTCTCCCGACGAAGATACGCTGATTGCGATGCGCATCCACGGCGCCACTCCGGAATGGGTGGAGCAATTGAAACAGCGCGGTTACGATCACGTGGATCTGGAAAAGCTGATCGCGTTTCGCATTCACGGCGTTTCCCCGGAATTCATTCAAAAGTTGCAGGGACTTGGTTACAAGCATCCTGATCCGGATGAACTGATCGCGATGCGGATTCACGGGGTCACTCCCGAATACATCAGCGACATGCGTTCGCGCGGGATGCGGGACCTCAGCATCGATCAGTTGGTGAGCATG
>DASYYT010000064.1:0-9735 GCA_035949755.1 Candidatus Sulfotelmatobacter sp.
GATCCGATGCGGAAGAACAGCGTTGACTCATCCTTGGCGAACTCCACCGTCTCCGAATCCGTCGAATCCAGCAGCGACTTCAACTCGTCCATCGCCTTCTTCGGCACCAGCGTCTTCATCTCGCCCGAGACGCCATCAAATTTTTCTCCCGCGCGTTCGCAATGCGCCAGCCGATGCCCGTCGGTCGCCACCATCGTGATCGACTCCGGCTTGATCAGCATCAACCCGCCATTCAGCGTGTAGCGCGATTCTTCATTCGAAATCGCAAATCCCGTCCGCGCGATCAGCCCGCGCAGCACCTGGGCCCGGATCGTCACCGCTCCCGCCGTGGGAAACGCCGGCAGGCTGGGGAAATTCGACTTCGCCATCCCCACCATCTTCGTATTCGACCGCCCGCAGCGAATGCTGACCCAATGATTTTCCAGCAGCTTGATCGTGATATCCGCATCCGGCAGCAGCTTCACGTAGTCATGCAACTTGCGCGCGGGAATCGTGCACGACCCCTCCTTCTTCACCTTCGCCGCGCACGACGTCCGCAGGCTCAAGTCCAGATCCGTCGCCGTCAGCGACAATCGGTCTCCCGCCGCCTCGAATAAATAATTGGATAGGATTGGAATCGTGGTCTTGCGCTCGACCACGCCCTGGGTTGCGGTCAACTCTCGCAGCAATTCAAATTTGCTGACCGTGATCTCCATCGTCCCCGCGGCAACGGCGGCTTCCACCGGCATAAAATCCTTCTCCCCGAAACCTGCGACTGGCCGTGCTACTTCTGGTACTACCTTATATCAAATACAAAACCTATAAAACCAGCAGTAACAGTAGGCTCTGCGGAGAAGTGGAAATCTCTCTCAACTCTCCTGTTGTCACTGCCTTCCCGCCCCATCCCTAATGTGAGAAATCGGTCCCGCCCACTTCGGAGCCCCTCCTGTATCTCGCCCCTCATTCCGATTTCCTGCCGCTCTTGCACAACTTCCACAGCCCGTTCACAGCCATCTACGAGGAAGACTGTATTGCAAAGTGGAAATCGCCACGATTCCCGCGCATCATCCGCCCAATTGCTCAGTCAATTTATTGATCAGCCTGTTCAAATCCTTATCGTTCTTCCGCACCTCTTCAATCTTCTCCACCGAGTGCAGCACGGTGGTGTGATGCTTGCCGCCAAATTGACGCCCAATTTCCGGCAGCGAAGCTTCGGTCAGATGTTTCGCCAGGTACATCGCAATCTGCCGCGGATAGACGATCGCGCGCGAATTATTCTTTGCCTTGATCTCCACCAGCCGCAGCCCGAACTGCTCGGCCACCATCTTCTGGATCGATTCGATCGTGACCTTCCGCGCTTGCGAGTCGATAAAATTTTTCAGCACCTGCTGCGCATAGGGCAGCGTAATCTCCGCCCCGATCAGCGACGAGTGCGCCACCAGCCGGATCAGCGCTCCCTCCAACTCCCGCACGTTCGACCGGATATTCGACGCCACATACAGCGCAACATCCGTCGGCAGCGTGACTTTTTCCTGCTCCGCCTTCTTCTGCAGAATCGCGACCTTGGTCTCCAGATCCGGCGGTTGAATGTCGGCGATCAATCCCCATTCGAACCGGCTCCGCAGGCGGTCTTCAATCTCCGCCAGCTCCTTCGGCGAGCGGTCGCTGGCAATCACGATCTGTTTCATCGATTCGTGCAGCGCGTTGAAGGTGTGGAAGAATTCCTCCTGCGTGCGCTCCTTGCCGGTCAGGAACTGTATGTCGTCGATCAGCAACACATCCACATTCCGAAACTTGTCCCGGAAGGTGGTCATCTTGTCGTAACGCAGCGAGTTGATCATGTCGTTGGTGAACTTCTCGCTCGACACGTAGCAGATCGCCGCCTGCGGCATGCGCCGCTTGATCTCGTGCCCGATCGCCTGCATCAGGTGCGTCTTGCCCATGCCCACGCCGCCATACAGGAACAGCGGGTTGTAAGCCTTCGATGGACGCTCTGCCACCGCCTGGCACGCCGCGTGCGCAAACTGGTTGCCGCTGCCGATGACGAACGCATCGAACGTGTACCGCGGATTCAGCTGCGCCGCCCCGTCCCAATCGAAGCGCGACTGCGATGGGCTCCCCGCCGCGGATGCGCTCAGGCCCCCGTCGTGCCGGACCGTCGTGGCCGCCGGATCATCCTCCGGCGTCACAAACTTCACATCGTTGAATCCCAGTCCCAAGACATCGATCGCCTCCTGGATCAGGTCCGCGTACTTGTCGCCGGCGTGACGGAATTCCACCGTCGGCACCCGCACGAACAGCACGCCCCCGCTGGAGTGGCTGTAGCGCGTCGGTTTGAGCCAGGTGTCGTAGGAATGCCGGTTGATCTTTTTTTCCAGCGCATCGAGAATGCGCGCCCACGGATTCGGAGAGAGGGTCGTTGTGCTTGGAGCTGACATATATGAATTTTTCACCACTGCGGCGCTCTGGCGGCTGGGTGTGAGCGCCTTCTAAGACTTCCGTCCTGAGTTCGATGGAACGTTAATTTTACTGCGGAATGCGTCCGTTTGTGCGTCGCGCTGAAAATTTAGACGAAGTGCGAAAGCAGGACCAGTCCCGCATACTAGCACAAAAATTTTTGTCGTGTGAAAAACTTCGGCTGGAATTTTTGCCCGCGCTCCTATTCAGAACCTCATGCCCTCATGCTGTCAAGTGCCGCGATGGTAACTGCCGCAGGCCTTGTGCACTCGCGCGCCCTCAGAAAAATTTCAATTGCGCTGCGATTGTTCTTGACGAACTGCATGTTCCTCTGTGCCGTCCTCTGTGTCCTCTGTGGTGACAAACGCTTCCGCCCACATCGCTGCCGATCTAGTCGGCCCCGGCAACGGAACATTCCCGGCAATACTTCCCAGGTGTGCGAACCCCGCGCCCCAAATCGCCCGGATCATCCGCTGCGCCTCCATAGCCCCTCTCTGTGATCCTCTGTGCGCCCTGTGGTGAAAGAATTTTCTCCGCGCCCTCCAGCCCCCCTCAGCGAACTCGACGATGAAAGATTTTCAACCGCCGAATTCGCTACCGTAAGCAAAAAATTAACTAGCCTTCTTCCTCACCTTCGTCCCCATCCGCAGCAGCTTGCGCACCGTTCCTGTCGGCAGCCGCTTCATCTGGTCGTACAACTCCGTCACTGCCTCGAAGAATCCCGCCATCGCCGCCAGCCGCTCCCGCGTGTAATCCGCCCCCGCTTCCTTCGGATCGAGATCCGCCAGACACTGCCGCAGAATCTCCCGCGTCGGATCGATCTCCCTCCTTTTTCTCTGCTCGATCACCAGCCGGAACATCTCCCACACGTCTTTCATAGATTCGTAATGTTCCCGCCGGTCGCCGAGCACGTGCACCGCCCGCACAATTCCCCAGGTCTCCAGCTCGCGGATGGACGTGCTCACATTCGACCGCGCCACGCTCAGCGTCTGCGCGATCTCCTCCGCCGGGATCGCCCGCGGCGACAAGTACAGCAGCGCGTGAATCTGCGCCACCGTCCGGTTGATTCCCCACCGCGTCCCCATCTCTCCCCAGTGGAGAATGTACTGTTTCTGCACTCCGGTTAGTTCTGGCATATCATTAACTTCAGTATAAACAGAATACACTGAAAGCAAGCTTCTGTCCAGATGAAAATATTTGCACTTCTTTATTCATCGCAAAATCGCGCGACAGATTTCCCGAACCACGATACAATTCCCGCCCACGGTTCAGTTTTGAGGGGGAATTCTCGTTAGGAGCTGCCAGCACATGACCAACACCCTGCGCCTCTGCCTCGCTGCGGTGCTCTGCCTTTTCGTCGCCACCATCGCGCATGCATCCTTCGTCCCGGTTAGTGTGTACCCGAACCCCGTCGCTTTCGGAACCATCAGCGAAAACACGACCGGCTATCAGATCGTTTACATCAGCAACACGACCGCCAGTTCCGTCGTGATCACCGCCGCCACCATCTCCGGAACCAACGCCTCCGACTTCGCTTTCTACGGCGGCAACTGCGTCGGCACCCTCTCCGCTTATCAGACCTGCCAGACCACGATCAGCTTCACCCCTCTCGCCACCGGCTCGCTCAGCGCCAGTCTGGTTATTTCGATCCAGGGCCTGACGCAGCAGGTCACCGCGTTGCTCGAGGGCACAGGCGGAAATCCTCCCCCGGTCATCACCTCGTTGTCTCCTGCCAACGCCTATGTCAACAGCCCGCAACTGACGCTTACGGTCAACGGCACCGGCTTCCAGTCGGGCGCGATCGTCTACTGGGGGAACATCAACCCGCTCGCCACCACATTTGTCAGTTCGACCAAAATCACTGCCGTCGTGCCGGCCTCTGATCTCAACAGCATTAACACCGATTGGATTGCGGTCGCCAATCCCGACGGACAGTCTTCCGCCATCGCCTACTTTTATGTGCTGGCCCTCGACCCATCCATCAACTACGTCTCGCCGACGTCGGTGACAGCCGCTACTGCCCCCAGTCCCATTATTGTGAACGGCAGTAATTTCATGACCGGCGCCTCCATCCTGTGGAACGGCATACCTCTCGCCACGACTTATTTGAGTACTGGTCAACTGCAGGCCACGCCCAGCTCGGCCCTGCTCGCCAGCGCCGCCATCGTCCAGTTGTCCGTTTCCAATCCATCTCCGGGCGGCATTTCCAACGAGATGAACTTCGACGTCACTTATCCCGCCAAGACCACCGTGCTCGATCTTCCGGCCAACGATCTTGTCTGGGATCCCTACGCCCAGCGCATTTACGCTTCGCTTCCCAGCAGCTATGGCACCAACGGAAATTCCATCGCGGTCATCAACCCCACCACCGCGAAGGTCACCGGATATTATTTCGCCGGCAGCGAGCCCAACCAGCTCGCTCTTTCCAGCGACTCCAAATATCTCTACGTCGGACTTAACGGCAACGGCACGGTCCAGCGTCTCATCCTCCCCGCCTTCACGCCCGACATCACCATCAATCTCGGCACCAGCACCTATGGCGGCTTCAACAACGCCCTCAGCATGCAGGTCTCGCCCGGCGATTCCCACACCATCGCCGTTGCCGAGGGCAGTACTTCTTGCTGCGGCGGCTCATCCGGTCTTTATTTCTTTAAAGACGCCACTCAACTGGCTGACTCCATCACCTACCCTGCCTTCACCGATATTGTCTTTGCCAATTCGAGCACGCTGTACGGCTACTACAGCGGCACCGTCGGCCAGGTGACCGTCAACTCCAGCGGCGGCACACTAGGATCCCAGTGGAACAGCCTCGTGGAAGGCAACTCCATCGAATACGCCGCCGGCCTGATTTACGGCAGCAACGGCGAGGTCCTCAATCCCTCCACCGGCCTGCTTGTCGGCAGCTACGATACCGGAAGCAGCGGCTGCTGCGGCAGTGCCGGCCCGCTCCAACCCGACTCCGCCATCAACCGCGTTTTCTCGCTGGGCACGACTCCATTCTTCAATGGCCTTGGAGTCACTGCCTACAATCTCTCCAGGTTCACCCCTGTCGCCGTTACCAACCTCTCTCAACTCAGCGGCAGCCCCAGCCAGGTTTTCATTTTCTGGGGAAACAGCGGCGTGGCTTTTACCTTCTCCCAAAGCTGCTGCTACTACCCGCCCTCGCAAACCGTGCTGGTGCAGAGTTCTTCCATGCTGCTGACCTCTTCCACGGCGAAGAACCCCGTGCCCGTAGCTCAGTCGCTCTCTCCCTCCAGCGCGACCCACGGTAGCGGAAACCTTCTCGTCACCATCACTGGCACCAGCTTTGTTCCCGGCTCGCAAGTCACCTGGAACGGCGCCGCGCTCTATGCGTCCTACGTCAGCTCCACGCAACTCAACCTCTATGTGCCGGCCCGCGACCTCGCCTCGGCCGGTACCGCAACCATCGTCGTGACCAACCCGGCCCCCGGCGGCGGAAAGTCCACCGCCCCGGCCTTCACCATCCAATAGTCGAGTAGCAATGGGTGCCCCACTTCTCGCGTCTCTTGCGAGAAGTGGGGAGTTTGGTTGTCGGAGGAAAACAGGATGTGGTCGTGGTACAACCAGACCGGCTTGCGAGCGGATTGGTGCGCCGCCAATGGATCAGTGGATCGGTGAGCTCGAGCTCGTCGGATCACTCAACGCAATCAACTTCCCCGGCGGATATTCCACCGCCGTCAGCGGCACCTCAGGAGTCTGATTGACGATGGTCAGCACCTTCCCGCTCCGCACTCCCTGGATCGTCAGGCTCTGACCTTCCACCGCCACTACCCGGTATTTTTCGTCAAAGATTTCCTTCTTCGTCGCGGCCTTCATACGGAGTGGGATGCCAAATCCACTCCCGCGGTTCTATGTTAATTTTCAGAAAATTTCCCATCCCAGCTTGACATTCCCGCAGCGGTTCTAATCCCCGCTCCGCCACGCCCCGCCCCGCGCACCGTCCCAGCCCTTTTCCACTACTGCCCGTACTCCAGCAGATGCAACGTCCCCGGCACGGCCCGCGGCCGCGAACCCTCCATCGCTTTCCCGAACTCTGCCGTATCCACGAAGATATGATCCTTCTCCGGATCGTATGCCATGGTCTTGGCCCCGAACTCGGTCTTCACCTTGCCCGCTTCGCTGTAGTGATCGGGCGAGTCCTCGTGGAAAATATGTACCCAGCCCTCCCGCGTCGAAACAAAGATCAGCCCCGACTTCGCATCGTACACATCCGCATCCGCTCCATTACTGATGGGAAACGATTGGATTACCTTCCCATCATCGGCATTCATCACCACCAGCATGGCCGGATCCCGTCCCGCCACGAACAGCCGCCGGTGCTCGCGATCCATCGCGATCGGCGCCGGCTTGCCCGCCGGCGCGATCGGCCACCGCGATTTCACTTTCAGCTCCCGCGCATCAATCGCCAGCACCTGGCTCTCGTCCTCCAGATTGTTGTAGATCATCCCTTTCCCGTCGGCCACCGCGAACTCCGGTCCTCCCCCCAGATCCACCGTGCCCACATTCTTCCCCGTCGCCGGATCGATCACGCTCGCGCTCTTGCTGTCGCCGTTGAAGGTGAACACGCGCTTCGTCGCCGGATCATAAATGATGCAATCCGCGTCCGGCGCCGCCTCTGCCGCTCCCTCCACCTTCAGCGTCTTCAGATCGAAGATGACCGCCTTGCCCTGCGCCCCGTCGCTGACGAACCCTTTGCCCACGTCATGCACCACCGCGATTCCGTGGCTCTGCTTCAGCCCGGAAATCTTGCCTTCTTCTTTTCCCGTGTCCGCATTCACCACCACCACTTCGGTTCCGTGCGACAGGTAAAGCCGCCGCCCCTCCCCGTCAAAGAAGATGTAATCGAAGTACTCCCGCCCCCCGGGCGCGGCCCCAAACTTGTAAGTGTTAGTCAAGTGATACTCGACCATGGCAGCGGCAAATGCGCTCACCGCCAGCAGTCCCACCGCGATCATCATGCGATTCCAAAATTTCGTTTTCATGTGCTTCCTTATCCCTTTCTGATGTGAATCCGAATGCCGGCCCGCGCCCTTCGGCCGGCGCCGGACTGAATGCGTTTCTATTCCTCGGGCTCTATTCCTCATGGTCCAGCGGCTTGCCGTCCGGTCCCACCTGAATCTCTGATCTCTTTCCGTTCTTCACGACTTTGGCTTCGTACGCCGCCACCTTGCCATTCTTGGTCAGACTCTCAATTTTCCCGATCTTTCCATTTCCCGCTTTTGCCTGCAGCCCTTCGCGCACCTGGGTCGGCAGCGACGCCATCGCGACCTGCTCCTCGACCTCGACGATCTTCCCATTCTCGTCCATCGATACATCCTTGCTGTGCCCCTGGACTGTCATTTCGGCTTCATACAAGGTTTTTCCATTTTCTATTTCGCTGGAAAAACCCCGAATGGTAGCTCCTTTGCTCTGCTCCGCCACGGTTTTCTCCACCGCCGGCGGCAAGTCCGAGCGCTGAATCTTCTTCTCCTGGCCTTCCGCCGTCGCCAATCCCCACAGCAGCACACCCAGTACGGACGCTCCCCTGACCAGCCGCAAAATTGTCATGGAACTCCTCCGCCAGCAAGGCTACATCCCGCACATGAATAAAACCTGAAAGCCGCAAGCGTTCGTGAATAGAATCCGAAACTCGCCGAAAGCCGAAACAGAACGGAAATCCGCGAGAAGCTTCGATTCAGGTTGTAAACTCAGGCATCCTGATTCTGGAGCCCGGACCGCCATGCCCACTCGCAAATCACTCGCGTCCTTTTTCCTTCTCTACTCGTTGCCCTTCGCACCGGCCCCCACCCGCTCTCCAGCCCAATCCCTCGCGGACCGGGCCTGGGTGCTTCTGTCCCCGGCGGTGAAACAGAGCAATACAGAAAAGCGACTGATCGCCGTCCGCGTTCTGGGCCTGCTGCCCAACGATGCTCGGGCCGCGCAACTCGCCGAGGCCGCCCTTCACGATCCCAAACCTCAACTCCGCGCCGCCGCCGCCACCGCTCTTGGCAACATGCGCGCCGCCACTTCGGTCCCCGCATTAAAGAAGGCTCTCTCCGATAAAGACCTCAGCGTCGCGCTCGCCGCCGCTCACGCCCTGCGCCAGCTCAACGATCCTGCCTGTTACGAGGTTTATTACGCGATCCTCACCGGCCAGCGCAAGAGCAGCGAAGGCTTCTTCGATCAGGAAACCGAAATGTTCCGCGACCCCAAAGAGCTGGCCATGATGGGTTTCGAACAGGGCCTCGGCTTTGTCCCCTACGCCGGCATCGGATGGGACGCCTGGCGCACCATCGAGAAGGATCGCACCAGTGGATCACCCACCAAGGCGGCCGCCGCCACCAACTTGGCCGCCGACCCCGATCCCCGCACCGCCGTTGCCCTGCTCAGCGCCGCGCATGACCACAACTGGCTCATCCGCGTAGCCGCCCTGCAAGCCCTTGCCCTGCGTGGCGACCCCTCCCTCGCCTCCAAAATTGATTCTCTGCTCAACGATCCCAAACTCGAGGTCAGCTACACCGCCGCCGCCGCCATCATCCGCTTAACCACCCTGCCATCCCAGAAGCCTGCCCAGCATCCAGACCCGCAACCGTAGCGCCGCCGGCCCCGGCCAATGTCGAACGACATCCCCGCTTGCGCGCCTGTGCCCTGGGAAGACTGGAAGATTGATACGCGGGCTTACACGTGCAGTCTAGCCGCAACGCTCCTACAACGTTTCGGATGCCTATGGCGGAACAAGTGGCGAGAACCGATGACGCAACGCAAAGGGGGGTAGATCAGGAACCGTGTTTTCGCCAACCACCGATAAAATGCGAGCAGGAGAAAAGGCCGCTCGCATCTCCCAGCATCGTCTCAAATCTCACACGTCAGGTCGCTTACCAACCCCTGGTGGGCCGGACTGTCCCACAGCTAATCATCCTGATTCCGACCCAAGAAGAAAACGGGTCGTCCGAAGATTGAACTCTAGCAGGATCTTTCCCTTCGCCGATTGCGCTTGTTCGCCCATCGCCGTCCCACCGATGACGACTTTGATTCTCCCCAGAGCACCGCTGGAAGAAAAAATGAACCAACTGAGTACCGGGACCCGGTTACTGAGTACCGACCCCTGACCCCTACTTCTTGCCCCTTAGCATCTCGACTACCCGGTCATAATCATCCACCGTCGAATACTCGATCACGATTTTCCCGTGGCCCTTTCTATCCCGGATCCGCACCCGCACTCCCAGCATCCGCTCCAGATCCATCTGCGCCGCCCGCACATTCGGATCCACCCACCGCGCCCCGCTCGCTTTCGCTTCT
>DASYYT010000065.1:0-41590 GCA_035949755.1 Candidatus Sulfotelmatobacter sp.
GACTCGCCAGCGTCTTCTTGGCTGGCAGAGGATCAAGGGGCAGACCCCCAAAATCAACGAGATCGTCACTGACGAGTTCTCGCCTCAGGCTGGGCTTCCAGTTGAACTACGTTGAACCGCAACGGGTTCTAAAGAAGCCCGGAAAAGTGGGCCAAGCCCACGAACAGTGATTGAAGAATGGTGCGCCCTGAGAGATTCGAACTCCCGACCTTCTGGTTCGTAGCTGTCACTTCATTGCTGATTCTGCGTAACTTACGAGCCGAGAGACGCGCCACTGACCCTTCAAATGTACCCAATGTACCCAAGCCCTCAGGGCAGCAGGAAGCACGCCCGGAACAGTTCATAGGAGCTTGACTCCGTCCGGCGCATCGCCATTCCAGAACGCTCTTCGGTGAAGCTCATTTCCTAAATCCATCTCGAAGTGAATCCACTGACCGTTCTTGATCACTCCCATGTTCCATTGTCCTTTCACGTCTTGTCCGAACTGCCAAAGGATGGTGAACCCTTCCTCATCGCAGAACCCCTCTCCATCGGCTTGCAAAATACCTCCGGCGTGTTTCCAGACCGCGCTATAGAGCCTGTGAAGTCCTGACCAGCCATCATCGACGTCCGTGCCGTTCAGGAGTTGAAAAGCATAGATGACTTGCACTGTGGGCAAGTACTGCTGCAACCAAGTGACCGCCGATGCTGGCTTGTAGTGAGCGACTTCTTCGACAAATTCCCGCAGTTCGTCTGCTCCAAGTTGTCCTTCCGCGACCGGGTTTTTCTCAACTACCGCAATTGCCTGTCCAGACTTGTGCGCTAGAGTGAGTTGTTCCCACCCATTGTCATCGCCTTCCGAGATGCTCAGGACGAAGGGTTGCGTAACCTCGCGCAACTGCTGTACCGGGATGTTGTCGAGCTTCTTGCCGAGGACTCGGATGTAGTAGCCCATAAGTGAACCTCTTGCGACCATTTGAGAACAGCATCATTGTTCAACTGCGCTTCGCTGCAAGCCGCTGCCAAATTCCGCCGATCAACACACCGCAAATAATAACGGTCAGCCCGTCTGCAAATAATCCACGCAACTCCAAGCCGCCACCCCCAGCGTAGCCGCCGTCTCTATAAAACGTGAACGGTACCCCATACGGGAAAAAGCAGTCGTAGCAGGTGACACGCCGCAACAAGTGGACAGTGTTGGCGACCACGAAGCTGAGGCATGTCGCGGCTAACGCCAAACGGTATTTATCGAACGTGCTCTGCGCACGACGCCGAACCATTCTCCAAACTTCCGCGCAGATCATCCAGAGCAGGGCGTTACAGGCAACGGCGACAGGTAAGAAAACATAAGCAGTTCGGACGTGCATCATCTTCTGGTCTAAAGCCATCGCGGGCAGATTTCCGGGCAGAAGCAAGAGGAACCCGAACAGCCATGACCCGCGCACAAATGTCGATTCCGAGTACACGGTGCCATAGGTTGCAAGAATGCAACCTATGATTTGAACTGAACCGAAGACTACCCAAGCTCGTTTGCTCACTCTGTTCCCCGGCGATATTATGCACTCTTCGCGATTCAGAACCCGGTAAGCCCTAGCATCAGGTATGAGCATATCCGTTCAAGTGGCAGTTGTAATTCTGTTCGTAGCGGGCTATCTGCTGTCACCCGTCATGCTGACATGGGGCTGGGTGCGGTGGTTTCGGCAGCCAAAGCTCCAAACGGTCACTGCAATTCTTTCTCTGCTTGGCTTCATCCTTGCCTCGGCATCGGCTCTGCTTGCGGGTTCGGCGATGGCGTACTCTCTGATACGTGGCGGGTTCCCATACTACGATCCCCGTCTGATGAAAATCTTCGGTGTAGGAGGTCTGCTTTCGCTTGGTGGACTTGTCTTCGGAGTGGGTGGAGTGTGGCGAGCAAGTTCTTTGCGATGGCATGCTCCTGTTTCGGCGATGGCGACACTCGCGTTTTGGATCGCAGCAGCAATCGGGGAGTGACCCGGTTCTCGCGGCAACAGAAGCGGAACTATTTCCCGGTCACTCAGGTCTAATCCGGTATGCGGTTTAATCGGTACCCCAAGATCGCTATTCGTTCGGTTACGGCTGTCGTTGCTCTGCTGGCGGGTATTGCCGTGCTGCTTTTCGTTGAGCAACGCCGAACGCAGGCAGAATTTGGCGCTGTTCTCTCCGCGTACCTCTCCGACGAGGTGCTCCACGATCCCCACGACTGGGGGTCGGGACGCGGCATTCAGATCATCTTGGGAGCAGCAGCGTTTGCGAGAGGCGGCTTATCGACAATTCATTCTCGACCTCTACCACGCCACTCCGATCAACGGGCACACGTGGATACACGGGCTGAAATGAAGAGGAAAGTGGTGCGCCCTGAGAGATTCGAACTCCCGACCTTCTGGTTCGTAGCCAGACGCTCTATCCAACTGAGCTAAGGGCGCGGATCTGACGGGAAGGAGAAGACGCTTCGATTATAACGGAGAAATCCTGTACGAGGAAAACGGATTCTGCTTCCGCGGCAGTTCCTTTACTGCGAAGCTGCGGTTAGGGCCAACCGTAATCAGTTTGCCCCGACATGACGCCACGCTCGGCTAAGTTGATACCCCTCCAGGAGGAAGACCTTCCGCACGGCCCTCTGAACCCTCTGATTTCAACAATGCCGGTGGCCCTCTTCTTGCCCTGCCCCGCCCGGAGTAAATCTTTCCCCGTCGCTGGCAATTCCTACAAGTACACCCATTGGCCATCTTCGTATTTTCAATACTTTGCGGATGGCCTTCCGCTTGCTTTAACCATGCCAGACGAAGTGGCGCGCAACGGGGTGCTTCAGAGAATAACTTCGGCCAGAGGTTTTCTGTGAGCACCCCTTGCTTTTTCTCCTGTCTTCGTACCCTCCCGACCCTAGCTTCCTTAATCTCTCATAACCCAAACTACTCCGCTAAGGCCATGGGCTCGCCCAAATCAATGCCAGCCTGCCGCAACAGCTTCGCCACCGCATCGCGCTTGAGGCGCGAGGCATCGAACAGCACCCGCACGGTCCGTTCCTGCGTGTTAAATCGTACCCGCTGAATCCCATACACCTCGCGCATGCTGTCAATGGCGCGTAATTCGTTCTCGCCCGGCTGGGAAGCATAGCTGAACATCATCTCGAGGTAGGTCATTCGTCCAAGCCCTTCTGTATGATGAATTTGAGCCCGGCCGATCGGCGCCGGTGAATCCAATATAGAGCATAGTGAATCGAACAGCCAGTTGTCCGAGTCGAATCATGGACCAAACGGCGACGCCCCTGCCCAATCTTGCGCGCGACCCCGTTTGCGGGATGAGCGTGAATCCCGCCAATGCCAGGCATATATACGAACACGCCGGGAAAAATTACTACTTCTGCTGCGCCCACTGTGTACAGAAGTTCAAAACCAATCCTTCGCAATATCTGAACAAGCCCGCAGGTCTAGTCACGCTGGGCATGCCTGCCGCGCCCCACGCGCCAACAACGTTGATCCAGCCGGCGCCCAAAACCGAAGGCGGCAACCTGAGGTCTGAGGTCCAAGGTCCGAAGCCCGAGCTCCGCTCCCCAGCCTACGTCTGCCCCATGTGTCCCGAAGTGCGCGAAGCCAAGCCGGGAGCTTGTCCTTCATGCGGCATGGCGCTTGAACCAGAAATCCCCATCGCTGCCACGCGCACCGAATACACCTGCCCCATGCATCCCGAGATCGTGCGCTCCGAGCCCGGCTCCTGCCCCATCTGCGGCATGGCGCTCGAGCCGCGCACAGTGACCGCCGCGCCAGAAGACAATCCCGAACTCCGCGACATGACCCGCCGCTTCTGGATCAGCGTCGTGCTGACCGCCCCACTGCTCGCCATCGCCATGGGAAGCATGTTCTGGCCGCACGGGTTTATGCGGGCTCTCGCCGGAGGACGCCTTCCTTGGCTGGAGTTCATCCTCGCCACCCCCGTGGTCCTCTGGTGTGGCCTGCCATTCTTCCAGCGCTTCTGGACCTCGCTGGTCAACCGCAGCCCCAACATGTTCACGCTGATCGGCCTCGGCACCGGCGTCGCCTACACGTACAGCGTGGTGGCGACTATTGCTCCGCAAATTTTCCCTGCATCGCTGCGCCGCATGGGCGGATATCCCGACGTTTACTTCGAGGCCGCCGCCGCAATCACCGCTCTGGTCCTGCTGGGCCAGGTGATGGAACTCCGCGCCCGCAGCCGCACCAGCGCCGCCATCCGCGCCTTGCTCGACCTCAGCCCGAAGACCGCGCGCGTGGTCGGTTCCGACGGCAGCGAGAAAGACATTCCGCTCGATCAGGTGCATCCCGGAGACCGTCTTCGCGTTCGCCCCGGCGAAAAAGTTCCGGTCGATGGTGTCGTGCTCGAAGGCCGCAGCTCGATCGACGAGTCCATGATTACCGGCGAATCGATCCCGGTGGAAAAAGAGCCCAACAGCAAAGTCATCGGCGCAACCATCAATTCGACGGGATCGTTCATCATGCGCGCCGAGCGCGTTGGCTCTGAAACACTGCTGGCGCGTATTGTTCAACTCGTCGGCCAGGCGCAACGCAGCCGCGCTCCCATTCAGCGCCTCGCCGATCGCGTCGCTGCCTGGTTCGTGCCCACCGTGGTCGCCATTTCGGTCATTACTTTTGTCGCGTGGTTTTTGTTCGGGCCGCAGCCGCGCCTTGCCAATGCGATCGTCAATGCCGTTGCCGTGCTCATCATTGCATGTCCCTGCGCTCTCGGCCTCGCCACCCCCATGGCGATTATGGTTGGCACCGGCCGCGGCGCCCACGCGGGTGTGCTTATCAAGAACGCCGAGGCCCTGGAGACTCTGGAAAAAGTCGACACGCTCGTCGTCGACAAGACCGGCACGCTCACGGAAGGGAAGCCCAGGCTGGTGGCCCGGTCGACTCCGCCTCCGGACAATGGCAACGAACTGCTTCGCCTCGCTGCCAGCCTGGAAAAGGCCAGCGAGCATCCGCTGGCGGCAGCCATCGTAAGGGCCGCTCAGGAAAACGGACTGCATCTTTCCGATCCATCGCAGTTCTCGTATTCGCCCGGAAAGGGCGTTCAAGGAATCGTGGACGGAAAACGAATCGCCGTGGGCAACACATCTTTGATGATCGCCGCCGGCGCTCTCGCCGCGGGCAACGGAATCATTATGGGTCACGTGCCCGGCGCGACCAGCCTTTCTGTCGCCATTGACGGTACATATGCAGGCAGTCTCTCGGTGGCCGATCCCATCAAGCGGACCACTGGTGAAGCTTTAACCGATCTCAGGAATCAAGGCATCCGCATCGTCATGCTCACTGGAGACAGCCGCGAAACGGCCGCGGCCATCGCACAGCAGCTCGGGCTGAAGGCGGACGAATTCGAGGCTGAAGTTCTCCCCGAACGAAAATCCGAAGTAGTCAAAAAACTTCAGCAGCAGGGAAGAGTCGTGGCCATGGCCGGCGACGGCATCAACGACGCGCCCGCGCTTGCGCAAGCCGACGTAGGCATCGCCATGGGTACCGGCACCGACGTCGCCATGGAAAGCGGAGGCATCACGCTGGTCAAAGGAGATCTCACCGCAATCCTGCGCGCCCGCAAGCTCAGTCAGGCCACTATGCGCAACATCCGCCAGAATCTTTTCTTCGCTTTTATCTACAACGCGATTGGCGTCCCCATCGCCGCCGGCATTCTTTATCCATTCTTCGGAGTTCTGCTGAGTCCCATATTCGCCGCTGCCGCGATGAGCTTCAGTTCGGTTTCAGTGATCACAAACGCACTTCGTTTACGAAACGTGAAGCTCTAATGCCACCTGCCCGCCCTACCAGGCGGGCTTGCCGTCCTGGAAGCGAAAGGTCAGGGTCTCGCCCCCTTTGACCACTTCGCGGGCGAGGATGAGGTCCGAGCCGTCCTGCTTGACCTTGGAGCCGGTGACCTCAATGGCTTCGTCGGCCTTGAAGGCCACGCCAATGTCGTCAAGAAATTTCTTGGGACAGAGAAAAATCTCGACCGTGTCTTTGTCTTTGTCGGGACCGGTTTTCTCCAACAAGTAGGCGACGGTCTTGGCGCCGGAAGGCGGCACGAGTTTGAACTCCTCAACCGTTCCTTTGACGGTGGTCTCTGTCGAGCGGTCATACTTGGGAGGCGCTTGCGAGAACCCTGCGGAGGTGAGCAAAACGGCCACAGCAAACAGCAAAACGCACTGGCGAATCGGGGTAGAGGGGATCATCGCGGTCCCTCCTGGCCGCGAATGTTAGCGCCGAATTGTGGAAAAAGCAATGAACCGAGGCAATCGGAAATGGCTCAGCTTAGACGCAGAGGTTGCTCCCGGTCGTTAAGCCGGACTTGCGAAGAAAGGTTGACGGTCGTCGGATAACCCGAAATGGGGTCGTCCGCGTCTAATCTGCAGGCCCAAGATTAAGGGGTTTGGTGTCTGCCGACCGGGCGTATAATCAGGCTCAAAGGGGTGCCCTATGAGATTCAGATGGCTGGCAATCGCAGCTGGATTGGCGGCGTTCACGGCTGGACCCTGGACGTTGGCGCAAACTCCATATCCTAACCAGGATCCGAGCCAGACTCCACAGCAAACCCAGGCTCCGCAGCAGAATCCGCCGACTCAGGCTCCAACCAGCGATCCGGATGCCGGTCAGCCCAAAGCGGGCGACGTGCAGAATGCTCCCAAGCCAGCTCCAGTCCCATTACCAACCAAGGACGACGACCAGATTAAACACAACGGCGGCATTGCCGATGTGGACGCGGTCGGCAACCGCAACGTGGGTTGTACCAAGGGTCTCGGCAACTGGTACTCCGTCGAAGGCCAGGTCGCCCAGGGACGGCGGTACGCGCAGGAAATTGAATCGCAGATGAAGTTGATCAACGATCCGGTGATCACTGAATACGTGAACCGCATAGGGCAGAACCTGGTGCGCAATTCCGATGCCCAGGTTCCGTTCACGATCAAGGTGATCGACTCCGACGTCGTCAACGCGATGGCCCTCCCGGGTGGATTTTTCTATGTGAACTCCGGCCTGATTCTGGCGGCTGACGAAGAAGCCGAAATGGCAGGCGTCATGGCTCACGAAATCGCTCACGTGGCGGCTTGCCATTATGCCCGCGAAGCGACCCGCATGAACCTGATGCAGATCGCCTCGCTGCCAGCTATCTTTATGGGCGGCGCTATCGGCTACGGCATCTACGAAGGCATGGGATTGGGAATTCCCCTGACCTTCCTTCACTTCTCGCGCGCATTCGAGGCGCAGGCCGATTATCTCGGCATCGAGTACATGTATCGCGCCGGTTATGATCCGTCCGCGTTCGTTTCCTTCTTCGAAAAGATCCAGGCCATGGAGAAGAAGAAGCCCGGCACACTATCCAAGGCGTTTGACACGCATCCTCAGACACCCGATCGCATCGAGAAATCGCAGGACGAGATTCGCAAGATCCTTCCCGCCAAGGCGGAGTACATCGTAGACACGTCGGAGTTCGAGAATGTGAAGGCAAGATTGGCCGCAATCGAAAACAAACACAAGCTGCTGGACCAGAAAGATGCGAACAAACCCAGCTTGCGGCGCACTGCCAATCCCAGCGACAAATCCGGGGATAGCAGCAAACAGGATGACGACCGTCCGACCTTGAAGCGCCGGGACGATTCCAGTTCGAATTAAATTTGTTTGCGGTGAAGAAATCGTACCGGCGGCTGCGGCCGCCGGTTTTTTGTGGACCGGGCAAGGAACGTCACAGCACGGTGTGATTTAAATCACAGATTCACTTGGGAAACGGACATACCCTCGGCTATGCTGTTTTCGAGCGCGCGCGCATAAAGGCGGACACTTTTCATGCCAGAAAATACAATCACCATTACCGACAATCGCACAAATAAAAGCTACACCGTTCCGGTCGAGAACGGCACCATCCGGGCCATGGATTTGCGGCAAATTAAAACCGGACCGGAAGACTTCGGGTTGATGACCTACGATCCCGCATACATGAACACCGCGTCGTGCAAGAGCGCGATTACGTTCATTGACGGCGAAAAGGGGATTCTGCGCTACCGGGGCTATCCCATTGAAGTCCTGGCCGAGCGCTGCACTTTTCTGGAAGTGGCCTACCTGCTGCTGTTCGGCGAACTGCCGACCGAAAAAGAGCTGAAGCAGTGGGTCTACGACATAACGCACCATACCATGCTGCACGAGACGACGAAGAAATTCATGGAGGGCTTTCGCTACTCGGCGCATCCCATGTCGATGTTCGTGAGCACGATTGCCGCGCTGTCCAGCGTGTATCCCGACGCCAAGCTGGTGCACAGCCCGAGCGATCGCATGCATCAGATTGTGCGGCTCATCGGGAAAGTGCCTTCGATCGCCGCCATGTCGTACCGGCACAATGTAGGCTTCCCCTACGTGTATCCGGACAACGACTTGAGCTACACCGAAAACTTCATGAACATGCTATGGAAGATGGTCGAGCCCAAGTATGTGGCGCAGCCCGCGATTGCTCGGGCGCTCGACATTCTCTTCATCCTGCATGCCGATCATGAGCAGAACTGCAGCACGAGCACGATGCGCACGGTGGGCAGCTCGGAGAGCGATCCTTATCTGTCGGTCGCTTCGGCGGCATCCGCCTTGGCCGGGCCGCTGCACGGCGGCGCCAACGAAGAGGTCCTCAAGATGCTCGACGAGATTGGCAGCAAAGAAAAGGTGCCCGCCTATATCAAGCGCGTGAAGAACGGCGAGATCAAGCTGATGGGCTTCGGCCACCGCATTTACAAGAATTACGATCCGAGAGCGAAAATCATCCGCTGGAGCGCCGAGCAGGTCTTCGAAGTTACCGGACGCAATCCCAAGCTGGATATGGCTCTGGAACTGGAGCGCATCGCGCTGGAAGACGACTACTTTATCAAGCGCAAACTCTATCCCAACGTGGATTTCTATTCCGGCATTATGTACCAGGCCATGGGCTTCCGCCCGGAGATGTTCACGGTGCTGTTTGCCATTCCGCGCACAGCGGGCTGGTTGGCCCAATGGGAAGAGTTGATGAACGATAAGGAGCAGAAGATCGCGCGCCCGCGCCAGATCTATACCGGGCCGGGTGAGCGGGAGTTTGTTCCCATCGAAAAGCGCGTGCCGGTGCCAGTGCCGGCGGAGTATCCCGCGCACTAGTCCCTGAAAAAAGAAACGGAAACTGAGCCGCGAGCACCTGCTCGCGGCTCATTGCGCGTTTGGGGGAGGGATCTTCAGGCGGCGTGCTTGGCCAATTCCGCCAGCCGCTCCCGATGCCGCTCGGGAGACGTAATGACTTTCATCTCTTGCCAGTCATAGGCGAATTCTTTGCCGCAATCGAGACAGACAACGTACATTCCGGTCAGAGCCGCAGCCTGGGGGCGGCGTGTGGCCCGACGCATTGTAAACGGAAAGCTATAACGAGAGTGTTTGCACCCAAAGAGTGCCTCTACCATTCTTCCAATCATGACCCACCTTCCATACCTGAGCGGTGTATGCAGAGTCCCTGGTTGTATTGAGTGAGCGCCCCCTCACACGACGAGTATCGTGAAACGCCACTCCTCAATTACTTAGATTCATGGATTGACGAAAGGGTTTAGCCTTTCCGAAAAGGCTTCCATAGTGTGCCTAAGTGGCTTTGAACGGAAGGGCTTAGAACCTCTCCGATACTGAGGTCCGCCGTCGCCTGCGTGCAGGTGCGCCAGAGTGAAATTGGAACAATGAGGAATTTGTATGCCGATTGGCCAGACCGCTCAGACGCTCTGCGGGCCGCGCTTCTTATACTGCTGGCACTTCGTCATGATCGCGGAGCGGAGCCGGCTCCGCAGGTCTTCGGGCAGTTCGTAGAGTTGCGAGTCCCGATAGATCTCGATGGTCTTTTTGGTGGTGTCGCAAACCACGTAACAGTTGTGGCACCAGGAGAGATGATTTTCCAACTCGGCCTTGGTTTTTTCGTCGAGGACGCCGTCCAGATAACTGGTCAGCTCCTGCAGGAATTCAGAGCATTTCACTGGTTGCCATCTCCACTCGCGACATCGCCGTTTTTGACATCTTCACCACCTCGCGTTCCACCCGCCTTGCCGTTGCCATCCTCGCGTCTTTGGAAGTACCGTCCCAACCGCTCGCGCAACTGCAGTCGCGCCCGCAATAGCCGGGATTTTACGGCCGGCACGCTCAACTCAAGCGCGGCTGCCGTCTCCTCGGTGGAGAGGCCTTCCACGTCCCGCAGCACGAACACCGTCCGAAAGCCCGGCGGCAAGCCTTGGATGGTCTTACTCAGAATCTCTCGTAATTCCGCCTGCGTATACTGCTGTTCCGGATTCGGACTCCAGTCCGCAATTTCGCGGGGCAGCGAGTCGTCCTCCGTCTTGATGTCTTCGTCTAGCGAGACCGTGCGCTCGGGCTTACGCCGGCGCAACTTCATCAACGCTTCATTGACCGCGATCCGAACCAGCCACGTATAAAACTTCGACTGCTCCTGAAACTTCGGCAGGTTGCTGTACGCCTTCAGGAACGCTTCCTGCACCACGTCTTCCGCGTCCTCGCGATTCTGCGTGATGTGCTGCGCGATGCGGAAAACGTTGCGGTCGTAGCGGCGGACCAACTCCTCGAATGCCGAGTCGTCGCCCCGCTTGGCTGCCTGTACGAGCGTCAGTTCCTCGCTAACAGGCCCCGCCAGTTTATTTTGGATGGCTCCCATGATTAAACGATGCAGTATTTTCCGGGGGAAGACGAGCCCGGAATATCCGCCTGACCCATTCTACTTGGGGATGGAGAATTTTCCCAATCGAGGGTAGGTAGGACAAGAGGCTAAAAGCTTTTCTGGATCCTTTCCAGAAGATCACGAAGCGAGGATCAGGATGAAGAACGTGGGTGGGATGCCGGGTGTCAAGATAAACAATCCTGCGCTCACGATGGTTGCTTTGCCGCGCCCGCCGTTGCTATAAAATCGAGAATCGGCGCGGCATCGCCCCAGAAAGCAGCCGTTACCGAAGTACCCGCTACCTGCGACACAAGTGCCATATAATCAGCAATTAGGGTAGGGTACTGTTTGGTTCAGGAAAAACGTCGGTGTTGAGAGTGGTTCACTGAGAATGGCAAAGCAACTCCAGGAAGTTGTCGAGCGCGCAGTGGCGCAGGTTCTCGAGCGCCAGCTTCCCAGGTTGAAGTCGGAACTGGTGGAGCGTGTCCTGGCGGAGTTGCCAGCGCCCGCAACCGGCGTCGGCCCAACCGGAGGCCAAACGTCGGCGGGTCTGACCCAGTCGATCTCCAGCATCCATGCCGGGAACACGCAAAAAGAAATTCTCCGGGCGCTGCTGGATACCGCTAGCGCGTATGCCCCGCGCGTGGCGCTGTTCGTCGTCAAGGCCGGTGCGGCAAGTGGGTGGCAGGGACGCGGCCTGGGCGACGATGACGCGGTCAAAGATTTTCCTCTCGATATCAACACCGGACCAGCGGCTCATGCCTATCAAAATCGCACGGTAGCTCCCGCGAATATTGCCGAGATGGACCGCCGCTTCGTGAAACAGTTTGGCGGTCCGGAGAACGAGCAGATTCTGTTGCTGCCGCTCGTGCTCAAAGATAAAGTCGCGGCCTTACTCTACGCCGACGGCGGCGCCAATGGCGTGCTGGATGCGGCATCTCTGGAAGTGCTGGTCATGACGACCAGTTCCTGGCTGGAAGTGGTTTCGCTGCGCAAGCAGGTGCAGAAGGATTCCGGAGATAACGCTGTCCCGATGGAACAGGCCCCGGCTCCCGCACCGGTGCAGACGGTCAGTTCCTTCAGCGATCCTTTTGCCGGGCATGCTCCCAAGCATGTTGCGAAGGCAGCGCAGGAACCGGCAGCCGAAGTTGTCGAAGTTGCGGCGCATGCCGCGGCCGCCAGTGCGGCGGCTCCAGCCACCGATCCCTTCGCGGGATTGTCCCCGGAAGACGCCGACGTGCATCGCAAGGCGCAACGCTTCGCCCGCTTGCTGGTGGACGAAATCAAGCTCTACAACCAGGCCAAAGTGGCGGAGGGCCGGCGCAACAAAGATCTGTACGACCGCCTGAAAGAAGATATCGAGAAGAGCCGCGCTACCTTCCAGAAGCGGTATGGCAGCACGGCCGCGTCCACGGGCGACTATTTTCAGAAGGAAGTTTTGCGCAGCCTGGCCGAGGACGATTTGGCAGTCATGGGCGCAAACTTCCGCAGGTAATAAGGCGGCCTGCGCGTCGAACCGTGCATCGAATGAATGGGAGTGGGTTTCATCCAAGCTCTGGTCTGCGCGTCTCCGCACGAAAAGAATAAAGTGGTTCGATTGGGTCTCAAGTGGTGGTGGGTGCTCGTTCTGGCCGGTTTTTGTGGGCTCCTGACAAATACACGGGCAGCCGCAGGTGCACGTTCGCGGCAGGATGCGAATTCTGCAACCGCAGGTAAGCAAGCGGCGGCACCGGAGAGAGCGCCTGCCAGAAAGTCAGCCCCTCCGGCAGCTGCAAAATCTTCCCCGCACAAATCCGCGACAACTCAAAAGAAAAAGTCTGGCGCTAGCGCATCCCGCAAGACAAGTTCTGCCCACCGCGCGGCGGCGAGAAGAAGAAGACGCGTCATGTCGCCCCGGGTCAAACGCATCCGTCAGGCTTTTGTCGCTTCGGCAGACTTGCGCCCCATGGCCCAGCAACTGGTGCAGGACAGGACTCCCGCGGCATATGCGGCCGTCGAGGCCTATGCCCGCGCGCATGGCAAGTCAGACGCTGGAGCCTTGGGCTGGCTCGTAGTCGGCTACGCGCACGTGCTCGATCACGACTGCGGAAAGGCCATCGATCCGCTGAACCGCGCCAAGCCGCTCGCGGGGGACCTGGGCGATTACGTGGACTATTACCTGGGCACTTGCTACTTGCAAACCGGCCGCCAGGCTGAGGGTCTGGCCGCTCTCGCCAATTTCAGTTCTACTTATCCCGATTCTTTGCTGATCCGCGATGCTCATTTGAGCTATGCGACTGCGCTGGTGGGCGAGGGCCGGACGTCGGACGCAGTGGAATTGCTCGAGAAAGATCGGCTGCCCGTGCGCTCCGACATCGAATTCGAATTGGGAAAAGCCTATGCAGCGTTAGGAAAGAGCCAGAAAGCGGCCGAGGCACTTGCCAATGTCTATTACAAAATGCCGACCGCGGCAGAGGCCGATGCGGCCTATGGTGAGTTGAAGAAGTTGCCGGGAGCGCTACCCCCAACCGTAGAACAGCGAAAGACGCGTGCGGAATTGCTCATGAAGGCGCGCCGTTATGCGGATGCGGCGGATGAGTATCACGAACTGGCAGACCATGCCAGCCCGGAGGAAAAGGCGGCCGCTGAGTTGGCGTATGCCGATGCCTTGCAACGCAGCGGGCGTAATCGCGAGGCCAAGGCGGTGCTGACAAATCTGCCCGGGGCGACCCCGGAACAGGGCGCACATCGGTTGTACCTTCTCGGCGAAATTGCGTGGTCGCTGGACCAGAACGATGTTTTCTACCACATGGTGGATGAACTGCGGCAATCGGCGCCCAGCAGCCCTTGGCTGGAGGCAGCACTGCTGTCGGCGGCGAACCTCCATCTTGTGCACAAGGAATACGAGCCGGCTCTCGACACATTCCGCGAGCTGCAACAGCGCTTCCCCAATGGTGGGAGGGCATCCTATGCGCACTGGAAGGCGGCGTGGCTCGCCTTCCGCTTGGGCCGCAAAGATGAAGCTAAGAAAGAATTCGAAGAGCAGATCGCGTTATATCCCGCCGGCAACGAAGCCAACGCGGCTCTCTATTGGCGAGCACGGATCGCAGAAGAAGACAACGATCTGCCCATGGCGCGCGCGTTCTACCAGAAGTTGTCAGATCGTTATCGAAACTACTACTACGCGGAGTTGGGACGCGAGCGTCTGAAGAAGTTGCCGCCGGCGGCGGATCCGCCCGGCGAGTATCCGCTGCTGGATAAAATTCCGCCCCTCGATCAAGCGGAAAAGGTCATCCTCTCCGAACCTCCGGCGGACGATCTCCACCTGCAGAAAGCGAAGTTGCTCGGCAATGGCGGACTGGTGGATATTGCCGTGCGCGAACTGCAGGCCGCGGCCGCAGACGATCCCGGCAGTTGGGCTCCGGCGGAGACGGCGCAACTCTTCACCGATACCGGCCATTACGACCGCGCCATCGAGACCATGAAGCATTCGGTCCCCAGTTATTTTGCGGTGGATATCCCGATGCTGCCGCGCTGCTACTGGGAGGCGCTGTTTCCGCGGCCCTATTGGCCCGACTTGAAGAAGTATTCGGTGCAGAACGATCTGGATCCATATCTGGTGGCGTCGTTGATCCGGCAGGAATCGGAATTTAATCCCCTGGCAGTCTCGCGCGCCAACGCGGTGGGCCTGATGCAGTTGCTTCCCAGGACAGGCAAGTTGGTCGCGCATCAGGAATCGTTAAAACATTACCGCCCGAGCGAACTCTTTACGCCCAACACCAATCTGCAACTGGGCACCAGATATTTTCGCGGCATGGTGGATCAGTTCGGTGGATCCTTTGAGCACGCGCTCGCCGCTTACAACGCGGGGTCTGACCGCGTGCAAGAATGGATGGGCCAGGGACCTTATCGCGACTCTCCTGAATTCGTGGAATCCATTCCTTTCACCGAGACCCGCGAGTATGTGCAGGCCATCATGCGGAATGCCAACGTCTACCGCCAGCTTTACGGCGAGCCCTGACTTCTTTGCCGCGATTTTAATATCTTCACGGATCAACTCTGGAAGATCTAGTGCCCGGTAAAGAACTCGGTCATGTCCGGGGCGTTGCCAGCTTTTCCCGGAAACGTACTTGCACCAGAACTCGCCAGGATCAGCCGCAGGACGCTTTGATGCTGGTACATGGTTTGTGACTGATATCCTTTTTTAGCCTGCGAGCTGATAATCAGGGTCGCCACGTGGCCGCCCCCATTCTGTACATCCGTCAACTCGCTTTCATCAAAAGTGATGATGAGCAGGCCGCTCGACTGAAATGCAGGATTCGCGAGCAGGGCAGGGACATTGCTCTGCAACCAGGAATCGGCTTGCGCCAGTGTGCCATTGTGCGCGTCGTCGTTTACATTGGGTGCGATGAATGAGTATTGCGGCAGAGAATTGCTCGCGAGATCGGTGGCGAATTGCGTATAAGGCACAATATTGGCCGCTTGCGCGCTGTCGTTCTGAATATCGGAAAGATAGCTGAACGGGTCGTGGCGCCGGACGTAAGCTCCCTGGTCGCCTCCCAGATAACCCGCGGACGGGATCGACTCTTCATAAGCTTTCCACGATTTTCCTGCTTTGACCAGTTCGCGCACGACATTATCGTCGCTGATAACGCCGGAGAAATTGTCGTCGTAGCTTTCCATCTGGCCGGTCGTGACCATCAGGTAATTGGGCATCGAGGGATGGGCGTCGGCGTAGTACTGCGCCGCCAATCCATATTGAGAGATCAGGCTGTTCAGGTAGGGCATCGTCGAACTACCCACTACGTCCGAATAGCCGTGATTTTCTTCCATAATCAGGACCACGTGGCTGAACGTGGGTTGGCCGGAGGGAGCAGGCGTCTGAGCCGGGGCTTGTGGAGAGGACTTGCCACCCCCACATGCAATTCCAATCGCCGCCAGCGCCAGTGCAAGCAGCGATGCCCCGAAAGTCTTTCCTGAACCCTGGTTCCGATGCTCGCCGTAGTTACTCACTCGTGTCTTGGATGTGGCTGGACCGATAAATGTTTGTGCCCTGAATTCTGTACTAGTGGGCCGGAGATTTCTTATCCGGCGGATTCAGATCCAATCCAAATTCAGGCTTCTCGTAAGTGCCGCCGATGTGCACAGGTACGATCTCCCCTTTCTTTTTTTTCTTAAATATCGGATCCATTATTTTCAACAACAGGGCCTTGAATCCGCTGGAGGTCTTGGAAATCCTCGTTTCTACGCGCATTTTGCCGTGCAGGTCGATTTTGTGATTGATGATGTTGTAGGTGCCGTACATTCGGGCCCGGGCGCCGGGAATTCGGAACGACAGGTTGGAAAAACGGGCCGTGCCGCCGGCGAGATCAGCCTGACCTTTGAGATCGGTGAGTACCGTCTCCGGGTCTTCCTTGCTCTCGCCACGCGCGCCGGCGCTTAGCTCATTGACATTTTCCTGCGTTTTGGGCTTGGAAAAACTTCCTGCCTCGACGCCGAAGCTGCCCTGCAATCTTATTTTTTCCAAAAAGGGTAGGTTTCGGGCGGGGATTTCAGCGTGCGCCTGCATGGAGGTTTCCCCCGACATGGGCGAGCGTGGCTCACTGACGAATAGTCCCAGGATATCTTCGATGCGTCCGTTGGGAGCCGAAAGGTGCAGATCGGTGAACTTGCCTTTGTGCGCGTCAGATTTCGCGATGCTGCCCTCAGCGATGACGGTGGTTCGGCCGAAGTGGGCCTCCACTCGCTTCAGAAATGTGTCGCCGTGCGTGGCGTCGACGTAGGCATCGAATTTGGTGTCCAGTCTGACTTTATGGCCTGAGTGGGTTACCTCGAAATCCGGAATGTCGGTCGTGCCCGAGATATTGACGTGCTGCAAGCGGCCTTCGAACCTTCCCTTGGACGACAGAATTCCCGCGATTCCTCCGTAGTGGCCTAGATCGGCGTCAGCGAAAGTGTACTCGCCGGAGAACGGCGTGTCGCCGGGACGTCCCCTGGTCCACGGACCAAACTTGCCTGTTATGGACAGTTCGCCGGAAGGATCGGGATTATGGAATTTCAAGCGATACGCAATTGCGCCCGCCCAGCGCACGTCGCTCAATAAGGCTTCATGTACGTCGAAGCGCAAAGGCTTTTTATGCGGATCTGAGGATGCAAACTCCACGAAACTGCCATTGGCCACGATTGTGTCGACGACAGTTTTGGAATGTTGCGTGTTGAACCTGGTTCCGCTGCCGAAGGGCGGAATGAAGACCTTGGCGCCCACGGCGGTGATGCGCGAAACGTGCCGCCGCAGAATCCCGATATAGCTTCCTTCGATAATGAGTTTCTCGATGGTGAGCAGCTTGAAGTGGTCTGTTCCGTGCTGGAACTCCAGTCCGTACATCACGCATCCGGGAGGGAAGTAGGTCTTGTGAAAACTCTGAATAGTGACGGTGCTGTCGCTGGCCTCCTTAAGATCCTCTAGCACCGATTCGCGGGAGTAAGGCCATATCCTGGAGTAAAGAACGATCAGAAGTCCGACAACGACGACGGCGGCAACTGCGAGCGCGATCTTTTTCCCAAGAGTGAATCTGGAAGGGTTGCCGTGAATGACCCGGAGTTGTGGCCGAGCTGCAGAGGAACGCGCCGTGGAAGGCGACGACATGCAGGTTGGAGTCCGGTTTGCGTGTGAAATGTTGGTAGAGTTCGTTCTAGGGATTTCTTTCGCGGCGGTTAGGGGTTTTGTCCCATGGTGCCGCCCACAGCTAAGGCGTTGCTGAGGATGATATGATTTCCTGTGAACCTGCTTCGCCTTGATCTTCGGCGTTATATCTGCGAGCGGATCTCTTCTGCTGGCCTCTAGTTTCTTGTCTCCAATTTACTGAGGGGCCTTGTGCAAATTCAATAGCGCTCCTCGGCCACAGGCAGCGAGGGCAAGATGCCTTCGCCACAGCCGTCGGAACGGCGGCGCTACTTTACAGACAACGTTTTGACTGTGCGTGCGGGCTCAGCGCGCTTGTTGTCTTCGCATGAGCGACAGGAGACATCCATGAAATTATTGGTGATTGGCTCGGGAATGATGGGGTCGGCAGCGGCCTTTGATATGGCGCGGACGCCTCAGGTACAAACGGTGACGCTGGCCGACAGCGACCTCAATCGGGCCCGCGACGTAGCCGCGCGGGTTAATCGCATCACGAACCAAAAAAAAGTTCGCGCGGTCGCGCTCGAGGCTGCCGACGAGAAGGCGGCAGCCAGGCTGATGCGCGGCCACGATGCCGCGCTCTCCGCGGTCCCCTATTTCTTGAACCTGGGGTTGGCTCGTGCCGCCATTGCGGCGCGTTGTCATTTCGCAGACCTGGGCGGAAACAACACCGTGGTCCGGCAGGAGCTGGCGCTGGCCAAAAAAGCGGAGAAGCGTGGAGTCGCTTTGGCGCCCGATTGCGGCCTCTCGCCCGGTATGGCTTCGATTCTGGGCGGCGAGCTTGTGCGCCGGTTGGGCGGGCGCGCCGACGCATTGCGCCTGTATGTCGGAGGACTTCCCGAGCGCCCCACTCCGCCCTTCCACTACCAACTTGTCTTTTCTGTCGAGGGTTTGATCAACGAATATGTCGAGCCCGCCCGCATCCTGCGCAAGGGCAAACTCACCACCATCGATCCGCTTACCGAGCCGGAAGATTTTCATATTGCCGGATTCCCTCAGCTCGTCGCCTTTCACACTTCGGGTGGAACTTCAACCTTGCCTGAGACCTTCGAAGGCCGGGTCGGAGAATGCTTTGAAAAAACTTTGCGCTATCCAGGTCATTACGATCTGCTGTGCGAATTGAACGAGCTCGGGCTGTTCTCGAGCGACAAGATGAAGTTCGGCAAAGCCGAGATCTCGCCGCGCGCCATGATGTCGAAGATCTTCGAGGGCAAGTTCGCCTCGAAGGGTCCGGACCTCTGCATCATGCGGCTGGAGGCGCATGAATCGGTCAATCGCGCTGGAGCTCGCGGCTTGCTGGGGGGAAAGCTCAAAGGACGCGTGGCCTCGTTCACCATGGTGGATCATTATGATCCCAAAACGGACATGAGCGCGATGATGCGCACCACTGCGTTTCCCGCGTCCATCGTGCTGCAGATGTTGGCATCGGGCGCCATCAGCAAGCGCGGCGGAGTGCTGCAGGAGCGCGATGTTCCCGCGGATTTGTTTCTTAAAGAGGTGGAGAAGCGGGGAATTAAAATCGATTACGCCATGGAATGAGTCTGTTGGCGTTCAAAAAAAAGCCGCACAGCCAGTGCGCTGTGCGGCGGAGTGAGATGCCCGTCCGAAGGGTAAGCCGGGCGGAAGCAGATTAAGCTTTGACCAGCTTGCGCCGGATCGCGCCCGCTAATCCAACCAACCCAGTGCCGAGCAACATCATGCTGCTGGGTTCAGGCACCGGGCTGTAGCCGATGTATTCCTGCGGTCCGAAGCCGGGTCTGGCATTCAGGGGCGTGTAGAGCACCAGGCCATTGTACGCACTGTTGGGTGCGTTCAGAGCTAGCGCCAAGTAGGTCGCGTCGATCGCGGCGCCCTGACTGGTGTGAGCGTTTGCCGAGAACAGTCCCCACACCGCCCACTGCGCCTGCAGCGTGGTGAGCGTGCCTGCCAACATGCTTTTGTAAATCAGGCCGGCAGCTTTGTAATCCAGGGTCATCGAGGGTCCGAACAGGCTGGTGGCGATGCCTTGCAGAAATGGAGTCGCGGTCGCGGTCCAGGTCTCGCCAGGAGAAACCACGTTGTCGAAGCTGTCGCACATCATCGGAGTGAAATTGCTGCTTCCGTTCACCGACAGATAATAGTGTTGTTGATGCTGATATTCGTAAGTCAGGGTCACTGAGCTCGCGGAAGCGGGATGGGCCACAGCCAGCGCCATCACGGCCACGAAAAGAACCGCAAAGATACGTCGGAAATTCATTTGTTTTGCCTCCCAGCAAACGACTCTCGCGCCCGTTCGCGCTCACAGCGACATTGCAATTTTCTCTACCGGGGGGCGCTGCGACCTAGGGGTGGTCCAGCCTGTTGGTAGGCCGCTCGGGATGCGGCGAAGACCTTCTGTACGGCAATTTACGTTCGTAACAACTGGGATAGTACCAATGGCTAAACCCGCATGGAATGGCACTGGAGTGGCGTTACTACCGTAATCATGCCGGCTCCAGAGCTGATTCGCAAAGAACCAGTAAGAAACCAGGAGCCGGCGAGACATTCTGCCGAGCCGCTCCTGCAGAATTCGGTTCGCCTGCGGCGATATCCACAGAAAAGCCCAAGATATTTTGTGCAAAGCTCTGCACTTCTGCTAGCATGTTGCCCATAAACACCCTCAAACTCTGTGTTTTGTGCGAATTGAAAGTCCCGCACTGGCACGGGAACTGCACGCATCGTTACGGGTGTGTGCGCGGCTGAGAGTCCCAGAATCTCGCCGCGAAGGTAGGTAGAAGTTGTCGACTCCACCGGAATCATCTGGTCGTATTACGATCCTCCGCCGTCGCCGGACCCGCCGTCACCGTCGCAATCGCAACATTCGTCGAGCGCTCCTGGTGGTGTTTTGCGCAGTCTTGACCTTCGGTATATCGGGCGCGGTGCTTCGCTATCTGACTCCCTCTTTGTTTCGGGCCTCGGCGCCGGTCGAACCCCAACGCCAGTCCGCGGAGGCCAGTCGGGATGCTGTCGTTGCCGTGCAGCAGCAGGTTCTCCGCGCGATGGAAGATCGCCCCGTCTATCCCTATTCGGTGGTCCCCGGCGGTGTGCGAAACGTGCGTGAGTTGAAGTGGTGGGCGGAGCACGATCCCGTAGTCGCAGCGCACTATGCGGGATTTGATTACGACCATGCTCGCGTGGTGCGGCTCACTCTGGCCCGGACCGTTTACTTGTCGTACAGAATCGGAAATAAGGTGTACTGGACACGGCATCGCGTGAGCCTGAAGAAGGGCGAAGAACTGATCACGGATGGCAAGAAGACGGCCCGCACCCGCTGCGCTAATCGCGTAGAAGAACAGCCGCAGCAGGCCAGCTCAGAGTCGGAGCCTCCCGCCGTCAAGTTCGAAGAGCCGGTTCGACCCGCAGTGGGCACTGCGCTGGCGAATCCGCCGGTTCCGTTTGAATCCGCTTTGCTGAATCGCAGCGTGCCCGGCTTGGGTCCGGCTCCGTTGCTGAGCCTTTATGATCCGCTCGGCGGGGGCAGTTTTCCTCCCATCTCGCTGCCACCCCTGCCGGCGGTTTGTGGCGTGGTCACGAAAAAGCCCGGTTCCCCAAACGGGACAGCAATGCCTGGCGTTAACGGCAAAAAGAAAAAGGGCGGCGATCCCTGTGGCGGCGGCACGGGCGGCATCGGGGGCGAGGTGCCGGAGCCCGGAACCTGGCTGCTGATGGCTTCGGGACTGACCGGGATCTACTGGAAGTATCGCCACAAATTCAGCCGCGTTTAAGCCTTCCCCAGGCGGCGCTTGACCGCGCGCCTTGTTTTCCCTGGAGAGAACCCGAAGGTCTAATACCAACGTAAGTTCCGCGGCCGAAATTCACTGCTACAATCGCGCCAGAACTACCAAAATAAGCCCAGGCACAGGTTTCCATGCGCAAATTGTCGTGGTCGATTGCGAGCCGGCTTCTTGCCGCCGGACTGTGCACTGCCGTGTCCGCAGGGCCCTTGTGCGCCCAGATCTCAGTGCGGTCGGTCAAAGTTCTGGGCACAAAGAACACGGTCGAGATTGAAGTCGAAGCCAGCGACCGCATCGTTCCACAAACTCAGGTGCTCACCGGGCCGGATCGCCTGGTTGTGGATTTCCCCAACGCCGTTCCCAGCAGCGGCGCGCGCTCCCAGTCGGTGGATCGCGGAGAAGTGAAGGATGTGCGCGTGGGGCTGTTTCAATCCAAGCCTCCTGTCACGCGCGTGGTGCTCGATTTGAAGACGGCGCAGTCCTACCAGGTATTTCCCTATGGCCGCACGGTGATGATCAAGATCGCAGGCGGCGCGGACGCAAGCACTGCGGCGGATTACGCCCCGCCTCAACCGGGGCGCCCGGGACTCGTCGCCACGAATTACACGACGCGGGCCGAGCCGGTGCAGCCAGACGCGGCGCCGAAGCCGCCCCTGCAGGTCTCCTATCAGAATGGCCTTCTGGCCATCAGCGCCAACAAGGCTACCCTCTCGCAGGTGCTCTACGCGGTCCAACAGCGCACCGGCGCCCAGATTTCGATTGCCGCCGGGGCCGAGCAGGAATTAGTGGTCGCCGAGATCGAACCTGCCCCCGCGCCCGAAGTTCTGGCGCACTTGCTGAATGGCTCCAAATTCAATTACCTGATTTTGAGCGCGGCCGACGATCCCAGCAAACTGGACAAAGTCATCCTGAGTACTCGCTATGACGGAACCTTCCTCACTCCGCCTTCTGCGCAGGCCCCTCCAGCGCAACCGCAGGATGACGACATGGCCAACGAAGACCCTGCCTCCGTACAGAATCAGCCCGGCGGCCGGCCCCCCGCCCCAATGCCAGCACCTCCGCCAGTGCAGCAGCAGCAGGATGATGGCCAGCCCCAGCAGTAAGGATTCTCAGGAAAAATTGACTGGCGGGAATGGCAAAATATCTTTGTCGCTACGGCGGCGTGATCAAGCGTACCGGAACCGGGGAAGTGCCCGTCACCGCGTTGGAGGAAACGGGGTACGTCCCAGCACCGTTGCTGCATCCCGCAACGTTTAGGACCGTGACATTGACGTTCCCGAACTGGTCGACCGCATTGATGAAGACCTGTAGGAAACCTACGATCGTCACGGGTGTGGTTCCGGTTCCGTTGATGGCTCCGGCACTGTCATCGTAGATAGGTAAAGCAACAATCGAAGTGCTCGCGGTAATAGGGCTGCCGCTAGCAAGTCCCGGGGTTACAAGCGGATTACTGCTACCCTCGAGGATCTGGAAGGGGAAGACGCCGGGAGCTCCGAATGCGCCTCCATTGGTGTTGAGATAGTCTTGGCCGGTTGACGCGCCCACGTCGCTGTTATTCGCTTGATTGATCAGGCATTGTACTCCGTTCGTAGTATCTCCCGAGCCTCCTGGATTCTCGCTCAAGTCAACCAGGTTAGGATTCGCGCTCGCCGACCATTGCACGCCGCACTGGTAAAATGCCGACTGGTCACAGCCGTCGATCGCCTTTTCGTAATTAGAACCGGATCCTCCCGGACAAGACGGGACCGCGAAGGACGACGACAGGGTCTGGCCGGGAAGGTACTCGAGATTCTGCGGCGCCTTAATATGGGCGGTAGCGGCAATGTTCGCTTGCGGCGATGGGGGGCGAAGGCTGCAGGTTGATCCGCTATAAACACAGTCCGGAACCAGCCAGAATTGTTCTCCAATTACACCGCCGGTGGCAGTGCCGTTCAACGAAATTCCCGTGTGCGTAATAGATCCGTCAGAAGCGCTCACAAATGTATGACAGGGGCCGGGTCCGCCGGCCCCGCTTTGGTCGCAATAGAGTCCGTTTTGGGGACCCGGATTCCGTGGGTCGTGGTTCGGCACAATCCAGGGTTTGACACAACTCGGTTGCACCGGAATGATTGTGCCGCTGGACTGGTTCCCAAGAGTGGCCGAAAAGGACGGATTAAAAGCCTCCGCTGTAGCCGTTGCGCTGACGTTAGTTCCTGCGTTACCCCAGATGCGGGAGAAGAAATTAGGCAGACTGGTGCGCTCGATTCGAACTGTCACCATCGGGTTCACGCCAAATGCGCCACCCGACGACAAACTGGAGCAGTCCGCGTTGCTCGTGCCGCCTGCGGAATAGGTAACAGTCACGGTATTTGCGGCCGTTCCCCCGACCACGCCCTGCATAGCCACGGCCGTTGCTGCCTGGCTGGCAGGGCTTGTCGAACCGCCGCAAATGGCCTGCCAGGAGGACGAGCCGGTCGAGCCGCTGTTGCTGGGATCACCTGTAATACCAGAGATCGAGATCACACGGGCCGCAGCCAAAGCTGACATGTCGGCGCACCGTTGCGCCTCTTCCTTGGCCAGATAGAGCGTAATGACGTCAATGGACAGAGCAGCCATGGCTATGATGGCCACCATGGCGAGCGCGACCAGCACCATCGTTACCCCGCGCTGGCGGGACGTCCCAGCACAGACTTGCGCCGCGCGCCGAATCAAGGGTCGCTTCATAACGCTTTCTCAGTTCTCATTGAGAGCGACTCCGACCGCCGCGATCTGAGACGGAAGCGTGTCCGACCTCCCGAGGATGCTGGCCACACGCCCGAACCTCCACGGGTACCCATATTGAATACTCACGCAGGTAGCCACTGGGGTGAACACCGTGGGACTGCCTGTACCTTGCGATGTACAGCTGGCGGAGGCAACAGCAGCTCCGCTGAGTGGGAAGAAATAACCGCGGTTGATGATGATCTTCAGGCCGCCGCTCGGACAACCATTCCCTGTGGCTGTAAACGTCCAGGTCAAGTTTGTGGGGGACCCGCGCGCGGTAATGCCGCAATCGTTCAGGTTGCTGTCAAGGAAGTAGTTGTCGATCAGGTGAAATGCGTCCATCACCGAGGCGGGCACGGTGGTAGAGGGAGATTGCAGATCACTCGCCGGATCCGCGGCCGCAGAGCGAGCGGCATCCCTCGCCAGGTTCGTCAGCTTCAGCTTAAGCGTTAAGGCACTGCTGAAGTCAAAAATGCCCACAACGAATATCATCAGCAAGGGCAGGGCAACAGCAAACTCCACCAGTTGTGCAGCTCGTTCCTCCCGCCACAGCGATGCCAGTCGGGCGTAGGGCACGTGGGTCAATGGGTCTCCATTCGTACATGAGCCACTGCCGTCAGATAGATTTTCTGTTTATTCAGCGAAGTAAAGGGCAGCCAGAATTGAAACGGATACCGAAATGAAACGGAAATGCCACAAACACCGTCCGCTCCCGACATGTTGTTCGAGAGTTGGACGGGGACCTGGATACAGTAATAAGCACTCAAGCCATTCGGACATGTGACATACACCGTGGACTGGTTAACGCAGCCGACGAAGGTCGGAGACGAAGTCGGAGGCAGTGCCATCGTCGGGTCCAGCTTCGATGCAAGAAGAGCATTCTGCACGGCATTGGCGGCGTTCGCACCATACTGTCCCAGCGAATTGGAGCCGGTACAGGTCGCGCAATACGGCGCGGCTCCGGCCCGCGCACCCTCTTGGGCCGCGCGCGTGATGGCCCCGTAAATGCTGAACGCCTGGCCAAACCAGAAGATTCCCAGCAAGATCATGAACATCAGGGGCAGCACTGCGGCCGCTTCGGCGATTTCGGCGCCGGCGGTCTCCGAGGCCAGACGGGAGATCATTTTGTAGGCGATGGTCTTCATGCCACAACTCCCCGAAGCTGCAGGAAGGCGTAGAACACCACCGTCAGCGCCAGTGCGACTCCCTTGGGAATCTTGAGCGAGTTTGGGTCATCGAGGGTGACATGCGGACCGGGCAGGCGGAATGTCACCAGCGAGACGAGAATGTGGCCGATATTGCGCAGAGTATCGAGCAGACGCCCTTTATAGATCACCAAGATCAATGCCATCGCTCCCGCAACGAAAACCGATCCAATGAGCACCTCCACCAGGCGGCCCGGACCGGTGAAGGCTCCCAGCGCCACGACAAACTTCAGATCGCCCGCGCCCATGCTGCGCAGCAGATAAAAGGGCAGCAGCAATCCGAAGCCAAGCAACGCTCCCAGCAGGGAAGCTTTCAAACCCTCGCGGCCATTCAAAATAGTGTTAACCGCTATTCCAACGACAAAGGCTGGAACGGTCAGCCAGTTGGGAATGCGGCGGGAACGCAGGTCCGTCCACCCGGCCACCACCGCCAGAAGCACCGCCAATGCCAGCACCGCCGGCCTCAAGCCGGCCTCACTCTGCGTCGCAGCGATACCCGCGCGGCGCCGGTGCAATGATATTGAAATACAGCCATCTTGTGACACTTCAGAAGTGTACGCGGGAAGGGAAGATTGGCGTCCGAGATACCCTGGCCATTGCCCCCGCAAAAGCCGCCTCTGCTGCGAATTTTCACATGGCCGCTGGGAGAAGTCAATGAACGGCGGCCTATGGAATTTCAACCTGCAACCCTACCCGATTGCGTCTTAGGCGGTAGGTCTTAGGCATACTGTTGGCGATGTGACCCAAGACCTGATACCAGAATTACTGCCGGTTAAATGCGGGGGCCGCGGTGTGTTCGGCCACGATGCGCTTGGCATTTTCGGCTAGTGCCTTTGCCTGCGGCATAAGGTCGAGGGCCTTGAGCACTTCTGGGTCGGACTCCGTGCGCACCTTCATGCCCTCATCCTCCCCGAACGCATCCACGAAAATCTCCGACTTGATGTTGGACTTGATCCAGTCGTTATTGTCCATCAGTTCCGCTTGGGTGTAAGGAATGTTGCCCTCGTCAAGCGACTTGCGGAACGCCTGCATGACCCCGTCGTCCACTTCGAAATTCTTCGTGAGATGGTGATCGACCACGTAGCGCTTGGCGAAGTTGAAGAACGCGTAGTGCTGCAGCAAAGTGTCCTGGAAATGATTGGTCTTGATGGGCGGAATGTTTACGTCCGGCGTAATACCGCCTCCACCGTACACCGTGCGGCCGCTGTCGGTGAGCTTCACTTCGCGATTGGCGGTGTTGGAGGTCTCGGCGCTATCGCGGTTGTAATAGTAGTCGTACAACGAAATGTTGCTGTAGTCGCGCTGGATCAGCCGTCCGCTGGGCGTGTAGTAGTGCGCCGTGGTCAGCGCCAGGCCCGTGTTCTCCGAAAGCGGATAGACGGTCTGCACCAGCCCTTTGCCAAACGTTACTTCGCCTACAATCAGGCCGCGATCGTGATCCTGAATGGCGCCAGATACAATCTCGGCCGCCGACGCGGTCAGACGATTTACCAGTACAACAATCGGATAATCCTTGCCGCCGTTGCCGTGCTGCGCAACATAGCGCTTTTCAGCCGAGGCGCGCCCATGGTGCGACACGATCAGCTGTCCCTTCTTCAGGAACTTGTCGGCCACCCCCACGCCCTCGCTCAGCAATCCGCCGGGATTGCCGCGCAGGTCGAGGATCAGCCCTTTCAGATCCCCGAAGGAATCCAGCGCTTCGGAGACTTCATGTTCGGTGGTCTCGTTGAATCCGTTCACGTGCATGTAGCCGATGCCCGGCCGGATCAGGAAGTGCACGTCGACGCTGTAGCGCGGAATCTCATCGCGCACCAGCGTGAACTCCATCGGTTTCTCGACGCCTTCGCGCGAGATGCTGATGTGCACCGTCGTTCCCTTGGGTCCTTTGAGCATGTCGGCTACATCCGTCGTGCTCATGTTCTCGGTCGACTTGCCGTCGACGGCAATGATCACGTCTCCGGGATGAATGCCGGCCTTGTACGCGGGCGTTCCCGTGAAGGGATAAATCACGATCACTTTGTTGTTGCGCGGGCCGACCGTCATGCCCACTCCGTAGTACTTGCCGCGCTGGTCCTCGCGCATCAGCGCGTACGACTTGGGGTCGAAAAAGTTCGAGTGCGGATCGAGCGCGTGCAGCATGCCCGGGATCGCCCCGTTGTAGATGGCCTTATCGGGATTCACGGGCTCGGCATAGTTATCCTCGACCAGCGCATAAACCTCGGTGAATTCCTTGAGGCTGTCCTTGACATCGCTGTCGCCGGTGATCGACGACTGCTGGCCGGATCGCTGGGCAAACAAAATTCCCAGAAAACCGCAGGCCAGCAGAAAGAAAAGTACCAGATAGAATGATCGGCGAGAACTACGGGGCATCGTGAGATTTCCTTCGTTGAGGGCTGTCTTCCACCCAGCTACTGCACAGAATATAGGCAGTATATCACTGGTTTAGACGGATCCGAGCAGGGATGGTCACATTAGTAACGCCCCCAAACCAGCCCTCTAATGAGATGCCGCAGAGGGCGTCTGAGCTTCCTCGCGGCCGGAAAATGATGGCTCACCTGCGACCTGGCGATGCCGTGCCCTCATGCCAGATCGGTCCGCGACGACTTCCAGCAATTGCCGCCTTTCGCTCAGGGCAGTATGATGAAGCCCATGAGTTTTTCTGAGACGATCTTCCTGTTCTTTCTGGCCCTCATCGTCTTTGGGCCCAAGAAACTGCCGGAGATTGCCCGCCAGGTAGGCAAATTCATGAACGAATTCCGCCGCGCCTCCAACGACTTCAAGGCGCAGATCGAGCAGGAAATCGCTCACCTCGAGGTGGAAAACAAGCCCACCATCCTGCCCCCGACGCCCGCCGTCCAGGGCACGACCAGCCGAAATTGGAATGCGGTCGAGGCCGAATCCACGCCGGTGGAGGCGCCCGCAAGCCTCGCTGGTTCTACCCCGGAGCCCTCGGCGGCCGCTTCCGAAGCTGCTAAAGAGCCCAGCGCTGGCGCAACCGAGGCCGTTCACCCCACCGATGCCGTGACATCCCCAAGTTCGCAGGAATCGCATGCCTGAATTGGCCACCGAGGCTCCCAGCGGCGAAGACGAAAAAGAGTCCATGCCCACCATGGGTTTCCTCGACCACCTCGAAGAACTTCGCCGCCGCATCATCTATTCGATCATTTCCGTTGCCGTGGGCTTTTGTGTCTGCTGGTGGAAGGTAGAGCGCATCTACGACTACATGCAGCGCCCCATCATGGACGCTCTCAAAGCCAACGGCATGGCCGAAAAGCTGGTGTATCTGAACCCCACCGAACCCTTCAACCTTTACTTGAAGATCGCCGCGCTCGCCGGTTTGTTCCTCACCTCGCCCTTTGTGCTCTACCAGGTGTGGATGTTCATCTCTCCCGGGCTGTATCGCAAAGAAAAAAAGTACGTCGTGCCCTTCATGGTATCGACGATTACGCTGTTCGTCTGTGGCGGCTACTTCGGATACAAGATCGTCTATCCAGCCGCACTGAATTTCCTGATTAATTTCGGCAAACAGTTTCAGCCCATGATTACGATCGGGGAATATACCTCGCTTTTTCTCAGCATCATCCTCGGCATGGGGCTGATTTTCGAGATGCCGATTCTGGTCTTCTTTTTATCGCTGATGGGCATCATCAGTGCCGGGTTCATGTGGAAGAACTTCCGCTACTCGATCCTGGTGATTTTCATCATTGCGGCCATCGTGACCCCGACCACTGACATCTTAAACATGTGCATTTTCGCTGCCCCCATGATCGCGCTCTACGCCGTCAGCATTGGAGTCGCCTGGCTGGTGCATCCCAAGCAGCGGAAAGCGCGCAGAGAGAAAGAGAAGCAAGCATAATAATGGCATCGAAATCCCTGCCGTGGATTCTGCTGGCATGTGGGCTGGCTTCGCTCGCATGTGATCGCACTAAGGACGCGGCGCAGATTCAGCCCCAGTCGACTGCTGCCGCCACATCGGCCGAGAGCGCGCCCTTAAACCTCCCGCCCGATACCGGCCCTCCGCCCACTTTCGACGGCGACCGCGCCATGCAGTACGTGAAGGAGATTGTGAACTTCGGTCCGCGTCCGCTGGGCAGCGCCAATCACAAGAAGGTCGAGGATTACATCGACTCGCACCTTAAGGGCGACCAGGTCGAGGACGATACCTTCACCGCCGACACTCCGGTGGGCAAATTTCCGGTGCACAACATCATTGCCAAGTTTCCCGGCACCAAAGACGGCATCATCGTCGTCGCCAGTCATTACGACACGAATTATCCCTTAAGAAATACATCTTACGTGGGCGCCAATGACGGCGCCTCTTCCAGCGGCCTGCTGCTGGAAATGGCGAATCAACTCCGCGGTAAGACTCGTGACGGCTACAGCGTGTGGCTGGTGTGGGACGATGCGGAAGAGGCCATGAAGCCCGACGGATCGGGCGGTCTTCCCAAGGAAATGCCCTTCGAAGATGACAGCCTATATGGCATCACTCATCTGGCGGAGAAGTGGCAAGCCGATGGCACCCTGAAAAACGTGAAGGCGTTTCTGCTGGCTGACATGATCGGCGACGCCGACCTCAACGTTGAACGCGATGCGAATTCTACGCCCTGGGTGGAAAGCGTTGTGCTCGAAGCTGCCACCCGCTTGGGTTACCAGTCCCATTTCTTCGGGCGCGAACTGGAAGTTTCCGACGACCATCTTCCTTTCCTGAAGCGCGGCGTCCCCAGCGCCGACCTCATCGACTTCAATTACGGCTACAACGATGTCTTTTGGCACACCACGCAGGATACCCTCGACAAGCTCAGCCCCAAGAGTCTCCAGATCGTCGGAAGCGTGATGCTGGAGACCATCCGCATCCTCGACAAAATGCAACCGCTCCCCCCAAAGTGATCCCCGCAATAAAATGCACGAAGCGCTAAGGCATTTCCTTCGTGTACCTTCGTGCCCTTCGTGGTTCCTTGCTTTTGCGCTTTTCCCCAATTTCATTTCTAATGCACTGCGATCAGATTCAAAGCGCGTTCCTTCGTGTACCTTCGTGCCACTTCGTGGTTCCTGCTTTTGCGCTTTTCCCCAATTTCATTTCTAATGCACTGCAATATGCGAACTGTTCAGGGCCTGTTCTTTGTTTGCATTTTCAGTTTTTCCTGTCTCGCCGCAACTCCCACCGACAACAACGACGCCAATCAACTGATTCAAACCGCGCTGAAGCCGTCCCCGCTCCAGGACAATCTTCGCCGTCTCACCGACGAGATCGGAGGCCGGGTTCCCGGAACCTCGGCCATGCAGCACGCGATCCAGTGGGGTGTGCAGGCGATGACTGCAGCCGGCGCCGATAACGTCCATACCGAGGCCTTCGAAATCCCGTACTCATGGGCCGAAGGCCCTACCCAGATGGTCGCCACCACCGGCTTCGAACTAAATCCCGGCACGGTCGGCGGCGGAACTGTGCTCTCGACTTTCCGCGTGCGCGCCGTCTCGGTCGCGTGGGCTCCGGCTCTGGCGCCGGTCAAGCACGTACCCGTGGTCGATATTGGCGAAGGCGCCGAACTCGACTTTCAGAAGGCCGGAGACGTTACTGGCAAAATTCTTCTGGTGCACACCACAGTCCTTAAGACCTGGGCTGACCTGTTCGCCGAATATGCCAACGCGCCCCCGATCGTCACCCGCGCGGTCAAAGCCAAGGCCAGGGCAATTGCTTTCATGGCTACGCGCGAGCACGACATTCTTTACCGCCATACCAACTCCGGCGCGGGAGAGATCGATCGCTTGCCCATGGTCATCGTGGCGCGGGAAGACGGCGAGCGCATGGCCCGTCTACTGGCCGCTGGACAGCTGGTTTGGGCGGATCTTTCCATCCCCAATCAGATCAGCGGTTCCATCAAGACCGCCAACGTAATCGGCGAAATTAAAGGCAGCGACAAGGCCGATGAATTCGTCATCCTCGGCGCGCATCTGGATTCCTGGGAACTCGGCACCGGCGCCCTCGACAACGGCTGCAACGCCGCCCTCGTCATCGACTCGCTGCGCGCCATCAAGGCCTCCGGTTTTGTTCCACGTCGCACCATCCGCTTCATTCTGTTTTCCGGCGAAGAGCAGGGCCTGCTGGGCTCCCGCTCCTACGCCTTGAATCATCGCGCCGAACTCGACAAGGCGGCCGGAGTGATCGTTTACGATTCGGGCACGGGTAAAACGACCGGATTTTCCGTCGGTGGGCGCAGCGACATCGTGGGCACCGCGAAAAATTTGATCGCACCCCTGGCACAGTTCGGGGTGAACGACATCCTCACCGAGATGGAATGGGGCACCGACCACTTCGACTTCATGCTGGAAGGCGTGCCTACCTTCGTCGCCGAACAGGAAGAGGCGAACTACCTCGAGAACTATCATGCCGTTTCCGATACCTACGACAAGGTGGACTTCGCGCTATTGAAGAAGCACGTTGCCGAGGCCGCCCTGCTCAGCCTGGAACTGGCAGATCTGCCCCAGAAGATTGGCCCGCGCCTGACCCATGATCAGATCGAGCAGACCATGCGCGACACCAACAGCGTAGACATGTTGAAAGCCGACGGCATCTGGGACGATTGGGTCAGCGGCAAGCGGGGTCGGCAAAAATAGTCTTAGATTGATTTCAGCTTGATGATTGGAAAGACCGCGCGGGCTCATGGGTTTTTCAATCAACAATCAAAAATCTGAAATCAACCATCATTGCTTAATGCCGCGGGTTCGCCTTGCTCTATTTCTGGATTCTCTTCAACGTCTTCGCGCTGGGCATGCTGGTGGTGGACTTGCGCGTCTTCCACCGGCCCGGGCACGTGGTGGGCTTTCGCGAAGCCCTGGGCTGGAGCGCGATGTATGTCGCCATGGCCGCCGCTTTTGCCGCTGTCCTCTATTTCTGGCAGGGACGCCAGAGCGGTCTCGAATTTGTTACCGGCTACGTTCTCGAATTGTCGCTGAGCGTCGACAATCTCTTCGTTTTTCTCGTGATCTTCAACTACTTCGCCGTTCCCGACGAGCAGCAGCATCGCGTATTGTTCTGGGGAATCCTCGGCGCGCTGGTGCTGCGCGGGATTTTTATCGGCGCGGGTGTGGGACTCATCCACCGGTTCCACTGGATCCTCTACATTTTCGGAGCCCTGCTCATCTACAGCGGCATTCGCGTCTGCGTGATGGGCGAGCACCAGATCGATCCCGCAGCCAACCCCGTTGTGAAAGCCTTCCGCCACTGGATGCCGGTGACCCCCGGCTTCCACGATGGCCGCTTCTTTATTCGCAATCCTCAAGACAACGCGCGCCTTTACGCCACCCCTTTGCTGATCGTGCTGCTGGTCATTGAAACGACCGATGTTCTGTTTGCCGTCGATTCCATTCCCGCCGTCCTCGCGATTACCCTGAATGCCTTTATCGTGTATACCTCCAACGTCTTCGCGATTCTCGGGCTACGCTCCATGTACTTCGCGGTTTCGGGGCTGATGAAGATATTCCGTTTCCTGCACTATGGGCTGGCCGTTGTGCTGATTTTGGTGGGTGTGAAGATGGTGGGATCCGACTATTTCAAAGTCCCGATTCATGTCACTCTGGCGGTGGTGGCGGGAGTGCTGCTGATTTCGATTCTCACGTCGCTGGCGTTCCCGAAGAAAAGCAATGGATGATGGTCGTTGTACAAAGCGCCCCGCCGTCAAGCATTTTCAATCAACCATCAACCATCAAAAATTTCCGTTCATACAAACCTGACAGTTCCGCCCTTCACCACCGAGTGCTTCAGGAACTTCTTATCGTCGTGGTCCGGATTGTCCATCCGGTAATGCGAGCCGCGGCTCTCCTCGCGAGCCACCGCCGATTTCGCCACCAGCAATGCCGTCATATGCAGGTTGGCTGCTTCGTGCCGCCGTCGCGTTTTCGGCTGCGCCAGCTTGGGCGCCATCTCTTCCAGAGTCTTGATCGCCTTCTGCATTCCCATGCGCGTACGCACGATGCCGGCCTCGTTCCACATCAAGTCTTGAATCTGGCCGATTAATTCCTCCGCTCCTGCGTCCACGGGACCGTTCGAATACGCAGCCTGTTGCTGCGCAACGCCTTTGGGCGCCGCTTTCTCCACCTCGCGCATCGCTGTTCCCGCACGCGCTCCGAATACCAATCCTTCCAGAACGCCATTGCTCGGTAGCCGGTTGGCTCCGTGGACGCCTGTGGCGGCCACTTCGCCCGCCGCGAACAGTCCCGCGACGTTGGTCTTGCCCTCCAGATCGGTGCGCACTCCGCCCACGCAGTAATGCGCCGCCGGGCGCACCGGAATGACGTCTTCGGTAATGTCAATGTTGTGCGCCATAAACGCCGAGTAAATTCGCGGAAAATGCCTCTGCACCGCCGACGCCTTCAGATGCGTCAGGTCGAGATAGACGAACGGGTCCTTGGCTCGGCTCACTTCCATCTCGTGCACAATCGCTCGCACCACCAGATTTTGCGGAGCGCGCTCCGCCAATGGGTGATACTTCGCCATGAAGCGGTCCAATTCAACGTTTCGCAAATAAGCGCCTTCGGCCCGCAGTTTTTCCGATAGCAGAAAGCGTGGAACCTTCTTCATATAAAGCGCGGTGGGATGGAATTGCACGAACTCCATGTCGCTGGCTTCCGCGCCGGCGCGCACCGCCAGCGCCACGCCATCCGCCGTTGCCCATTCCGGGTTTGTCGTATTGCGGTAGATTTGCCCGAACCCGCCCGTCGCCAGCAGCACCCCGGAACAGGCGATCTCCTGCGGCACTCCATACTGGTCGAGAACGGTAACGGCCCGCACTCGGCCGTCTTCGGTCACAATCCCGGTCACAAACGTGAACGGACAAATCGAGATGTGCTTCAGCGATTGTGCCTTCTCCCACACTGCGCGCAAGATTTCCCGGCCGGCTGATTCTCCCTGCGCGTGCAGCAGGCGGGCTTTGCTGTGAGTGTTTTCCAGCCCGAAAGTCAGCCTGGTTCCGTGGTGCTTGCCCCATGCGATCAGCTCGTCAATGCGCTCCGGGGCTTCCTCCAGCAGCATCTTGACCGCGGCCACGTTGCACAGGCCGTCGCCCGCGTCCAGCGTGTCCTGCAGGTGCAGGCTGACCTCATCTTCGTCGCTCAGCCAGGCGGCCTCGCTCTTCGGATCCTGCGTCTTGTAATCAGGGAATTCCTTCTTACTTAGCAGGAGCACACGTCCCGCCCCGGCCAGTTCGATCGCCGCACGCAGGCCGGCAACGCTCGGACCAAGCACTACAAAATCGGTCTCGGCTGGAAGACCTTTCATAAACCGCAAAGATAGTACACCACCCGGGTTCACGCGGTCATTCGAACCTTTACGTTATGATGGGAGCGCAATGCCGCAAGCGACCATCCATGTGCCCTCCGGTCCCTACCAGGCGTGGATCGAGAACGGCCTGCTCGCCCGGTCGGGGTCGGTTTTGGGCGATCTGCTGCCCCAGGCCAGCCGCCTTTTTGTGATCACGGTTCCCCCGGTGCGCAAGCGCTGGGGCGCAAAACTGGTTTCCTCTCTGAAGGCCGCCGGCTTCTCTCCGCAGGTGATTCTCATGCCCGACGGTGAGCCCGCAAAGCGCCTGGCAACCGTCGAAGCTCTGGCTGAAAAACTGGCGCGCCTCGGTGCCGACCGCAAGGCCGTCATCATCTCGCTCGGCGGCGGTGTGGTCGGCGACCTGAGCGGCCTGCTGGCCTCGCTCTACATGCGGGGTGTCGCTTTTGTCCAGATTCCGACCACGGTGCTGGCCCAGGTGGACGCTTCCATCGGCGGTAAGACTGGCGTAAACCTTGTGGCCGGAAAGAACCTGCTGGGCACCTTCCACCATCCGCGCGTGGTGCTGATCGATCCCACCGTGTTGAAGACGCTTCCTGACCGTGAATTCCGCTCCGGGCTTTATGAGGCACTCAAATGCGGGGTCATTGGAAATATCGAGCTCTTCCTCCGTTTCGAGCAGAATCGTGCCCGCATCCTCAAGCGCGATCCTGACGAACTGGAATGGCTGATCACCCAGTCGGTAAAGCTCAAGGCGGAAGTGGTCTCCGCCGACGAACAGGAAGGCGGCCTGCGCCGCGTCCTGAACCTTGGCCATACCATTGGCCACGCGCTGGAAGCCGAGACCAATTACCGCGGCCTGTTGCACGGAGAAGCGGTGGCTTGGGGAATGATTGCCGCCACCAATATCGCTCTCGGCGTCGGCCGCACCGACAGCGTCGTGGCTGGGCGCATCGCCGATGCTGTGTTGAGCTTAGCGAAACTGCCCGAGGTGAATGTGAGTTCGCGCAAAATCCTGGCCCGGCTCCAGTCCGATAAGAAAACGCAGAATGGCGTGGTTCACTTCGTTCTGCCGCGGGAAATTGGCAAGGTCGAAATCGCCAGCGACGTGCCCCAGAGCGCTGTCATTCATGCGGTGGATGAGATTCGCCGCCTCTCCCGCGGCGGCTGGGTTTGGGAAAAATAGAGGTCACAACTATGCCGGAAACCGCCCAACAATACATTTCGCGCATCCTCGGCTACGTCCAGGGTCAGGACCCAATCAAGGTTCAGCGCGCCACGGCGTCCAAGCTGAAGAAGCTCATTCACGGGCTGGCTCCGGCGCAGCTGAAATGGCGCCCCCAGCCCGCCAAGTGGTCGATTGCCGAAGTGATCGCGCATCTCGCCGACACCGAGATTGTCGGCAGTTGGCGCATGCGCTCGGTCATCGGCGAGAACGGGATTACGATTCAGCCCTTCGATCAGGACGCCTGGGCCGCGGCCTTCAACTATCGCGCCCGCGATCCCAAACGCTCGCTCGACACCTTCCGCATCCTCCGCGAAAACAATCTGGCCATGCTGAAAGAAATTTCGCCCGAAACCTGGGATAACCACGGCATGCACCTGGAGCGCGGCAAGGAAACGATTACGCACCTGGTGCGCATGTTTGCCGGCCACGACACCAATCACCTTCTGCAAGTGGAATGCATCGTCAAGCAACTGAAAAGCGCAAAGAAGAAACGGCATTAATCCCGCATCCAACGTGCCTGAGAGCAAACCTACCGTAGTCGGCGCTGCCCCGGAAGGGATGACCGATAAAGATTCCGCGGCGCACGCGGTGCGCCAGATGTTTACTTCGATCGCGCCGCGCTACGATCTGCTGAACCACGTCTTATCCTTCAATGTGGACCGCATCTGGTGGCGGCGGACCGCACGCGCGTTCCGCCACATCCTCTCCCGTCCCGATGCGCGCATTCTCGATCTCTGCTGCGGCACCGGGGACATGACCTTCGCCCTTCGCCGTCAGGCAGGGAGGTCGAAATGCACCATTGTCGGCGCGGATTTCTCCCATGCCATGCTGCAGCGCGCCAGGATTAAATCTTCGGGGAAGAGCGCCCCGGAGTGGGTCGAGGCGGACGCCCTCAACCTCCCATTCCCCGGCGGCCATTTCGATCTCGCGACCAGTGCGTTCGGCTTCCGCAATCTCGCCGACTACGACGCTGGATTGCGCGAGATCGCGCGGGTGCTCCGGCCCGGCGGCGAGTGCGGCATCCTCGATTTCGGCGAGCCCGAGGGAATTATGGGTTCTCTTTACCGCATTTATTTCAAGCAGGTGCTGCCCCGCGTGGGCACACTCATTTCCGGGGTTCGAGGTCCATACGCCTATCTTCCCGCTTCAGTCGAGCGTTTTCCCGCGCCTGGCGAGATGTTGCAGCGGATGAAAAATGCCGGCTTTGCGGAAGCCACCTGGACGCCTTACACCTTCGGAATCGCGGGGCTGTATCGAGGAAAGAAGTAAACCAGCTTGCGGCAATTCTAAGTAGCCACTGTGGGCCGGAAGCTGTCCGCAAACGCATCCCTGATTGTGTAGCGGATCACGTGCTCGTACTCCGGACCCAAAAAGCGCCGCAGCTTGTCAGTATTCATGATGTATTCGCCCGTCATGTAGGGGACCGCCTGGGGCGGAATGGCGGAGATCTGCTGCTTCCACAAAAACGACAATATCTGCCGCATCGTCCACTTGCCGGGAACCCGCAGCAGCTTTGCCTGCGCCATCTCGATGCATTTTGCGAAGGTCAGCGGCTCGCCTCGTCCGGCTACGTTCAACACCGTCAGGCGCTGAGCTTCCGGCTCGCGCTGCAGGATGTGCTGCAGCAGCCGCGCCATATCATCGACGTGAATGAATTGAATTTTGTTATCCAGGTATTTCTGCCCGCGGGGCAGCATGCAGGGCAGGCGCGTGCCCCGCTCGCGCATCTTTTTTGCCCGCTCGCTCTTTCCATTCGGCGTGCCCCGGAAGGCGCCCATCAGGTAATTCTCGACGCTCGCCCCGGCGAAAATGTGCGGCCGTAGAATGTAGACGCTGCAGCCGCGTAACGATGTGCAGCGCTGCTGCACTACTTCGTCGGATTCCTTTTTGTGCACCGCGTACGGCAGCGTGTGCGCCTCCAGGGCCGAATCCTCGGTGGCGGGCGCGGAGAGATCGGGCCCGTACGCCGAAACGCTGCTGGGAAAAATAAATTGCTTGATGCCATCCTCGGCGCTGCGGTTCACCTCGGTGACGGCCTCCATGATGCGCGCCGTGCCCGCCACATTGATCTGCCACATGCGGTCGACATCGAGCACGCCAGTGCGCACGGGGTCGATGACGAACGCAAGATGCACCACGGCGAAAGGGCGCGTATCGCGCAGCAGTTCGAATAGAGTTCGCGTGGAGGATTCCTGCCCCAGGTCGAGGCTTTCAAATTGCAGCTCGCCGCCGCTGCGGGGTGGGCTCACGTCCACCCCGATCACAGAAAAACTCCCCAGCAGCGGCAAGAGCCTGGAGCCCAGGTTGCCCGAAATGCCCGTTACGACCACGACTGGTTTGGCCATCAGTTCGGTTTGGCAGCCGGAGGTTGCGCCGGAGCCTGGTTTTGCGGATAACCCCCCGCCGGCGCACCCGGCCTGGGACGCGGCATATGCGGCGGCGGCGGCATTGCCCCCATGCCGCCGGGGCCGAAGTACGCTTCGTTCGATTCCACTTTGAACGAGTTATTCACTTTTTCCATCATGTCGCGCATGCGGTCGTTCTGCATTTTGCTGTGAATCTCATTCTTGACCTGCTCAAACGGCAACTCGCTCTTGCTGATCACTTTGTAAATGTAGTGACCGCCTGAATCGCTGATCACCTGCGAGACCTCGCCCGGCTTCACGTCGAATACGGCGGCGTGGCCCGGAGGCAATCCCGTGCGGCGCACGTTCGGCAAGTTCACCGTCGGCGACTCGATCTTCATCCCCGCCGCTTCGAATGCTTCCTTCTGCAGCTTGGCGAAGTCCTCGCCGGCCGCTGCGCGAGTCCGCAGTTGTTCGGCCAGCTTGCTCATCGCCTGTTCGCCTTCTTCCGCTTTCGCCTTTTCCTCCGCTTCCTTCGCCTTCTGCTGTTCGTCCGTCAGCTTCTCGTTCTTGTCCTCTTCCGATTTGGCTTCCGGCTCGATTTGCTTGGTGCGCGGGACAAAAATCCGGTCGATATTGTACTGCTCGAACGTATCGGGATGCTCTTTGTAATACTGCTCAAGTTCCGGCTGTGGAATATCCGCAGCCTTTTTTTGAATCTGCTGCTGCAAGGCCTGGCTCAGAACCTGCATCTTCACAAACTTGACCCGCTCGTTATATTCGGAGGTCTTGTCCAACCCCTGCTTCTTGGCATCTTCCGACATCGCCATCAGCCGCGGCAGCAGCCCGGCTAACTGTTTTTTCACTTGCGGAGTGACATTCGGAACCAGGCTCTCGGCCAGCTTTTCAAATTGCGCCTTGGTGATGACAGTCTTGCATCCGGCCGAAGCAGTTTTTGCCGCCCCGGCTTTCGTTCCTGCGGTCGCTTTCCCCGACGCTGCCGTTGTCTTGGCCTCGCCCGGGCACACTCCCTCGATTGTCAGGACCGGGGCATTGGCTGGCACCGATGCCGATCTATCCTCCGGCGCTGCGGGAGTCGGCGCTGGCGTTCCGGGCGCTGGTGTCGGTGGCTGGGGTTTGCCTTCCTGTTCCGCCGGAGCCTGGGCCGGTTGTGATGGCGCCGGCGCGTTCGGCGCGGCTTGTCCCCAAGCCAGCGTCCCCAGCAAAACACACAGCAGCCAATTCTTGCGAATCATTCTCATCCTCCACGATTGGTCCATCAGAAATGGAAACTTTCCAAGCAGGAAATCCTAGCACAATCGAGGGCAATTGCCGTATGGGCGCCGCCACGAGTGATTGCAATCACGGGCGTGCGGGAATTGAAGACTGAAGATTGATGGTTGAAGATGGATGATTGACAACTGAGAAACCCTATTCGATCCCTCGGGGTTCTCAAACCAACAATGATCAATCAACAATTCCCATCTCCCAGCCCTCGTGCTTTTGTTTGCCGCATTTCGCCCCGAGCGGCGATAATCCCTCCATGTCGGGGAGCCCTGCCGTTCCGTCCGCGGAGTTGATGCGCGCCGAAAAACGCGCGGCCGCGGGAAATTCCGTTCTCGCCGCCGTGCTGATCACCGGGCTGAAGATTGCCGTTGGGATTTCTACCGGAAGCCTTGGGATTCTTTCCGAGGCTGCCCACTCCGGCCTCGACCTGATCGCTTCCGTCCTCACATTTTTTTCCGTTCGCGTCTCCGACAAGCCCGCCGACGCCGATCACCAGTACGGACATGGCAAGGTCGAGAATTTTTCCGCCTTCGTCGAAACCGGTTTGCTGCTGTTGACCTGCGCCTGGATCATCTACGAAGCCATACTGCGGCTGTTCTTCCGCCACATTGAAATCGAGCCCTCCCTCGCGGCCTTCGCGGTAATGATTTTTTCCATGGGCCTGGACTGGTGGCGCTCCCGCGTGCTCGGCCGTATTGCCAACAAGTATGACAGCCAGGCGCTGGAGGCTGACGCCCTGCATTTTTCCACCGATATCTGGTCGGCCGGCGTGGTCGTGCTCGGGCTCGCCCTGGTGCTGGCGGGACGTACTTATCATATAAATTGGCTGAGCGATTCCGACCCGGTCGCGGCCCTGTTCGTGGCCGGCGTGGTGGTTTCGGTTAGCTGGCGCCTCGCCCGCCGCACCATTGATGCTCTGCTCGACGCCGCTCCGCCCGGAGTGCGCTCCAAGATTTACGACGCAGTTTCCCGGGTGGACGGCGTTCTTGAGGTCGATCGCGTGCGCATCCGCCGGGCCGGCAACCGCTACTTCGCCGACCTCGCGGTTGGGCTTGCCCGCAGCGTGACCTTCCAGCGCTCCGGGCAACTCGTCACCGCGGTTACCGAATCGGTGCGCCGCATCCTGCCCGATGCCGATGTCACGGTGCAGCCGCTCCCTCGCGCGCAGCGTTCGGAAAACATTTTCGACCGTATCCGCGCGGTGGCAACCCATAAAAACCTCAACGTGCACGACATCAGCGTGCAGCAAGTCCGCGGCCAGGTTCACGTCGAGCAGCACATCGAACTCGACGAGCGCATGAGCCTCAAAGACGCCCACGACCAGGTCACTGAACTCGAGGCTGATATGCGCCGCGATGTGCCTGAGATTCACGACATTCTGACCCACATCGAGAGCGAGCCCGCCACCATTGAAAACCCGGAAGAGTTGGTCGGCGACGCCGAACTCGAGCATCGGCTCAGAACCGTGGCCGCGCAGTTTCCCGAGATCGTCGACGTCCACGACTTCATTTTCAAGCGCGTGCGCGGCCACTTGTATCTGTCGTGCCACTGCACACTGTCGGACGACTTATCCCTGGCTCGCGTGCACGAAATCCAAACCGAATTGGAAATCCGCTTCAAGCAGGACGCCCCCGAACTCTTCCGTGTTCTAATTCATCCTGAGCCCACCACCGATAACCGGAGATAGCCGATTTGACATTTGTCACAGACAGGAACAACGAATTGTTGATTGTTGATTGTTGAATAAAACCATGGAGCATCCGGCTACAGACCTGAAGGATCGAACCAGGAAGTTCGCGTTGCGGGGAATGAAGGTGATCCGCTCATCGCCGCCGGGCGCTGAAGGACGAATGATCGGGAATAAGCTGCTGCGATCCGGGACTTCAGAGGCGGCAAACTGTCGCGCCGTATGCCGTGCTCGCTCACGCCCAGAGTTCCTCGCCAAGCTGTCCGAAGCAAACCAACTAGTAGCGATTTTCAACGCGTCGAGAACCACGGCCGAGAAAGGTTCTCATTCACCAATCAACAATCAAAATTCAACAATTTCCCCCAGGAAGGTTTCATGATCACCGCCAAGGCCATCTGGACCGACAACGAACGCTACATAGCCGAAGCCACTTCGCGACACGCCATCGTGATGGATACCGCTAAAGAGAAAACGGCCAACACGCCAATGGAACTGGTGCTGATCGCTTTGTGCGGCTGCACCGCGTCCGATGTGGTCGGCATTCTCCGCAAGAAACGCGAGCCCTTCACGGCTCTGGAAGTCAGCGCCGAGGGCGAGCGGGCCCAGGGTTACCCCGCGGTTTACACCGAGATCAAGCTGAACTACCGCGTCGCAGGAAAGGTCTCGCATAAAGCAATGGAAGACGCCGTGCGGCTGTCGAAGGAAAAATATTGTTCCGTATCGGCGATGCTGCAGAAGACGGCA
>DASYYT010000066.1:0-7719 GCA_035949755.1 Candidatus Sulfotelmatobacter sp.
GGCCGCCGGGCTATTCTCTGCGACGCTTGCACGTCCGAACGCGCTACGGGCGCTGACCCTGGTGACTTCTGCATACAGCATTCTCGTTGGAGCCATTTTCCTGTGGGGCTCGGCTGCGAAACTTCCTTCCTTGAGCGGGTAAGACAGTCCTGAGCCGACTGATTGTGCTTTGCTCGCCCCTTCCCGAAATTCATAGGGAGTAACGGAGTAGCACGTTTATCGGTTCATAAACCCCCGGGGACCCACGCAAAACGATGTTGCAAGTGTGCAGCAGTTTGCACTCAGGAGAGCCCCTAAACCCTGCCCGAGGCCGGCATCAGCTGTGTTTTCAAGTAATTAGTCTACGTTCCATTTTGGCACTCTGAGTGCACTAAGGACCACTGCCGAGGACTAAAGTGTCCCCCGCAAGAGCTTTGCAACCGCTGGAAGAACGAAATCGCAATTTTGGATATTCAGGAGGAAGATTTATGAAGCGCACCCTATTGATGGCTTTGCTGGCGCTGGCATTACCGCTGACGGCATTTGCCAGTAGCTCCGTGGATTTCACGAACAGCGGCGGCACACTTTCTGGTTCCAACTCGGGCCTGAGCCTGAGCGGCTCGACCCTGATCGCAGTGAACGGCTTTGGCGGTCTGGGTTTGGTAACCGGGAACGATTTGGGCAGTGTCACCTTCTCGACCGGCGCGCTGACAAGCGGCAGCCTGCAGATGGGCGGCACCTTCGCCGCCGGCGGAACGTTTATGATCACCGGCAATGGCACCTCCGGGCTTCCCAGCGGGGCAATCTTCACGGGCACCTTCTCGGGCCCCGTGACTTGGACGCTGGTAACCCTGGCCAACGGCACGCATAACTACACTCTGACCGGGTCGCTCACCGGAACGTGGTACAACGGCTCGATGGCGCAAGGCGCGACCGTGCAGCTGACCATCAATACGGGCAAGGGCTTCTTCAGCGGGTCGACCAGCATCTCCAGTGGAGACACCAACGTCCTGGTACCGGAACCGGGCAGCCTGACGCTGCTGGGAACCGGCTTGGTCGGTCTGGCCGGGGCGCTGAGACGCAAGCTCAAGGCATAAATCGAAAATCCGCTCCTGAGTATGAGCCCCGCCTAAAGCGGGGCTTTTTATTGGCCTTTTTCATTGATTCGAAGCAGTCGCGGGGCCATTACCCCGGTAATGGGCTATCGGGGATTACCGTTGACCCCGCGACCAGGCGCTCCTTACATTGCCAACAGGGGGATGTATGAAGGATATCCATGAAGTCCTGCGGCAAAAGCAGGCCAAATACGCCCAGCTTGGCAAACAGATCGAGATGCTCCAGCAGGCCGCCGAAAAGCTGCGCGAAGTAGCTCCATTGCTGGCGGAGAGCGACGAAGAAGATAACGTCGTTCTGGCGGAAGTCGACGAGGCAGTCGGCCAAGGAGACTCCATGGCAGCCAAAGCGGGCGCGGGCTCGGGCAGTTCGGCTGCTCCCAAAGCATCCCGTCCCACGGCGCCTCGCTGGCCATAATCAGCGGCGCTTCGTTTCCATTTAGTTATGAATCTGCAAGCGCTATTGGTATCGAGCGATGACGCCGCCGCCGACGTACTGGGCAGAGTCTTGTCCAGCTTCGAGATTGCGATGGATCGCTCCAGCGATCCAGAGACCACACTGGCGCGGATTCAGCAACAGAAGTTTGATGCCCTCATCGTGGATTTTGACGATTCCCGGACGGCCGAGCTCGTCCTGCAGCAGGCACAGAAGCTGGGTAGTCCTCTGACTATTGCTTTGGTCGCCGATACCGGCAAGGTTCGGTCGATTCTAAGCGGCGGGGCGCATTTCGTGCTCTACAAGCCAGTTTCGGAAGAGGCGGCAAGCGCGGGATTGCGGCCGGCAGCAGCCTTGCTGACGCGGGAGAGGCGGCGGGCGGTTCGCGTGCCGGTACAGGCTCCGGTGCAGATCACGCTGCCCGACGAGCGCAAGGTAGATGGCATCTTGCTCGACCTTTCCGAAACCGGCATGGACGTGCTGACCGCCGAGCCGCAGAGCCAAGGGGCCTTGTTGGGGTTCCATTTTCAGCTGCCTGACGGCGCCCTCGAAGTGGAAGCTCATGGTCAAGTGGCGTGGGCGAATTCCAACGGGCAAACCGGCGTGCATTTTCTGGATATATCGGAAAACGTCCTGACCAATCTAAAAACCTGGCTGAGAGCAGCAGCGGCAAATACCGACGGCGCTGCCGACAGCGAAGCCGTGCCCCATTGCAAGCTCACCGATCTGAGTCTGGGTGGTTGCTATGTGCAGACACCAGCCCCGTTTCCCGAGGGGGCGCTGGTTGACTTATGCCTCAAGACTAAAGAACTCGAGGTACACACCGAGGGCATGGTGCGAGTTGTGCATCCCGGAGTGGGCATGGGAGTCGAATTCCCTTCCCGCACACCTGAGCAGCGCGCTCAAGTCGGAAATGTAATCGATTTCTTACGCAACAGTCCGGAGGCCATGCCAGAGCTGATTATCTCGCCACGGGCACTGGTCGCCGATGTCACAGAGTTCGAACCCGCGGAAAAAAAAGCGGACGGATCCCCGGAAGAGTTGGAAGATCCGTTGCTCGAACTTTTACGCCGGGGCGCCTCGCTCGAGCAGGAAGACTTTCTCGCCGAACTAGAGCATCAGCGGAATCCCGAAGACGTGGCCTCCGCCTAGCTCACTTCCTTTTCATTCGTCACACGCGGCCTGTGGTATCAGCTCTTCCGAAGAATCGAAGAACCCGAACCCCGTCTCTGGTGCGGGCCCTTCAATTCCTCGTCATCTGTTCCACCCCAATTACGTGCAGGCTAGCGAGTCTGTATTGCGCGATGATTTCAGCAATATGAATTCTGAGTTAAATGTGTAGACTGGTTTGCGATTCGCGTGGTTGACTTCTGAAAAGCAGAGGCTACGTCGCTGGGCAAGGTCACTACCATTTACTCACCGCGATCGGCGCGGCCCGGGCAAAGTTCCCTGCTGTGGGCGCCTCTGATTGCGATTGGCGCTGCGGCGTTCGCAGTGGAAATTCCTTTCTTTTTTCTTGGCACGCCGTCGGGACATGACGTCGAGTTTCATCTTTACTCGTGGTTGGAAGTGCTGTCGCAATGGAAGCATGGAGTTATTTATCCGCAATGGGCGGCGCTGGCGCATTTCGGATATGGCGAGCCGCGCTTTGTTTTTTATCCGCCGGCTTCGTGGGCCCTGGGCACGCTGCTCAGTGCCATTCTGCCCTGGACCATCGCTGCCAGCGCCTTCATCTGGATCGTTCTGGTGGCGGCGGGCGCTTCTATGTTCGTGCTGGCACGGCGATGGCTGGACCGGCGCGACGCAATTTTCGCTGCGGTGCTTTATGCCGTGAACCCCTATCACCTGATCATCGTGTATTGGCGAAGTTCGTTCGCCGAGTTGTTGGCTGCATGCCTGGTGCCTTTGCTTTTGTTGCTGGTTTTGAAAGCTGCGGACGGCGAAAAGGTTGTACTTCCGTTGGCCCTGGTTCTGGCGGGCGGGTGGCTGACCAACGCTCCCGCGGCGGTGATGATTCATTATTCGATGGCGCTGCTGATCGTAGTATTGGGGTGGCAGCGGCGGTCGCCGCGGCTGTTGCTGCTGGGAGCAGGGGCGGTCGCGCTTGGAGCCTGCCTGTCGGCCTTCTACCTGTTGCCCGCGATCTACGAACAGAGGTGGATCAATATTGCCGAGGCCGTGTCCCCGGGCTCGCGACCGGCGGATAATTTTCTGTTTATTCATACGACGGATCCTGATCATGACGCGTTCAACCATCTGATTTCGTGGGTCGCGGTATGGGAATTGGGCGTGATCCTTTTGGCGGGCGTCGCGACTAAGGTGCGGCGAGGTTTGGATGATGGACTCTGGAGTGCTCTCGCCATCTGGGCGATTGCCTGCAGCGTGCTGCTGTTTCCAATTTCGTTACTGCTGTGGAACATACTTCCGAAAATGCAGTTCATGCAGTTTCCGTGGCGCTGGCTGCTCTGTCTTAGCGCAATTTTCACGATCTTTGTAGCAGCCGGCGTGCGGAGTTGGTGGTGGCGCGGCGCGGTTTGCGGGTTGTCACTTCTGGTCATTCTCGCGGTTTGGCAGCGCGAGCAGGCGCCGTGGTGGGACAACGCGGGTGATTTACGCGAGATGCAGGACAACATCGAGAGTGGTGCGGGGTACGAGGGCACGGACGAATACACACCGTCGGGCGCCGATCCCAGCTTAATCGACAAAAGCGCGCGCAAGGTTACGGTGGAAGGTCCGGCAAGCGGTTCCATTCACGTGCTGCGATGGGATGCGGAATTGAAACTGTTCACCGCGGAGATGTCGGCTCCGGATCAACTAGCACTCCGGCTGTTTCCTTATCCTGCGTGGCAAGTGCAGGTCAACGACCGGGTCGTAAAAACCGCGGCGGGGGCGGGATCAGGGCAGATGCTGGTTCCGGTCGAGGCGGGCGCGAACCGGGTGCAGATTAACTTTGTGCGGACGTGGGATCGCACAACGGGTGGGTGGATTTCTATCCTGACAGCGCTTTGGATTCTGGCTAAGTTTTTACTCACCTCAGGGCAACCTCGGCCCTCCGACCTCGGCCATCGAAGTCTAAAGTCTGAGGTCTGACCTATGCAAAAGATCCTGATTGCGACTTCGAATCCGGGGAAGTTGCGGGACTTTGCCGGGGCGGCGCGGCCGCATGGGATTCAGATTGCCGGGATTCCGAACTTCGCCTCGCTGCCCCCTGTTATCGAAGATGGACTGACCTTCGAGGAGAACGCGCGCAAGAAGGCAGAACAATACAGCCTGCACGCCCCGGGAGAGATAGTGCTGGCCGACGATTCCGGCCTGGAAGTGGACGCGCTCAACGGAGCGCCGGGAGTGCATTCGGCGCGTTACGCCGCCGACCAGCCTCACCTGGCAGACGAGAATACCGACGACGAGGCGAACAATGCGCGAGTGCTGCGGGAGCTGAGGAAGGTTCCTTGGCAGAACCGCACCGGTCGGTTCGTGTGCGTGCTGGCAGCGGCGCGCGATGGAAAAACGCTGGCAACATTCCGAGGCGTGGCCGAGGGAATCATTCTTGATGCTGCGCGCGGGAGCAACGGCTTCGGATACGATCCCCTATTTTATTTTCCCCAGATTCAGAAGACATTTGCCGAGTTGAGCGCGGAGGAAAAGGCGAATTACAGCCACCGTGGCGCGGCGTTCCGGCAGTTCCTCGATTGGTGCGAGAAACAATTTGCCGGCAATCTCATCTAAGAGTCCTGTGGAATCCTCACGAAAATCTCCCCAGGCGCTGATCTTCGATATGGACGGAGTGCTGGTGGACTCCGAGCCTCTGCACAAACGCGCCAAAGAAATGGCGTTCCGGGACTTTGGAATTGAATTTCCGGCATCGACTTACGACAACTACAAGGGGCGTCCGGACGCGACGATGTTTGACGAAGTGCTCGCCGGCAAATCGGTGGAGGAGATCGCCGAAGTGCTGCATCGCAAGCACCAGTGGTTCGAGAAGATCGAACATGAACTGCAGCCGATTCCGGGCGCGGCGGATTTTGTGCGGTGGGCCTCGGCTGGTTACCGCGTCGCCCTGGCGACCTCCGCGACGCCGCGAAATCGGGCTGCGGCTTTGCAGATGCTCGGAATCGCGGGCAGCTTCGAAACCGTCGTGGATACCGCCCGGTTTCAGCATCCCAAGCCCGACCCGGAAATCTTTCAGGTTGCGATGCGCGATCTGGGGCTGGCCGCGGCGGATTGCTGGATCATCGAAGATTCGCTGGCAGGAGTTCAGGCGGCGAAGGCGGCGGGCTCTTTCACGGTGGCGATCACCACGACATTCGATGCCAGGTCCTTGTCTGCTGCGGGCGCTGATCTGATTGTGGAATCATTTGGTCAACTTCGGGACGCGCTGCAAACGTTATAGGCCGAGCCTGCGCGGAGAACGCCGCAAAGAGCGCTGAGAATGCATCGCGATGTTTGAAATTGAACGCCGAAGCTTGCCCCGGTTTCCTTGACTTCGCTTCTTACGGCACCAGATAATACAAGGTTCTTTTCTCATAGCCGAACTTATAAGGAGCTTCCGTGGCGTCAGCCAGTTCTTCTGCTCCCGGGGTATCGAAGTATGTCACGCAGGGCGTGGCTCCCTTGCGTGCCGGTCAGGGAACATCGTTTTTCTTGCGGCGATTGCACTCTCTGACGGGGATCATTCCGATCGGGGCATTCCTGTTCGAACATATTCTGATCTCCAACTCCACGGCGATCAGCGGCCCCGCCGCCTATGCGCGCCAAGTCAGCTTTCTGGCGAACCTGCCGCTGGTGTTCTTCCTTGAACTTTTTGGCATCTGGCTGCCCATCGCCTATCACGGGTTATACGGCTTTTACATCTGGTATCGCGGAGACGCGAATACCGCGGCCTATCCGTGGGCGGGCAACTGGATGTACACGCTGCAGCGCTGGACCGGCGGGATTGCCTTCATCTACATCGTCTGGCATACGTACACCATGCGCTTCACGGGGACCGACCTGCATGACAACCCCGCATACTCGTTCACCAAGGTGCAACTGGAAGTTCAGAATCCCTGGCTGATGGCGTTCTACGTGATCGGGTTGCTGGCGGCCTCGTGGCATTTCGCTTACGGGATTTGGCTGTTCTGCGCGAAGTGGGGCATCGTGAGCGGAGACCGGGCGCAGAAGCGGTTGCTCAATTTGTGCCTGGCATTTGTCCTGCTGCTGAGCGTGGTGGGACTGGCCAGCCTGTACACGTTCCGCGCCCGCTTTCAGGATGCGGGCGGTCAAAACGGCAACGTTGCCGTGACGCAGCCCGCGGCATCCCAGACCAAGGGGGTGCAATAACATGGCAGCTCCCAAGATCATTGTCGTGGGCGGTGGGCTGGCGGGATTGGCCGCGGTCATCAAGATCGCGGAAATGGGCGGGCACGTTGACCTGTTTTCGATTGTTCCCGTGAAGCGGTCGCATTCCGTGTGCGCGCAGGGCGGCATCAATGCGGCCAAGAATTTGAAGGGCGAAGGCGATTCCACCTGGCAGCATTTTGACGACACCGTCTATGGTGGAGATTTCCTGGCAAACCAGCCTCCGGTGAAGGACATGTGCGAGGCCGCGCCCGGCATCATTGATCTGCTCGACCGCATGGGCGTGCCCTTCAATCGCACCCCGGAAGGATTGCTCGACTTTCGCCGCTTCGGCGGCACGTTATACAACCGCACCGCGTTTGCCGGCGCCACTACCGGCCAGCAGTTGCTTTACGCGTTGGACGAACAAGTTCGGCGATACGAGTCCGAAGGCAAGGTGAAAAAGTACGAGCACTGGGAATTCTTGTCGGCAGTGCTCGATGGCAATCGCGTGTGCCGCGGCATCTGCGCGATGGACCTGCGCTCGATGGAAGTTCGCACGTTTCCGGCTGACGCGATCATCATTGCGACTGGCGGCATCGGAGCCATCTTCGGGAAGTCGACCAATTCCGTCGTGTGTACCGGGTCGGCCCAGTCGGCGCTGTACCAGCAGGGCTGCTATTACGCGAACGGCGAGTTCATTCAGGTTCACCCCACCTCGATTCCCGGGGAAGACAAGCTGCGGCTGATGTCGGAGTCGGCGCGCGGGGAAGGCGGGCGTGTCTGGGTGCCGAGGACTCCGGGCGACAAGCGCGATCCGAAGTCGATTCCACAAAACGAGCGCTTCTACTTCCTCGAGGAATGGTATCCGAAGTA
>DASYYT010000067.1:0-9242 GCA_035949755.1 Candidatus Sulfotelmatobacter sp.
CGCCAAAGGGGAGAGCGCGCACCTCCTCCGCCTAGACGAATCGAGGTCACGGGAATCTTCATCTCATCAAAGATCGTGAATGTATCTTTCAGGCTGAAGGCCACGCCTTCCATGATGGCGCGAATGACGTGCGCGCGGGTATGCGAGGCAGTCAAGCCGATCAGCGCCGCCCGTGCATCCGGGTCGAGATGGGGTGTGCGCTCGCCCATCAGGTAAGGCACCCAGAATGCGCCGTCCGAGGCTGCCGGCGCCGCGCTGGCCTCTTCGGCGAAAATGTCATAAGGATCGCGCCCATCTTTTTTTCGCACTCCCGGCGAAGCCTCCCCAAACTGATCGCGATACCAACGCAAAGAGAGTCCCGCCGCTTGGGTTACCCCCATAACATGCCAGCGCCCGGGAATTGCGTGACAGAAAGTGTGCAGTCGTCCCTGGGGATCCATGGCCGGCCGATCGGTGGAAGCAAACACAACCCCCGAGGTACCAATGGTTGCGCTGACCGCGCCCGCGCGTGCGATGCCCATGCCCACTGCGCCGGCAGCCTGGTCCCCGGCTCCGGCCACGACAGGAGTGCCCTCGCGCAATCCGGTGGCTTGCGCTCCCACCGCGGAAACTTTCCCGCAAATTTGCGGCGATTCGTACAGCGCAGGCAGAAGGCTCTGCTGGATCTCCGTCTTGGCGAGAATCTCGGTCGACCAGCGGCGGTTGGCCACATCGAGCAGAAGTGTTCCCGACGCGTCCGCCATATCGATGGCACGTTCGCCCGTCAGCCGAAAACGCACGTAGTCTTTGGGCAGCATGATGTGCGCTACCCGCGCCCAATTGTCCGGCTCGGTCTGGCGCACCCATAGAAGTTTTGTCAGAGTGAAATTCGTTAGGGGAGGATTGCAGGTGAGCCCAATTAAAATGTCGCGACCGAACAGCTGTTCCAGTTCGCGGCACTGCGCCTCGCTGCGTTGATCGCACCAGATAAGCGCCGGCCGAACTATCTCATCCGCCGCGTCGAGCAGAACCGCGCCATGCATCTGCCCGGAAAAACCCACACACGCGATATCGTCCGAGCGCAGGCGGCAGACCTGCAGCGCCTTGCGTACCGCCGTTCCGGCAGCTCGCCACCAGTCCTGCGGGTCCTGCTCCGCCCAGCCGGGACGAGGACTGGCAAAATTCTCATGATCGGAAGAGGCAGACCCCACTACATTACCGCGCTCATCTATGAGGGCCGCCCGCGTGCCGCCGGTACCGACATCAATGCCCAAAAAGTTCATCGGGATTTCACTTTCAGGAAACGGTCTTGGGCTCTGGGCTTGCGGTCTGCGGCAACTCACACGTACTGGCGCAGAGCACGACCCGTCTCAAGCAAAGTCCTCGGCCAATTCGCGCGACTTTTCCCGAATCGACTGCGAGACCGACTCCTTAGACTGCCGGCGCAGGAAGAAATCCAGATTGCCGCGCATCACCAGATGCGGCGCCAGCGTGACCTCGTTGGACCTCTGCCCGCCTTCCACCAGGAACTCATACAACATCCGCAGCGCCATTTGTCCCTGTGCGCGGGGCCGCTGATACATCGTAGCCACCACGCCTCCAGAACGAATATAGGGAACCAGGTCGGGGAACAAATCGGTAGTGATGATTGTGAGCCGGTCGAGCAGGGTCGCGTCGTGCGCCGCCTTCAACACCGGCATCGAAGCTTCCGTGGTCACGTAAATTCCGGCCAGATCCGGATGCTCGTCAAAAAGCTTGCGGCACTTCTCGTAGGCTTCTTGCTCATCGTCGTGATCTTCAATGGGCTGCAGCGGCCGCAGGTTCGGATAAAAAGAACGGAGTGTTGATTCGAACGCGGAATACTTCTCGGCGTGCTCCGTGATCGCCATATCAAACACGGTGATTGCGATCTCGCCCTGCCTCGGCCCGAGAAATCTGCCCATCAGATCAGCGGCGATGGAACCGCTGACCAGGGTGTCGACCGCAACAATTCCCAGCCGCCCGCTATTGGGAGCGTCTGTGGCCACGCATACCAGGGGAATGTGCGCTCGGGCTGCGCGCCGCATCGCCGCCCGCAGCGACTGCGGCCGACTGGGGAAAATGATGATGCCGTCGACCTGTTCGCGCACTGCGGCTTCGAGCGCCGCTTCTTCACCTTCTCCCAGACGGGGACATGTTCTGAACTCCATCTCCACGTTTTCCAGAAGAATCGACCCGGCTTCTTCGCGAACTCCCGCCCGCACTTCGTCCCAGAACGAAGTCGTACCTTGCAAGGTATTCACCGAAATGCGCAGGGTTTTCTTCGAAGACAGATACCTGGCGGCGAGGTTGGGACGATAGCCGAGTGCCTTCGCAGTCTCAAGAACTTTCGCCCTGGTCCCGGCACTTACACCTGGATTGTCATGCAATGCCCGGTGGACCGTTCCTATAGAGGTCCCCAGTGACCTGGCGATGTCACGGAGCGTGGTGGGAGGCTTACCCATGGGTTGAGGCCTGCGTCGAGGCCGGCCGTGTACAGCCAGCAAATCATCGGGCAAATGGCGTCAAACCGCGCCCGAACCGTAAACGTTAACGGAACTTGTACGAATTGGCAAGTTGGCGGGAAAAAAGGGAAATGAGTACAGCGTCCTCTCGCAATCAGGCGAGCGACCACTGGAGAGCCGCATAGGAGCGTGCCGGCAGTTCGAACTTCGTGCGCGATCCGCTTCCGACAGGCAGCATGAATTGTTGCGGAGCAACCCTCGTCGGCGCCGCGAAACTGTTCGAGGCCTTCAAATCGTCTCCGGTCAGCAGCCACGCAGCCGCGCTTTTCGCCGGTGATGCATCCTGCCACTGCAGTTCGATGTCCTGAGCCTTGGATAAATCGCGGTTCAGCACAAACAGCGTCGCCGTCCGGGCGGTTTCGTCCAAGGTCATCACCGCGTCCACGTAGGGAACCTTTGCGATTCCCGGAACGTCGTAGGTGGAAGACTCAACTAAAAGATCCAGCACCGCACCTTTCGCATACTGCAGCGCCCAGCTATAGGGATAGTAGATCGTCTGCCGGAATAGGCCGTCCGAATTCGTCATGATCGGGGCGATTACATTTATTAACTGCGCCAGACATGCAATCTTCACGCGTCCGGCGTTGCGGATCAGAGTATTGATCATTCCACCCACGAGCAGCGCGTCTTCCAGGTTGTAGATCTCCTCCAAAAGGTGCGGAGCCTCGGTGCGATGGCCGTCTACCGCGTCGCCCGAGTTTGCGCGATACCAGACATTCCACTCATCAAACGAGAGCCACAACCTTTTCGGCGAGTGCTTGTGGCCGCGCACCATGTCGCAGACGGCGAGGGTCTCCGCGATTTGCTGCTCCATACTCAGATTGAGAGCGACGAACTTCTCCGAGTCCCCGCCTGTGTCGTTCTTGTTATTGCCGAAATATCGGTGCAGGGAGAGGCCGTCCACGTATTCATAACATTGCTCGAGGACTTCTCGATCCCATTCGAGATAAGTCGGCATCGCCGGACCGCTGGATCCGCAGGCAACGAGCTGCAGCGAGGGGTCCACGGCGCGCATCTGCCGCGCGGCATCGGCCGCTTTGTATCCGTATTCGCTGGCTGACATGTGGCCGATCTGCCAGGGACCGTCCATTTCATTGCCGAGGCACCAATGCTCCACCTTGTAGGGCTCGGCAATACCGTGCTGGCGCCGCAGGTCGCTCCACTTCGTTCCCTTCTCGACGTTGCAGTATTCGACGAGAGCGGCGGCCTCTTCAGCTGTTCCCGTGCCGAAATTTAAGCCCATCAGCGGGAGCGTCCCTGCGGCTTTACACCATGCCATGAATTCGTTGGTGCCGAACTGGTTCGATTCGATAGAATTCCACGCCTTGTCGAGTACGCGAGGGCGATTCTGCTTCGGGCCTACCCCGTCGAGCCAGTTGTATCCGGAAACGAAATTGCCCCCCGGATAGCGAACGATGGGGACACTGAGCTGGTGGATTTCACTGAGCACATCTTTACGGAAGCCGCTCGAGTTGGAAAGTCTCGACCCCGGATCGTAAATGCCCCCGTAGATTGCTCGCCCAAGATGCTCGAGAAATGAACCGAAGAGATTTCGATCGAGGGGAGAAATCGTGCGGCTGGTGTCGATGAAGATGCGCGTGGGCTTGGGAGATGCGGCGGCCGCCTGGGTTTGCACCAGAGCAGATAGTCCCCGGACTTCCAGAGTCATTCCAGCGGAGGCAGCGATCGCCGCGCCAGACGCTTGCTGCAAGAAACGGCGGCGAGAGCGGGAGAAGGATTTCATGGCCGTAGGCCACCCAATGTACAGCAGAGGAGCTGAATTTGAAAACGACTGGAATCGGGAGAAAAAGAGCAGAGGGGACAGACTGCGGTACGCCGGTGCTACGGCCGGTTGAGGCGATCCTTTTGATCTGGAATTCCAGAGAGGTGATAAATCCACTGGCAGATCGTGTCGCGCCATTTGATGGCTTCGCCGGCCTGGAATTCGAATCGCGTTAGGATGTCGCGATAACGCTCGTCGTCGATATGTCCGGTAAGCGTTTTCCAGCGCGGGACGAACGCGGCAGCTTGCTGCGCGCCGTCGTAGTGCGAATCGTAAATGTGCTGGATCACCGTCTTACCCGAATGCAACACGTATGTGTACGGCACGTGATGAAAGAACAGGAGCAGGTTGTCAGGGCAAGCGGCGAGCGGTTCGTAAAGCTGCTGCACTGCCGGCGGGTATTGCCCGATGAATCCGGTTCCGGTCGTGACGGTGCGATCCATGCCGATGCCCTGATGGTCGGCGCGATGCCATTGTCCCCAGCCATTTTCTTCGGAGGACTCGGGTGCGGGATCGTAATGATTGCCCAGAATATTGGTGAGCGTCCCCGCGCCCAGCGGCCCCGTGTAGCTTTCGTAGACGGGCCACGAATCCAGCTGCAGGCGGCTGATCGTTTGTATAACCAGCGGATCATTGCCGAAAGTCAGCCGGGTCCATTCGTCGATGATGTTTTCCGAGCTGAGCTCGGGATTCCAAGCCAGACATCCGAAGCCGTAAAGATTTGCCATCGCGAGCGGACTTCCGAGCCAGTTGGCGTCCAAGCCAACATTAGCCACGCCGACAAATCCGCCAACCGGCCGGTGAAAAATGCGGCCCGCGACCAGTTCCTTGACTGGACTTGATTTCCCGCCGACGCGCATGTCAAAGTCCAGGACTTCCTTCCACATGGGGACGAGAAAGCAGAGATGCTTCTGCTGCCCGGTATATTCCTGGGTGATTTGCAGCTCGATAGCCTGGTTGGTGCGGCGAAGCCCTGCAAACAGCGGCGATACTGGCTCGCGCACCTGAAAATCAATGGGGCCATTCTTGATTTGAACGACGACGTTGTCGTCGAAGTCGCCATCGAGGGGATGGAAGTTGTCGTAAGCAGCCTTGGCGCGATCGTTTTTCAAATTGTGCCAGTCGAGATGGTGGTTGTACACGAAGGCGCGATAGAAAACGACGCCGCCGTGCGGCTTGAGCGCGCGGGCGATCACGTTCGCAGCATCGGCGTGAGTGCGCCCGTAAGTGGACGGGCCGCTGCGGCCTTCCGAATCCGCCTTGACCACGAATCCGCCAAAGTCGGGAATTTGCCGGTAGATCTCATCGGCTTTCTTGCGCCACCATTCCGCGACACGCGCGTCCATGGGGTCGAAGGTCTGCAAGCCCCCCATCCCCTTCGGGCTGCCCAGGTCTACGGACAACGACAGTTGCACTCCCCACGGGCGAAGGACATTGGCAATCCGGCGAAGGTGCTCAATGAAGCTGTCTTGGAGGACGCCGGGCGCGGCGTTGACGTTGTTCACCGTGCACCCATTGATGCCGACCGAGGCGAGCAGGCGCGCGTACTGGCCGGCGCGCGTCAAGTCGTCGCGCACCTTGCCGTCCGCGAAAAAGATTGAGCGCCCTCCATACCCGCGCTCGATGCTCCCGTCGAGGTTGTCCCACTGATTCACCCAGCGGATGGGAGCGTAGGGCTGCTGGACTTCATCGAGATTGGAGACGCTCTCGTCCCGCGCAATCTTGCTGAGGAGATCAAATACGCCGTAGAGCGCTCCCCGATCGCTGGAACCGATGATAAGGAAACATTCGCTTCCCCGGAGATGTGAACTCTTCAGCCAATACCCGTCGGCTCCCAACCGCTGGGGAGGATTCTCATGGGCTGCCACCGAATGAAGTTCGTCCACCGTGCCCAGTACAATTGAATTTGTACACGCAAACTCGCGGCTCACCGAAAACGCCCGTCCCAGCATTGGAGTGAGCCCGCGGATTAATTCCTGTTCCGCGCTCTTCAGCACGGCTGAGTCGCCGAGCACCACAATCTTTGACGGCAGAGGCTCGTACTTTTTCCTTGCTTCTGGAGCTAATGGGGCATATCGGAGCCACGCCTCTGCTCCGCTCTCCGCATTCAAAAATGACGAGAACAAAAGTGTGCAGATTACGATTAGAGCGAAACGCGACCAGGCTGGGATGAATGAGCAGTCTCGCATCACGATCCTAGGCAGAAAGCGATGATGGTCTCGCCTTTCTGGCCGGTACTTCTCTCCACTTTTTCCAGGATCTGCGCTTCCAGGCCATCGGGATCGGCAACCATTTCACATGCTGCGATCTCTTTGTCCGAGGCGCCTTGATAACAGAGTTCGCACACACCAAGACCATCCTCCGACCGCACAGGCGGGCCAAAGACACGGCAAGTCAGGGGACGCGATTCGTAGAGTTCACAGAGCCCCGTTCGCGGATCGAGCACGGGACAAGGCTCGTCGTTGGCGAAATCCTCGAAGCGCCGGCGCGCCCCTTCGCTTTCGCCCAGCACTCCGGTCGCCGGATCTCCGGGGAACTCTTTCGCCAGACGGTTCACACAATCCCGAGCACGTTCTCGAATGGCAGCCGCTCGTTCGGGAGCACGGGATTGGAGTTCTGCGAGCCCGCGGCGCAATCGTTGCGCATCGAGTTGATTGATCGCGAAGACTCCGATGCAACACTGGGTGCAGCCGGGGCGGCACACCAGCCATTCCCCACTTCTTCGAGCGGCGTCGGCCAGCGCGGCGTCGACGATCTGAATCAGCTTTTTGTCCCGGGAGGATGGAAAACGGAATGCCACAAACTCAGCATACCGCACTGCGAAGCTCCACCGTACTTACATCCGGAGCAGGTTTCTATGCAATTTGCACCGACAAGTTCTTGGCCTCCAGAAAAAAGGAATGTCCCACGTCGGACGATGGTCAAGCATTCGGGATCCACATTCAATTAGGCTTGGCAACCCTCACTGCTGATGGGGTGTTTCCCCAGATTGATCACTGCCAGCCGCTCCGACGCTCGGAGGAGCTTCAACCTGAGGTCGTTGAAGGGAGCGTGCACAGAGCTCTGCCGAAAAACACGCGTCAACGAGCGGGAGCAGCTTGTGCCTCAGCGCCATGCTTGCGATCCTCATTGGCCTGCTTGGCTTCTTTACTGGCTTCGAGTGTCAGGTCGCGCGCTCCAAAACCTACGCCGATTTTTTTGAGGAAGGCAGTGGGTGGATTTCCGCCGGCGAAGATCCAAACGAAATCGTTTGGAATCTCCTGTCTAGTGCCGTTGGCGTCGATGGTGACCGACTCCGGTTTGAATTCAACCGGATTGGAATTGAATAGCACGCGGACTTTACCGGAGCGCATGCAGTCTTCGATGCGTTTGGCGTTCCGCTCCTTAATGCGGCCGAAGCGCTCGCTGCGGTATGAGAGCGTGACCTGATTTCCGGCCTGGTTGGCGAGTCCCATGGCTGCTTCGACCGCGCTGTCACCGCCTCCGACGACCAGAATCTTCTTGTTGATATAGTGATCCGCCTCGATCAGGCGGTACATCACTTTCGGCAACTCCTCGCCTTTAACGCCGAGCTTGCGTGGCTCTCCGGCCCGACCCAGCGCGAGAACGACAGACCGGGCGCGATACTGATTTGTCGCGGTCACAACGCTGAGGATTCCGTTATCGTCCTTCTTGATGTCCTCAACCTTCTCGCCGGTCGACACATTGAAATCCGCGCGGTTCAGAATCATGTCCCAGAAGGCAAGCAGGTTTTCCTTAGAAAGCTGCATCTTCTTGAACTTGCCGTACAGTGGAAATTCCACGGGGCTGGTCATCACGAGTTTCTGGCGCGGGTACTTGGCGACGGTGCCGCCGACCTCATCACGCTCAAGCGTGATGTAGTTAAGTTTGTTTTCGATCGCGCGTAGCGAGGCACTTATGCCTGCCGGCCCGGCGCCGACGATTAAGAGGTCGTAGACTCCGGGGCCGGGCTGAGCCGACCTGCTCGCTTTGAAGCGGGCAGCGATGGTGTCGACGCAATCGCGTCCCTGGTTCACTGCGTTTTTGATCAGAGCCAATCCGCCCAGCTCACCGATAATAAACAGGTTGGGTATGGTGGTCTCGTATTCTGGCGTGAGATGGGGCATATCCGCCGCCATGCTCGGGCTCGCCATCACCATCGTGATCGCGCCGACTGGGCACGCATCCGCGCACAGGCCGTGGCCGATGCACTTGTGTCCATTCACAATGACGGCCTTTCCAGCGATCATCGCCAGCACGTCCCCTTCGGGGCAAACACTGGTGCAGGTTCCGCAGCCGATGCAGTAATTCGAATCGATGTGGGGATGCTGCGCCTTCGGTCCTTCGGAAAAAAGTTTGCCTTTTTCGGCGGCTTCGCGGGCGCGAGCCTCGGCCTTCTTCAGACGCTTGAGATAGCCGACTAAGAAGAAGAGGCAGATCAGACCGCCGATGCCGTAAGTGATGAGGGTATCCATGGAGTTGAATCAGAAGTATCCCAGAACAAATTGCAGTGCGATGTGCAATAGCGCCAGCACGGCGAAGGCATAGCTGAACGGCTTATGCACGACGTGCCAGAGGTGGAAAACCTTCTGCGATCGCGAGAGGAACAGGATTCGCTTGGACAGCGCGGCTTCTTCGGCGGCCGCCTGAATTGCCCTCTCGAGTTCACGATTCCTTGTGGGCAGGAACCCCGCTACGGTTTGAAGGTAGCCGCCGAAGCTCAGCGCATGCCGACGCAGCGTTGCGACGCGAAATGCCCGAACTACGTCGAGAATCACCATGTAAATGAGGGCGACGACGATGGGAAGGTGCGCCACAGTGCTTGCGTTTGGCATTCGCAGCAGCGCACGCAAGTCGCCTACGGGAAGGAGATTCTGCGCCGCGAGTTGCTGCGACAATGTTTCCTGCAACTCCTGGACTTCGCGCATGGACAATTC
>DASYYT010000068.1:0-5369 GCA_035949755.1 Candidatus Sulfotelmatobacter sp.
ATCTTCTTAAGCTCGGCGCCCTTGTACTTGGCGAGCCCGCCAAAGCCCTCATCCGCATAGCCCATGGGCGAGCACAATTCCACGCTCTGGAATCCGGCATCGGCCAGTTGCTTGATCGTGCCCGGAAAATCCTGGGCGATCATTTTGCGGACCGGCCAGGTCTGGCACCCGATCGGCAAGCCCAGCGGATTGGCATGCAGTTTCAATGCCCCTGTAGAAAGCAAACCAGCTGCCGCAGCTTGCGTTGCCGTTATTTTGCAAAAATCTCTTCTTGAAATTTCCATGATGCCCTCCTCCAGCTAGAGTTCCCAACCCGTGCGCCGCTCCGGCCGGATCATGTTCTGCGCGAAATCGGAGTTGTTGGCTTTCATCGGGCCGCGGTCCCAGGTCATCTTGTTTCCCGTGCGGATCGCAACGTTGCCGAGCAGCAAAGTTTCGGTGACCATGCCCTCGAACTCGAAGTTGCCGCCCGGCTTCACCTTGCCGCCTTTGCAGGCATCGAGCCACTCGCGCTCGTTCCCCGGCGACCGCGGCAAGGTCTTCGGCGGCTGCTTATAAGCGTCCATCTTGCTTTGCGGAATCAGCGCCGGATGCGATCCGCTGAAGCCGCAGAGAATCTTGCCGCTGTCGCCGACGAACAGCAGGCCTTCGCTATCTTCCCCCTGCCCGCCCCACGGACGATTTTCTTCCAACTCCTCCGGCCTCGGAGGCCTCAGCCCACCGTCGTACCACGTAAACCTGACCGGCGGCATCTCGCCGCGCGCGGCAAAGTCATAGCGAATGATCGATGCCGCCGGATACGTTTCCGGAAAACGCTCGGTGGAAGTCGCCTCCACCGTCGTGGGCGCCTCCAGTTTTAGCACTCGGAAGATCGTGTCGAAGCTGTACGAGCCCATGTCCCCCAACGCTCCGCATCCAAAGTCGGCCCAGCCCCGCCACGAAAACGGAGTGTACACGTGATTGAACGGCCTCTCCGGCGCCGGACCGAGCCAACGATCCCAATCCAGGCCTTCGGGCACCGGCTGTGATTCTTTCGGACGATCAAGCCCTTGCGGCCAGAACGGACGGCTCGACCAGTTATGCACTTCCCGCACCGGCCCAATCGCTCCCGCCCAGATCCATTCGCAAAGCTCGCGCGTCGCCTCCGACGCCTGGTTCCCCACCGCGATCTGCGTAGCCATCCCCGACTCGCGCGCAATTTCGGCAATGCGCCGCGCCTCATAGATCGTGTGCGTCAGCGGCTTCTGGCAGAAAACATGTTTCTTCTTCTGCATCGCCGCCGCCGACACCGCCGCATGCAGGTTGTCAGTCGTGCACACTACCACCGCGTCCAAATCATTCTGCTTTTCCAGAAGCTCGCGGAAGTCGTTATAAGCCGCGCACCCCTTGTATTGCCCGGAGCGCTGCTGCGTCGCGTAATATCCTTCGACGATTTTCTGCGCCGGCTCTCGTCCCGCCACCCCGCCCGTCACGTGCAGCGCATGCGTCAACTCGATGGGCTGGTCCGGGCTCAGCCAGTCCCATCCCGAACTGATGCCCAACAGTTTACGCACCGAGTTGCAGAATTCGTGGACCTCCCATTGCGGGTAATCCGAGCCGCTCTGGTTTACGTCGCAGACCGCCACCCCTTGCACGTCCGGTTCGTTCAGAAAGTGCAGCATGACGCGCAGGCCCTGCGCGCCCACGCCTATGAATGCGATGTTGACTTTATCGCTGGGCGGAACAAATCCTCTGCCTAAGACGCTGCGCGGAACGATGGTGAAGCCCAGCGCCGCCGTCGCGCTTTGCGCCAGAAATTCGCGCCGTGACACCGCACCTGCTCCATCGCCACTTAACTCATCCTGATTTTTCATAGTCTCCCCTCTACGCCAAACTCGGGACAGCCGATTCTACAGCCGGAAGTCAAGCATGGCCGGGGAGGTTGAGTGCGGAATCTCACCCAGTGAGACTGTGAGACAATTCTTTTCCAGCCCACGGCATGAGCCCCTCGCTTTCCAGTCGCACTCAAAGGCCCCTCAGCGGCGCCGCGCTCCCTAAATCGCCGCAGTTGCTCTCCTCGCGGACGTCGCTGATCGTGGCTTTGTCTGGGCTCGCCATTCTCTTCGCGGTCTACCGCTCCAGTTTGGATTTTCAATTCATTCTCGATGATCACCGTTTCATCGGCGACCCGCGTATCCAATTCTCCGGCCATCTCTGGGATTACTTTTCCAATTTCGTTTGGGCGCAATTCACGGGAGGGCCGCCAAGTTTTTATCGGCCGCTTTTTCTGGTCTGGCTCAGAGCAAATTTTCTGATCGCCGGATTATCGACCTGGGGCTGGCACCTGCTCAGCATCGCCAAACACGCCATGGCTGCAGCTCTGCTGGGACTGCTGGTATGGGAACTGCTGGCCGACCGCATGGCCGCTCTTGCTGCCGCAGTCCTCTTCGCCCTGCATCCTGCACAAGTGGAATCCGTGGCCTGGGTTACCGTGCCCGACCCGTTACTGGCGATCTGCGTGTTCTGCGCTCTGTTCTTCTGGCTGAAATATGAGGAGAGCTTTCCCTCTGAACCGCTTCCCGGGAAAAGATCGCGCCCATCGGCGAAACCGGGAGACCAACCCTCTGCCCGATGGCTGGCGGCCTCCGTGATTGCCGCTTTCGCCGCCATGCTGGCCAAAGAAACGGCAATCGTATTGCCGGCCATCCTCCTTGCCCTGTCGCTGTGGGCGCCGCCCCAGAACTCGCCGGCCGCCACGAGGAATCCAACACGCGAGGACTCGCGCCTCCGTTCTTTCTTTCGGGCACTTCGCCTCACAGCTCCCTTCTTTGCCGTAACCGTTCTATATCTTCTCCTGCGCCTCCATGCGCTGGCCGGCAAGCTCGGCTCCCGCACCCAGGATTTGCCCTGGAGCACCGTCGTGCTCTCCTGGCCGGCCACGCTCTGGTTTTACCTCAAAGTGCTGTTTTGGCCGGCACACTCCTATGCCTTTGCCGATCCCACTCTGGTCGCGAACTTCTCTGCTCGAGGCGTCCTGCTGCCCGCCTTCGCCGTTCTGGGCTTGATTGCGCTCTTCGGCGGCACGATCCATTGGGCCTGGAGAAAATCCGTCCGCAGTCTTCCTCGACAGGACGCGGCCAAGATTAAATCTGCTCTGCTCCTCGGCTCACTCCTGCTTGTCCTGCCCCTGCTGCTCACTCTCGATCTGAACGCGCTCAATCCGGGAGATTTTCTGCATGGCCGCTACACATATTTGCCTTTGGCCGGCTTGCTGCTGCTGGCAGCAACGGCCTGGCATCTGGCCGGCCGGATGCGCATTCCACTTCTTTGCGCTGCCGCCGCACTGGCCGCCGGGTTCGCGGCCTTGACCGTCTCGCAAGAGAAACAGTGGGCCGATGATTTGACCGTTTTCACGGTCGCGCACCAACTTGCTCCCAACAACGCTCCCGTCGCGCAAAATCTGGCCAACGCTCACGTACAACAAGCCCTGCAATGGGCCGATGACGGCCGCTGCGGTGAGGCGCTGCCGGTCTTCCGGCAGGTCACTGAGCAATATCGCGAAGATTGGTTCGCCTGGGCAGGCCTAGGCGACTGTCTGGCACAGCTCGATCAGCTTCCGCAAGCCGAACAAGCCCTCCACCGCGCGGCCGATCTTGCTCACGATCCTCGAATTACAGAGCAATGGCAGCAATTGCGCATCCAGATGGGATTAGCGGCATCGCCTCCGCAGCACTGAACTGTCGATTTCAATTTTCGATCTCGCTGCCGGCGCACTGTTCTTCCGGACAGCAAAAAACCCTCCCGTGGGAGCCAGGAGGGTTCTGGAATGGTTCGCGGGTTATGCGCGGACGACGTTCGCTGCCTGGAAGCCTTTCGGCCCTTTCAGCAGATCAAATTCCACTGTCTCACCCTCGTTCAGGGTCCGGTAGCCGTTCTCCTGGATGGCGGAGAAGTGCACGAACACATCTTCCCCCGTGGAGCGCTGGATAAATCCATATCCCTTCGCCCCGTTGAACCACTTCACTGTACCTTTCTCTCTCACGGATAAAACTCCTTTCACCAATTCGCGAAGAATTGTTCTCCAGTTTCTCGGATTCTGCTTCGACTCGATCCGAAGCCCCCCTCAAAGAAGCCGGCGAACTTGAGGTTGCGTCTAAGATGTGCAGAAGGAAGTATTCCAAAAGGAAAAGACTCCTCGGCTCCCGCATGAGCTTGGCATCAGTGGCGGGAACTTCCGGAGTCCGACAATTTGGCGCTTATTTCCACTACACCCAACAAACGTCAACCATTACTGGTCTGAACACCGAACCTTCTGTCCGGCATCGCGCACGAATAATAAGCACTATTAAAACGATTCGCAACATAAATTAGAAGGAAAACGAAATATGACCATTGGTCATACCAGGCGACTCCCGATAACTTTAACAAAGATAAAGAAAAAGCCCGGTAACCACCCCCCAAACCTTCGTTCCCGCTCTGTCCGGCAGCCGACATTTCCCTCTGTTAGGATTTATGGTTGCCGTGGCTACTCCGCCCACTCCCACCGTTCCCCCACCGGTTCGGCTGCACCGGCGCCCGCGCCAGCGCTCTTCCGGCCTGCTCGTCTCCACCATCCGATATCTGAGTCGCACCGACGTCCACACCTTCGCTTTCTCCGTCGCCGCCAATGCCATTTTGTCCTTCTTCCCATTTGTCGTGCTGTTAATGACCATCATTCGCCGCGTCTTTCATTCCGAGGTCATGGTGGGGGTCGTGAAGGAACTGCTGCGCGACTACCTTCCGGCTGGACGAGAATTCGTGATTCGCAATCTGGAAGCCATGGTCAATGCGCGCCAGCGCGTGCAGATCTTCTCGCTGCTCATTCTGCTGGTGACTTCCTCCGGCGTGTTCCTGCCCCTCGAAGTTGCCCTCAATCGCGTCTGGCGCTTCGAAAAGAATCGCTCCTACCTGGGAAATCAGCTGGTCTCATTCGGCCTTGCCGTCGCCTGCGGAGTGCTGGCTCTGCTGTCGATCGCGCTCACCGCCGGCCCGGTCGCCTTCATGGAGTTCCTGCTGCGCGGCTACGGCACCGGCTTCGTGCGCGTGGTCGGCTACGTCATGATGAAGGTCTTCGCGGTCGCCGCCAGCATCGCCATATTCTTTCTGATCTATTGGCTGCTGCCCAACGGCAAAGTTCCCGCGCGCGCGGTGCTGCCTGCCGCCATCATTATGGGACTGCTCTCCGAAGCCTTGAAGCAAGCCTATATTCTCGCGCTGCCCTGGCTGAATTTTCAGGAAGTCTACGGCCCCTTCGCCATCTCGGTGAGCATGATGTTCTGGGCATTTCTCTCCGGTTTGCTGCTGCTGGCAGGCGCCAATCTCTCCGCCGAAGAACATCTGCGCAGCGCCCT
>DASYYT010000069.1:0-8395 GCA_035949755.1 Candidatus Sulfotelmatobacter sp.
GCGCCGTCGGCCTGAGTGGCGCGACAGCCGAAGTTTTCTACGTAAAATCCGGGCACAGCCTTATGGTATCAGCATCGTTGCCGCCCCCCGGTCGATGCCGATATGAGTTCCTAATCAGGCGGAGGCCGGCGTTCTACGGGCCTGAAAGCACTCCCGGCAGAAAACCGGACGCCCCTGGGTCGGACGGAAAGGCACGGTGGTCTGCTTGCCGCATCCGGAACACGTGGCTTGCGTTTCGACCTTGGTGTAGCGGTAGTTCTGTCCGGGCGCAGGGGGAGCGCCAAGCACGGCAACCCGCTTGCCCTTGCATGCTTTGCAGCGTTTCGGTTCGTTCTTGAACTGCTTATCGTGAAAGAAAAGCTGTTCCCCAGCCGTGAAGACGAAGTCCGTCCCACAGTCGATACACTTCAGCACCTTGTCCTGAAATTCCATTTGAGGATGGCTCCCTTCAGCCCGTCTCCGCGCGCCCACCCGCGTGGAAAGAACTGCGGTGGTACACCGAAAATACAGGTTGTGTACTACTCTCCCCCTCGAACAACCCCTGGACTCGGCCCGTCCACGCTCGGTAGATGGCGTGGGTAATAACTGTCGTTTTATGCCGGGAAGCTGGTAAGTATGAATGGTCCCTGATGCGGCTCAATATGGTGGGGGCCAGATCGAGCAGAGCCGCCCCGGGAAGGAGCGGCCCTTGTAGCGTCAATCCTGTTCTTTGCGTGTCTTTTTGCGGGCTCGCTTGCGAGCCAGAGCAGCTTTCACGCGCTTCTTTTCGCCGGGCTTCAGGTAGAAGGAGTGGCGTTTCACCTCCTTGATGATGTCTTCCTGCTGCACCTTGCGCTTAAAGCGGCGTAGAGCATTCTCGAGGGATTCACCCTCTTGAAGCCGCACTTCTGCCAAACGTACACACCCCCAGACTCGTCCGGATGGACCGAATAGTTATGACAAGGATTTGACTGCAAGTCAAGGGGGACTGTCGAATTTCTTTACACAAATAACGTTATTGCGGGGTTGCAGGGGGGAGGTGCCCAGAGATTTGTGCAGGTATCTTCACAGTCGGCGTCATCAGCAGAAAAACCAAAAAAATGGCGCTCGGCCAAAGTTGCAGGAAGAGCCGGTTCAGCGAGTTTCGGAGATGCCAGTAGATGTCGCGGGGAGTGATGAGGTAGATGACGAAGTATCCGGCCAGAGTGAGGGAGAGGGCGAGGTAACTGGTGGCAAAACCGGGGGCTAGACGGCGCGTTTGGGGCTCTGGTTTCCGCAGCGCGAAGTAGAAGGCGATCAGGAGGAGCGTGCCCGGGATGAGTAACCATTCTCCAAAGCGGAGGAATTCTTTGCCATACCAGCGGAGAACGGCTCCATAGCGGGAAGGCTCGAACAGCTTGTGGATGGCGAGGGCTCGGTCGGGGAACAGGTCACCGGGCGGGGCTATGAAGTGCTTGAACCATGCAATGATGAGCAGGGCCGGAGCCGTGCCGAGGAGCAGCGGTGCGATAGACAAAATCGCTGTGCGATCCGGTACTGATGTGTTGCTGGCTGGCCCTCGGATGACGGTGAGTACGCGAGCGGCTATCAGGGCGGCTAAGAACAGCAGGCCTTCGTTCTTGGTCCAGGCGGCGAAACCGGCATTGACTCCGACGAGGATGAGCAGGCGATTCGTCCGTGTGCAACCGCTCTCCACGAAGGAGTCGTGCAGGCAGAGCAGCGAGACGGCCGCGAGGACGAAGAACGAGAGAGGAACGTCCGCGTACTGCGATGTGCCTTGCCCGATGAAGAAGGGCGTCGTGACGAGCGCCAGGCTGGCCAGCATGGCGGAAATGCGTCCGCGAAGCAGGGTAAGTGAGGAATAAAGCAGTCCGACGGTTGCGAACGTAAACACGATTGCTATCAGCGCAGGCACCGCTTGAATTTCGTGGCCGATATAAGTCCAGAAATGCGCGATGGCTCCGGGCGTGAGAAGCGGGTAGTCGGGATGCGACCATGGGATCAGCGGGCTGACTCCCTGGCTCCACGCGGAGCCGCTGCGGAAAAGAAAGCGGGCATGGAGGTTCCAAATGGAGAAGGCGTCCCAGCCTTCGCCGTGGGGATGAACGATGACGCGCGTGATGGCGGCATAGAGCGCAGCGGCGAGCGCAAAGAGGAAAACGGCGGTGAGGATTCGGCGGGCTGCGAAACTGGCTTGCCAGTTCTCGGTGGGCCCGGAAACCTGGGCAGGTTGTCGGCTTCGAATTAGAAGGAAAGCGACCAAGAACAATCCGAAGACGGCCAAGTCGGTTGCGATCAGGTGATTATTGCCGGCTGCGCGGCTCAGAATGTACACGAATGAGAAAAGGCCCAAGCCACATCCAGCGGCAAGGGAATCGAGAACTGCAAAGTCTGACGGACGTGGCCGGCGCGGCCAACCCAGCGCGGCGATGAAATATCCGGAAGCAAAGCAGAGGAGAACGGCGAGCGTGAGTGCCATCTACTTCGCTTCCTGATTGGAGAAGAGCGCGAGTCCGTCCCCGAAATTCCTGACAAGTTTCAGATTTGCCGGTGCTGGCTCGTTTGGCTGGTCCGGAAAATTCCCGATCACCAGAAAATGATTTTCGGAATTGTCCACCACCAGCGGCGCGAGAGCGTATTGCGCGAGGTAATAGTCGGCGGTTCCGGCATTGCCGGGTTCTCCGATGTAGCCGATGACTCCGCGCGTGGGGAGCGCTGTTTTCAAGGATGCGAAACGCTGATCGGAGCGCCTTGCCACGGAATCAGGTTGCAGGGGCGCCGGACGCGGCGCGTTGCCCAGGATGCGGACTGTTGAGAGCAGGCAGCAGAGGACGAAAACAACGATTGCGAGGGATGCCCAGTTGCTTTCTGGTTGTTGGGTGACCATCAGTGGCTCTGCAGCGAGATTATACGTCGCGGCTGCGATGGAGCTAGGGGCGCCGGACGATCCCGGCTCCAATTACGCGTTGATTTTCTCGCGCAGAATTGTCGTGAGTTCCGAATCCGTGGCAGCCCGCGCACTACCTTCCCGATGCCATAATCTCCCCGCTTTCACCGCCCGCCACCGAGGGATACACAGCACCCTGACGCTTGCGCCGGAGATCCCGCGGCAGATCCGATCCCAGCAGCCATAGCCCTGCGGCCACCGCGGCCGCCCAGGTCACCGAGACCAGCCCCAACTGCAGCAAGTCCTCGAGACGGCTGCCGTGTCCGGCTCTGACGATCGGCACGGCCTTGGCGACTTCAAAACTTACGACGCCTGCGACCACCGCCGTCAGCGCGGCTTTGCCCAACTCTCCCCAGCGCATCTCCCCTACGCGGATGAGTTTGCGGTAGTGTAGCAGGCCCGCCAGCGCGAGCAGGTTCAGGCCAATTCCCGTATCCGAGGCCCAAGCCAGGCCGACGACCCCAAACGTGTGGAAGAGCACTGAATAGATCGGCAGCGAAATCAGCGTAATGGCGCTGACGGCTACCATGGGCGTGAGCGTGTCGCCGGCCGCGTAGAAAGCTCGCGCATAAAGCCCCTGAGCGGACCACAAAATCAGCGACAGCGAAAACCAGAAGAAATACACGGCGCTTGTCTGCGAGTCGGAGAATGAAAATCTTCCGCGGCGGTACACGAGATCGATCACCGGAAGCGACGCCGCCATCATCCAGGCGCTGGCCAGAAGTGAAGCCGCCGACACACGATACACAGAGTCGTTCACCGTGCGCGCGAATTCCTTGAGCCTGTTCTCATTGAACAACCGCGCGAAAAATGGCAATGAAGCCTGCCCGGTGGCCTGCCCAAGTACGGCAATCGGCACGGCAAAGAGCCGCTTCGCATAATTCAGACGGGCAATGTCTCCGACACCGCTCGCTGCGTAGTGCCGCAGAATCCAGTCGTCCACCGTCACGAGAGAGACGCCCAGCATCAGTGGAATCGACAACTTCACCCACTCGCGAAACGCCGGATTCGATATATCAAACGACGGACGGTATCCTGTCCCAATGCGCGCGGCCCCGATCACGCTCGCCAGAAACGGCCCGCTGAAACTGCCGATCAGCGCCCCATACGCGAGCGAGCTAATCCCCAAGTGCCGCCCGCCGATAACTCCGCCAAGAATGATGAACAGGTTGTAAATGATGGGGCCGAAGGCCGGAAACAGAAACAGCCGATGCGACAGCAGCACCGCGGAAACAACTCCGCCCACATAAAAGAAAATCTGCGCCGGCAGCAGAATCCGCGTCAGATGAATGCAAAGCTCGATCTTCTCCGGCGTGAACCCCTTCACGAACCAGCGGACAAACTGAGGAGTGAATATCTCGGCGGCGATCGTTCCCAGAATCATCACCGCAGTCATCACTGTGATGATGATCGAGAATGTCTTCTGCGCCTCGTCCTCGCGCTTCTCCGCCAGGAATTTTGTGTAGATCGAGATGAATGTGATGGAAGCCGCACCGCCGGCCACAATGTAGTTCAGAAAGTCCGGCAGGGTAAACGCTGCTACGTAGGCGTCGGTAGCCCCGCCGGCGCCGTACGCCCAGGCAATATAGGCGTCGCGGGCATATCCGATAACGCGCGACAGCATCACTGCGGTAATCAGCAACATGGTTGCTGAAAACGCAGTGTGCTGGTGCGATGGCCGGAAAAAGCGCAGGAGTTTCGTCATCGAGACCCGATAAATTCCAATCTTATCGGAATCTCAAACGATCAGTGTTGATCGATTCGCGTCCCGCAGCACTCTAGTACCGAAACGGGAATCTACTCTTGCGCCGGCACGTAAACCCTTCGCGCCGATACCAAGTCCACTCCCTGAACCTCAGTGGTGATGCGGATATGCTGCCAACCCGCCTTCTTCCGCGGCTGCGCAAGAAACCCAAGGAAATACTGGTGCTGCAAGTTCTGGCTCAAACTTTCCAGATAAGGAGCGAATGAGACCGGCGCGCCGGTAAAGCCGATGTAATACGCCTCACCGCCCGTTTTGTCCGCCAAATAGGCTAGATACATCTGTCCCCAATAGCTCTCCCAATAGCTGTGCGCCAAGTGCCCCGCGCCGGGGGTGTAGATCGCAGAAACGATGATGCCGGCCTTCCCCGCATCGTCAATTGCACTTTGCAGGTAGGGATCCTCCATGTCCCACATTCCATAATAAAGGTCGATTCCGTTGCTGATCATCAGCACTTCGCGCCGCGCATTACTCGCTGGCCACCGCTTCACCAGATCGCTCAGAGAAAAATAAGGACTCGCGTTGGCGCCGCTGTAACCCATCGGTAACCGCACCGCCTTGGCCGCGGCATCATGGTCGTCGGTCAGGTTGGCCACGACGTTTGCGACCCCGTTCTGCATGTACGCCACGCCGACTTTTGTTGTTTGCGGTTGCGACCCGATGAAATGCTTGATGTCCTGCAACTGAGTGCCAAGGCTCTCGCTCGAACTGTCGTCGATCAGGATGAATAATTCGAGCGCCGCGTGGTCCCCCGTAGCTGGAATCCAGTCCGTCACAGTATCGCGGGTCTTTCCCTCGTTCACCATGACTTCGCTTTTGTTGATCGCGGGGGGATTATTTCCCTTATGTGCTTCCGCCGTCACCACAAGATGCACCGGTGTACCGCCGCCAGGCGCCTGTTGAGCCGAAATTGTGGTGGAGGCCAGAAGCGCCGCCAACGAGCACACTACGACCGATCGAAAACAGAACTTCAACATCATGCCCTCCTTCGTCTGACGTCCTTGCAAGAAAGAGGTATGCCACTGCTCCCGCTCTAACTTGGGACGGTTCTAAATCCTGTAGCTATTCCCTTAGATGTGGCCAACGCCTAAAAGGTAGATATGCACGCCATGAAGATTGAAGAGCTTAGGGTTATCTTCCTGTTCTGATGCGATAATCGCCTGTGCTCACTTCCATCCCATCCAAGCCGCGATCTTCTGTTCTGCGGCGATCCTTTCGAAAACAGTTCCCGTCCGCCGTTCGCGGCGAAGGCGTCTACATCTGGGATTCGGATGGCAACAAGTATCTGGATCTCTCCGGCTCCGCCGCTGTGAATCTCATCGGCCACGGCGTCCCCGAAATTGCTACTGCAATAGCCGAGCAGGCAGAGCACCTCGAATTCGTTCATACCAGCCAATTCACGACTCCAGCCGGCGAGCAATATGCCGAAGAATTGCTGGCTTTCGCCGGAGAACATTTTCGTGGCGGAGCCGTCTATTTCACCTGCGGCGGGTCCGAATCCATTGAAACCGCTCTGAAGCTGGCGCGCCAATATCAGGTCGAGACCGGACACATCCGCCGCCACCAGATTCTGAGTCGTACACAGAGCTATCACGGAGCGACGCTCGGCGCACTGTCGGTTTCAGGAAACACGCGCCGCCGGGAAATCTATCTGCCGATGATTCGCGAATTCACCCACATCGGCATGCCATATCCCTACCGCTGCGCTTTCAATTGCACCGACGGATGCCGCACCTGCGGCCCTCGTTACGCCGCCGAACTCGAACATGCAATCGAAACGGCGAACGGTGAGGCCGCGGGATTTATCTTCGAGCCAGTGAGCGGAGCAACGCTCGGCGCCGTCGTGCCTCCGGCCGGGTATCTCGAGTCGATCGCGGATATCTGCCGCCGCCACGACATCCTGCTCATTGCCGACGAAGTCATGACCGGCATGGGTCGCACTGGCCGCAACTTCGCCGTCGAGCATTGGAAGGTCATGCCCGATATCCTGGTCGCCGCGAAAGGCCTCTCCAGCGGATACGCTCCGCTCGGGGCCGTTATCGCCAGCAAGAAAATCGTCGATGCGATCGCCGGTGGCTCCGGCGCTTTCCTTCACGGGTTCACCTACAACGCGCACCCCATCTCGCTCGCGGCCGGACGCGCCGTGCTCCGGTTTCTTCAAACTCACAACCTGGTCACAGCCGCTGACTCTGACCTTTCCGGCACGCCAGCTTCCGATTTCAAACAAGCCTTGGAAGGATTGCGAAAAGAAGAATCCGTCGGCGATGTGCGGGGCGTCGGCTTGCTCTGGGCCGTCGAATTCGTTGCAGATAAATCAACGAAGCGCCCCTTCGCGCCGGATGAAACGTTCTCGTCCCGGGTAGCCTCGGCAGCCCTCAAACGTGGCCTCCTTGTTTACCCAATGCAAGGTAGCCTTGACGGCGTTTCCGGTGACCACATCCTGCTCGCCCCACCCGCCGTTATCACCAAAGACCAGATCGCCTGGTCGGTCGAGCAACTGTCATCAGCAATCCGCGAGGCATAGCGCCTATTACTAGCCGTTGAAGTTCCGGCGGCTGGCCAGCGGGCAGCCGCCTGCTCCTCCGTGCCAGATTATGATGCCGAGATATCTCACCTCTCGGCGTGACCTCAAGCACATTATCCAATGCTTTCAGCAGCTTGCAGCTTGACCATCGTTTGACCCGCGCTGCATTGTCCTCCGTCCGCCGTTGCGAGAAATTCAAGCTGAAAATGCGGTGCGAAATGAAAGACGGAGGCACCTATGGCAATCCCCGGATTTCAAACCATGACTGAATTCTGCGAACAGGTAAATCCACGAGTGCTCCTCGAAATGCGCCGCCTGCGTCCTTTCCCGGACATGCTGCGCGTTCAGGAAAGCTGGGTCGCCGCGACTGAAAAGCGCGCCCTACTCTGGCTGGCCGCCCACACCCCCGACCGCATCGGTCCCGATCACCTGACCATCCTCGGCTTGGCCGCTCAAATCGGCGCTGGCGCTTTCTACGCTCTTGCGGCATGGAACCGCTTCGCGCTTATCGGAGTCATCGGCTGCCTCGCTCTCAACTGGCTCGGAGATTCCCTCGATGGCACTCTCGCTCGAGTTCGCCAGCGCCTGCGGCCGCGCTACGGCTTTTATGTCGACCATATGGTCGACACCTTCGGCGCGATCGCTCTGATGGGCGGACTCGCGCTTTCCGGTTTCATGCATCCCTGCATCGCTATCGGCCTGCTCATCGCTTTCCTCGCGCTTTCGATTCAGTCCTATCTCGCGACGCACGCGCTTGGCGAATTTCGACTTTCCTTCTGGCGCTTCGGACCTACCGAGCTTCGAATCTTGCTGGCAATCGGAAATCTGGCCCTCTTCTGGCGGCCGATAGTTCACATCCTCGGCGGATACTACCGCCTCTTCGACGTCGGCGGCACGATCGGATTGATCGGTATGGGCCTTATGGTCGTGTTCTTCACAGTAAAGAACACAATCCGGCTCTATCGCGAAGAAAGGATCCCGCAATGAGCGAGAAAGCGGGTGCGGAGACTTCGATTTTTGTTCGCTGGTGCAAATTCAACTTCGTCGGCGGGATCGGAATCGGCGTGCAGTTCGCCGCGCTCTTTTTCCTGCGCAGCATTCTGAACTTCAACTATCTGCTGGCAACTGCAATCGCGGTCGAAGCCGCTGTCGTTCACAACTTCGTCTGGCACGAACAGTTCAC
>DASYYT010000070.1:0-17645 GCA_035949755.1 Candidatus Sulfotelmatobacter sp.
TGGTATCGGCGAAAAGTACGACGCGCTGGAACCGTTCCATCCCGATCGCATCGTCTCGCGCATTCTCGGCATGGGCGACATTCTCTCGCTGATCGAGCGTGCCGAGTCGCAGATCGACAAGAAAAAAGCCGAGGAGATGGCCAAGAAGGCCTTCTCCGGCGACGGCTTCTCGCTCGAAGACTTCCGCGACCAGTTGCGCTCCGTCAAAAAGATGGGATCAATGAAGAGCCTGATGGGCATGCTGCCGTCGATTGGTCCATTCAGCGGCCTGCAGAAAGCCGCCGACCAGGTTGACGAAAAGCAGATCGACCGCGTCGAAGCCATCATCAACTCGATGACCGCGCACGAGCGCAACCACCACGAAGTGATCAATGGCAGCCGCCGCAAGCGCATCGCCCGCGGCTCGGGGACGACGATTCAGGAAGTGAACAACCTGCTCCGCCAGTATGCCCAGATGAAAAAAATGTTCAAGCAGATGGGCAAGCCCAGCTTCGCGCGCAGGCTGGCGGGAATGAAGCTGCCGGGGATGTAGCCGGCTGTCGTCGGTATCAGTAGCCAGTGACGTGGCCTATGGAGCACGGTAGGCGTGCGAGTTCGCTATGGGCGGCTTGTTCATAGACATTTACGTCGAATTCCTGTTCAGGATCGTAGTTCGCTTTTTCAGGGCGCGCGGCGCGACAACATGGCCAGTTATCAAAGCGAAGGTCACAATCGCAAGCTGCCGCCCAGGTGGGGTTCGGGTGCGGAGTAGCCGATATCACCTACAAGTACAGATCAGATGGCGAACTATATACGGGTACTGACGCTAATCCCTTCGTTTACACCGGTTCTGCAGAATCGTATCTCGAAGATCATCCACCCGGCAGCGAACTGCTCGTGCGCGTAAGGCCGGGCAGTCCAGGATATTCGGTCGTAAGGCAAGACGATCTATATCAGCAAGCCCACGGGTATCGGTTGCAAATGAGATGAAATGGCGTTCCCTCGACGAATCGACTCCGGGTCTGGACACGCGTCCTCTGCGCGAAATTTACGCCGAACGCAAAGAACTGATTGCCAAGTACGTTCCCCCGGAGACCCAAGCCATCCACGCGCAAGCGGTTGCTGAACTCAAGCAACGAAGTCTCGCTGCCAACATTCTTCCCGTCGGCGCCAAAGCGCCTCATTTCGAACTGCAAGACCACGACGGCAAGCTTGTCTCCTCCCGCGATCTCCTCGCCTATGGACGCCTGGTCCTCTGCTTCATCCGCGGCCGCTGGTGCCCCTTCTGCGTCGGACAAATGGAAGCGATGAATCTGGTGCTGCCGCAAATCGAGCAGGCAGGTGCGACATTGGTCGCCATCTCGCCGCAGACCGTGAAGCAGTCGTACTTCATGCACGATCAGCACAAACTGCGCTTCCCGCTGCTCTCCGACGCCCGCAACAAAGTCGCTCGGCAGTTTGGACTCACGTATCGCGTGCCTGTGCTGCAGGAGGCCATCTATCGCCGCGCCTTCGTCAATCTGCCGTTCACCAATGGCGATGACAGCTGGGAACTGCCGATTCCGGCGACCTACATCATCGACCGCGAAGCAACCATTATCTACGCCTCCGCGAATGAAGATTACACCGAACGCCCGGAACCGACCGCCATCGTGGCGTCCCTGCAGTCTGGAAACGTTTAGCGAGAAGCTGGCAGCTAGAAGCCAGTAGCTGACGTACACTGATAATTCATGCACTACATCTACGGCATCAACTCGGTGACCGAAGCGCTGAAGGCGCGCGGACGCGCCTTCGAATGGGTTGGAATGGCGAAAGAACGCCATGATCTGCGTCTGCAGCGCCTGATCGAAGATTGCCGTCGGCTAAGTGTCCCGGTGCGCTTTTTGCAGCGCACCGAACTCGACCGCATGGCCGGCAACGCCGCGCATCAGGGAGTCGTCGCCGTCACCTCGGCCAAGCAATACAACGATCTCGCTGACGTCATCGCGGCCAGGCGCGCGCAATATTCCCTGATCGTCGTGCTCGACGGCGTCGAGGATCCGCACAATCTGGGAGCCATCTTGCGCACCGCAGATGCCGCGGGCGCAAATGGCGTGGTCATTCCCGAGCGCCGCTCTGCCACTGTCACCGGCACCGTGACCAAGGCTTCCGCCGGCGCCAGCGAGCATCTTCCGATCGCCAAAGTAACCAACATTTCGCGTACCGTCGAGGAATTGAAAGAGAACAATATCTGGACCGTCGGTCTCGACGAGCGTGCGACCCAAACCTACGACGCCCTCGACTACAAAATCGACTGCGCATTGGTTCTCGGCGGAGAGGGCAAGGGCCTGCACGATCTGGTCAAACGCAAGTGTGATTTCCTGGTTTCGATCCCCATGCTAGGCAAAGTGCCCTCGCTGAATGTGTCGGTCGCCGCCGCGGTCGTCCTTTACGAAATCCTGCGCCAGCGCCGCAGCGCCCAATGCCCGTCGGATACAGAATGAAATCCTGGTCGAAGCCTCTGTGCATCCTCTGTGTCCTCTGTGGTTCGACGTTGCATGGCTTTTCCCTGGACCGCGAGGCCTTTTCGTTCACGAGGTACGATCTCACTCTGCAGGTTGACCCGGCGCAACATCGCCTGGGCGTACGCGGCAAAATTACGTTGCGCAATGACACGCCGGATCCCCAAAAAATCGCCGTGCTGCAGATTTCCTCTTCGCTCAACTGGCGATCGATCAGGGCCAACGACAAGGCCGTGCAGTTCGTGACCCAGCCCTACACGTCCGACATTGACCACACCGGAAGTCTCTCGGAAGCCATTCTGACTTTGCCGCAAGCCGTAGAGCCGCGCGCCACCCTCGAGCTGGAAATCGGATATGAAGGCGTGATTCTGCTGGATGCGACGCGCCTCATACGCATCGGCACCCCTGAGGACGTCGCCCGCAGCGCGGATTGGGATCAGATCGATACGAAATTTACTGCGCTGCGCGGCGCCGGAAACGTGGCCTGGTATCCCATCGCAACCGAGGTCGCCAACCTCTCCGAAGGCGACAGCCTGTTTGAAGTCCTAGCCCGCTGGAAGGCTCGCGAAGCCGGTTCGACGGTGCACTTGCAGGTCCGCCTGACGTGGGAACGGCAAGATCCTGCGCCTGACATCTTTTTCAACGGTATGAAGTGCCTGACCACCTATAGCGAGATTTCGTCAGCTCAAGATGTTTCCGCGAATTGTCGTGAGCAATCTTTCCGGCTGGATTCGCCGGCCCTCGTAATCGCCCATTATCAGGTGCTGGAAAAGCCGGGAATCGAAGTGCAGTATCTGACGGGTCACGATGTGGCAGCCGCCCAGTTTGCCGAGGCCGCGGAAAAAGTTGCGCCGCTGATTTCTGGCTGGTTTGGTGCAACGCCCGCGCGGGCCACGACCGCCGATCTCCCCGATCCCAACGCGGCGCCGTTCGAGAGCGGCGCCCTGCTGCTGACGCCGCTGGCCAACGAAACTCCCAACCTCTCCGGCCTGGCCGCTGCCCATCAGCTCACTCACGCCGCGTTTTTCTCGTATCGGCCATGGATCGAAGAAGGTCTGGCTCACTTCGCGCAGGCGCTCTATCTGGAACAGCAAAAGGGACGGCGGTCCGCGCTCGATTACATGGGTGTGCATCGCGCGGCTCTGGGACAAGTCGAGCCCTCGACTACGACGCCGTCACCGGAGCAAGAACGCCAGCAGTCCCTGGCCAATACCACCAGCGAGCAACTCTATCGCAGCAAGGCCATGTACGTCTGGTGGATGCTGCGCGACATGATTGGCGATGCCGCGCTCAAGAAGGCGCTCGCTGCCTATCGCGCCCAGGACGATAAAGAGCCTTCGTATATGCCGCGCCTGATCGCGGCTCAGACCCAGCGCGATCTGGAATGGTTCTTCGATGACTGGGTCTATCGCGATCGCGGTCTGCCCGACTTCAAAGTGGAGTCGGCTTTTTCCCGCAAGACTTTAGGCAACGCGTACATGCTCGCAATAACCGTAGAAAATCTGGGCAGCGCCGGCGCCGAAGTGCCGATCCTCATCAAATTTGCCGGAGGCGAAGTCACCAAGCGGCTTGAGGTGCGCGCCAAAGATAAGGCGACGATCCGGGTGGAAACGCCCGGCGTTCCGCAGGAGGTCCGAGTGAACGATGGCAGCGTCCCGGAGCGCGATATGGCGAATAACACATTCAAAATTGAGGCGCCTGAGGAATAACTTGGCGGAACTGGGTTTCCTGCCTTTCCTCTGTGTCTCTATACCCCTGTGGTAAGTTCTGCTGTCGGAGGACCATTTGTCCTACATCCAGTTTCTTGGCGCTGCCGGCACCGTAACCGGATCGAAACATCTCATCAACACGGGCGATCCGTCGGGTAAGAGCGGGTTTCAGTTTCTGATTGATTGCGGCCTGTTTCAGGGACCGAAAGAATGGCGCGAGCGCAACTGGCATGGCACGCCAATCCCGGCAAACGAAATCGACGCAGTCATTCTGACCCACGCTCACCTCGATCATTGCGGATGGATTCCGCGCCTGGTGAAAGCCGGTTTTCGTGGCCCGATATACGCGACCCCTCCAACCATCGATTTGTGCGGCATTATTCTTCCTGACTCCGGCCACCTGCAGGAGGAAGACGCGCGTTTTTACAACAAGATGAAAAAATCAAAGCACGATCCCGCGTTGCCCCTCTACACCGCTGACGAGGCCCAGTCGTCATTGCAATATTTCAAGCCGGTGAACCCGGGAGAGACGATCCAGCTGGGCCCGGAAATTTCGTTTCGTTGCGTTCGCGCCGCCCACATTCTTGGATCGTGCATGGTGGAAATTGCGCTAAACACAAACCCCCGCGCGCGCCGGCTGCTGTTCACCGGCGATATTGGCCGGGTGATGGATCACAAGGTCGCGCCCGGCAAAGTCGTGCATTCCGGCCCCGCCGAGGGCGAGACCGCAGATCTGGTTGTGATGGAGTCCACGTACGGCAACCGCATGCATCCCAGGGAAGACCCGTTGCCCGAACTGGCCGAACTCATCACCGCCGCCGCCAATCGCGGCGGCAGCGTGATTGTCCCGGCATTTGCCATTGAGCGAACCCAGAAATTTATCTTCATTCTCAAACATCTGATCGAGTCGGCGCAGATTCCGCGCCTGCCGGTTTTCTGCGATAGCCCGATGGCCATCAAGGCGGTGGAAATTTTTCTGAAGCACGACGAGGAGTACAGCGACGAAACTCGCGCCATGATCCGCCAGTATGGCTCCCCGCTTACCTGGCCCGGCTTCGTCTTCGCCTCCACGCCCGAAGAGTCGAAAATGATCAATCAGTCCATGATGCCCTCGATCATTATCTCTTCCAGCGGCATGGTCACGGGCGGGCGCATTCTGCATCACCTGATGCAGCGGCTCCCTGATCCGCGGAATCTGGTGCTGTTCATCGGATTTCAGGCGCCAGGAACGCGCGGCTTCGCCATCAAAAGCAAATCTGCCGAGGTGAAAATTTTCGGCGATCTTGTGCCCATCCGCGCCCAGGTGGCGGCCCTCGAGCAGTTCAGCGATCATGCCGATCCGCCGGAGTTGCTGCAATGGCTGCGTACATTTCGCAACCAGCCCGCGGCGACCTATCTGGTGCACGGCGAACCCGAGGCGTCCGGGCAGTTGCGCGATCTGATGAAGAAAGACCTGCGCTGGAATGTTGAGGTCGCGAAATATCTGGAGAAAGTGGAGCTGAACTAATAATCGTGATCCTGTTATAGGAATTCTTCGCTTCGCTCAGAATGACAAATTATCACTGTGAGCTGAAGCGCACGAGCGCTTCGAGCTTCCCTGCGGCCGCTCCGGAGTCGATGGACTGAGCGGCCAGGGGAATCGCTGCACCGATGTGGTCGGCGCGCCCGGCGGCTACCAGCGCGGCAGCCGCATTCAGAAGCACTACATCCCGGCGCGCAGACGTTTCGCCATTCAATATTGCGCGAATGATCGCCGCGTTCTCCGCGGCATCGCCACCGGAAATCTCTTCCAGCGACGCCCGCCTCAGGCCGAACTCTTCCGGCTCCACTTCGTACGACTTGACCACTCCGTCGCGCGCCTCGGCCACCCGCGTCTTTCCGGTGATGGTGATTTCGTCCAGACCGTCGAGTCCATGGACGACCAGCGCCCTTCGCAGCCCCAGCATGCTTAATGCCTCAGCCAATTTCTCCACCAGGTCGAGCGAATAGACTCCCACTACCTGCCCGTTGGCGCGCGCCGGATTGGTCAGCGGTCCGAGCAGGTTGAACATGGTGCGCATCTTCAGCTCGCGGCGCACTCCCTGCACTTGCTTCATCGCGGGATGCAGGTTGGGCGCATACAGAAAACAGATCCCCACCTCGCGCAGGCATTGGGCCGCGCGCTCCGGAGAAAGCTGAATGTTCATCCCCAGGGCCTCGACCACATCCGCGGACCCGCACTTCGAGCTGATGCTGCGATTGCCGTGCTTGGCCACGCGGACGCCGGTCCCCGCCGTGACCAGCGCCGTCGCGGTCGAGATGTTGAAGGTGCCGCTGGCATCGCCCCCGGTGCCGCTGGTGTCGATCAGAGATTCGTCCGGCGACTCCTCGGCCAGGGCATCACGCCCGGTGCCGGTGACCGCGAGCCCAGCCGCAGCGCCCACGCGCTCGATCGGAAGCGGCGCGGCAGCCATCCGGATCGCTTCGGCAAACCCGACAATTTCCTCCACCGTCTCGCCTTTCATGCGCAACCCCATCAGCAAGGCTGCGATCTGCGCGTCCGTGCACTTGGCGGCGAGAACCTCGGCCATCACCTCGCGAGCCTCCGCGCGGCTGAGCGATTGCTTGTGGGTGGCGAGGCGATGGAGGGCGTCCAGGATCATGCTCGCCGCATTGTACGGCATGATATCGATGGCGTCCTCCGTGTTTCTCTGTGTCCTCAGTGGTGAAAGCTCGTGTCGTTTCTTAGCAGCGGAGCGGCGGCAGTCGCCTGCGGTTTGCCCTACCCTTGCTTTCTTCTATAAAATTGAAAGTTTGCTGCCCGCATTGCCGCGCTGCAAGCAGGGTCCTTCCGAGTTTTAAACTGAAGAGTCATTCTTATGAAAATTCATGAGTATCAGGCCAAGGGAATTCTTAAAAAATATGGTGTGACGGTGCCGCGTGGATCCATGGCGGCCTCGCGCGAGGAAGCCGAATCCGTAGCCCGCGAGCTTTTTGATTCGGGCGCCGGCGGCGTGGTGGTCAAAGCCCAGATCCACGCTGGCGGCCGCGGCAAAGGCGGCGGCGTCAAGATCGCCAAATCGGTCGACGAGGCCGGTGAGCTCGCCGGAAAAATGCTGGGCATGCGCCTGATCACCCATCAGACTGGCCCCGACGGACGCATCGTCCGCCGCTTGCTCATCGAAGAGACCTTGCCCATCGAGAAAGAACTTTATCTCGGAATCTTAGTCGACCGCGCCGAGGGCAAGCCCGTCTTCATGGCTTCGGCTGCCGGCGGAATGGACATCGAGCAAGTAGCCGCCGAAAACCCCGAGGCCATTCTCAAGCAGCACATTGATCCCGGCATGGGGCTCGAGGCATTCCAGGCCCGCAAGATCGCCTTCAGCCTGGGCCTCAGTGCCCGGCAGATCAATCCCGCGGTGCAGTTCCTGAGCAGCCTCTATAAGGCCTTCCTCGATACCGACGCTTCTCTTCTGGAAATTAACCCTTTTATTACGACCACCGATGGACGCCTGTTCGCGCTCGATGCCAAGATCAACTTCGACGACAACGCTCTCTTCCGCCATGCCGATCTCCGCGAGCTCCGCGACATCACAGAAGAAGATCCGCTCGAAGTCGAGGCCTCGAAGTATAGCCTCAACTACATCAAACTCGACGGCAACGTCGGCTGCATGGTCAATGGCGCCGGCTTGGCCATGGCGACCATGGACATCATCAAATACGCCGGCGGGATGCCTGCCAATTTCCTCGATGTCGGCGGGGGCGCCAGTTCCGAGCAGGTGGCCCACGCCTTCGAGATCCTGCTCAGCGACAGGAACGTCAAGGCCGTGCTGATCAATATTTTTGGCGGCATCTTGCGCGTCGATACGCTGGCCACTGGAGTAGTCGAAGCCGCTCGCAAGACTAATATCAAGCTGCCCATCGTGCTGCGGCTTGAGGGCACCAATGTCGATGAAGGCAAAAAAATCTTGATGAATTCGGGACTCAATTTTATGGTGACCGACACCATGAAAGATGCAGCCGACAAGGTAGTCGCCGCCGCGCGCGGCACGCTGAACATGACGGAATGGCGGTAGACGACCCTGTGAAACTCTGTGTCCTCTGTGGTGAATGAAGTTAAGAGCGAGGATTTTTTATATGGCAATTTTAGTTAACAAGAATACGCGGGTCCTGGTGCAGGGCCTCACCGGCCGCGAAGGCACCTTTCACGCCAAGGCTAGCGCCGCTTACGGCACTCAGATCGTCGGCGGAGTCACTCCCGGCAAAGGCGGCACCACGCATGAAGGCTGGCCGATTTTCAATACCGTTCGCGAGGGCGCCGAGAAAACCGGAGCGAATGCTACGGTGATTTTCGTTCCCCCTCCTTTTGCCGCCGACGCCATCATGGAAGCTGCCGACGCCGAGATCGATCTGATCGTCTGCATCACCGAGGGCATTCCCACGCTCGACATGGTCAAGGCCTGGGACTTTCTTCAGGACCGCCGCTCGCGCCTCATCGGGCCGAATTGTCCGGGCATCATCTCGCCCGGGAAATGCAAGATCGGCATCATGCCCGCCTCGATTCACAAAGAAGGCTCCATCGGCATCGTCTCCCGCTCGGGCACGCTGACATACGAGGCGGTGCATCAGCTCACCCAGCGCGGCATCGGACAGTCCACCGCGATTGGCATCGGCGGAGACCCGATCATCGGCACGACCTTTGTGGACGCGCTCGATCTGTTCAATCGCGATCCCGAGACCGAAGCCGTGATCATGATCGGCGAAATCGGCGGCAACGCCGAAGAAACCGCCGCCGAGTTCGTGAAGACGCATATGAAGAAGCCGGTGGTGGGATTCATCGCCGGACAGACCGCGCCTCCCGGACGCCGCATGGGACATGCGGGAGCCATCATCTCCGGCGGCAAGGGAACCGCCGCCGAGAAGATCAAAGCGCTCGAGAGTTGCGGCATCCGCGTCGCCAAATCGCCCGCCGCTATCGGCGAGACTCTGGCTGCAGCCGTAGGAGTGCACGCATAACCGACTCCCTCACATCCAACCCCAATACTGGAAACCCAAGGATCAACGACCGACCATGAAGACTCTGCAACGCACCTTCACCATCGTCAAACCCGACGCGGTTCGTCGCAACGCAGTTGGCGACATCATCGAACAATTCGAGAAGAACCATTTCCGCATCCTGGCCATGAAGATGCTGGAAATTTCCAAGCACCAGGCCGAGCAGTTCTATGCGGTGCACGCCAGCCGCCCTTTTTTCAATTCGCTCACCGACTTCATGTCCAGTGGGCCGATCGTGGTGCTGGCTCTGGAAAAAGAAAACGCCATCGCCGACCTGCGCAAGCTGATGGGCGCTACTAACCCGGCGCAGGCCGAAGAAGGCACTATCCGCAAGAAGTGGGCCAGCAGCATCGAGCACAACGCCATTCACGGCTCCGACGCCGAAGATACTGCCCGCTTCGAGCTGAGCTTTTTCTTTGCCGGATACGAACTGGCGAAATAGCCGTCAGTCATCAGTCCTCAGCGAGAGTGTTTTACTGAGGACTGGCCACTGACCACTGGGGTTCCATGCCGCTCGTACAAATCACGATGCTTGCAGGCCGCACCGCGGACCAGAAGCGCAAGATCGCCAAGCGCATCACCGATGTCATGGTCGAAGAAGCCGGCGCGCGCCGCGAAGGAATCGTCATCGCCTTCCACGAAGTCTCGAAGGAAAGCTACGCCTCGGGCGGCGAGTTGATGATTGACAAGACGAAATCCTGACTCTTGGTCTTATTGGCTGCTGACCCCTAACCCCTGGCCCCTGATTCACCCCAGCGGTTCAAACAAATGCCCTTCCACCCGGTCGGCCAATTTGGGCAGATCTTTCTTCGCGTGCTGGAGGAAATGCGGCGCGCTGCGGTGCGCTTCCAGCGCGGCATCGTCTTTGTACTGCTCGTAGATGAAGAAGCGGCGGGGATCGGTCTTGTGCCGGTGCACCTGGTACATGGCGCATCCCGGTTCTTTGCGGGAATGTTCGGTCAGCTTTTCAAACAGGGCGGTCACTTCGGCTTCGCGCCCAACTTTCGCCATCCAGGTAACGGCCAACACCACCATCGTGCACTCCTTCCCCGGCCTGCCGGGGAGGCAATTCTAGGGCTTCTTTGCTGCCGTCTTCAACTCTTTATAGAAATCATCCACGAGGATGGTGTGGCTCCGGTCCGGACCTGTGGAAATCATCCCCACCTTCGCCCCCGCCTCTTCCTCGACAAACGCCAGGTATTCGCGGGCCAGTTTCGGCAGCTTCTTGTAATCCGTAATGCCCTCGGTCGAACTCCGCCAGCCCGGAAGCTTCTTGTAAATGCATTCGATCTTCTCGTACCCGCTGGCCTGCGCCGGCGCTTCGGCCGTTTTCTTGCCATCGATCTTGTAGCCGACACATACGGGAATCTCGGCGAGTTCGTCGAGCACGTCGAGCTTCGTCACCACCAGCCATGAAGTGCCATTGATCATTCCGGAGTACCGCAGAAGCGGCAGATCCAGCCATCCCGTGCGCCGCGGGCGTCCCGTCACCGCGCCATATTCGTTGCCGCGCCTGCGCAGGTTGTCGCCGAACTCGGTTTTATCTTCGGTCGGGAATGGGCCTTCGCCCACGCGCGTGCAGTAAGCCTTGGTGATTCCGATAACCGAGTCGATCGCATTGGGAGCCACGCCGGTACCGATCGCCACGCCGCCGGAAGTCGCGCTGGAAGAAGTCACAAACGGATACGTGCCGTGATCGATGTCGAGCATGGTTCCTTGCGCGCCCTCGAACAGGATCGATTCGCCTTGCTTCAGCGCGTCGTTCAGCAGGACCGCCGTGTCGCACACAAACGGAGCGATCTTCTCCGCGGCTTGCGCGTACTCCGTGTACATCTTGTCGGCGTCGAGCGGTTCCGAGTTGAACAGCGCGTGCGCGATCATGTTCTTCTCGCGCACCGCGTTCTCGATGTGCTTCTTGAGCAGTTGCAGATCGAGCAGGTCCGCAACGCGCAGCCCGCGCCGTCCCATCTTGTCTTCATAGGCCGGCCCGATGCCTCGCGACGTGGTGCCGATTTTCACCCGTCCCGGCGCATTCTCCGCCGCCAGTTCGATCATGCGGTGGTAAGGCAGGATTACGTGGGCGCGGTTGGAGACGAAAAGATTGCCGTCAATTTTCACCCCGGCCTCGCGCAACGCGCCAGCTTCTTTCAGGAACGCCAGCGGATCCAGCACCACGCCATTCCCGATCACGCTGCGGCAGCGGCTGCGCAACACGCCGCAGGGCACAAGCTGCAGAATAAATTTCTTGCCTTTGATGATGACCGTATGCCCGGCATTGTGTCCGCCCGCATAGCGCGCCACCACCGAGAAGTTCTCCGACAACACGTCGACAATCTTGCCTTTGCCCTCGTCGCCCCACTGGGCCCCGACGATCACCGCAGTCTTGCCTCTTTTCAATTCCCGCTCCGTCAGAAAAAGTCAGCGCAGGCAGATGGCTGCGCTCCCTTGGCACACTTCTTGCCCGCGCAAGGTCCAGGACAAAAAATTCTTGGGATAGGCCGGAGAAGACGTGTACGAGTTATCTTATCGTGCCGGCGCGGCCAATGGCAACGCAGACGGCGTGCCCGGTTCCTTCAGGAAGCTTCGCGCCCTTAGTGGTTGATGATTTTGCACTCAGGTAAGATGGACCAAGGCCCATGCCGAAATTCGAGAAGCACATTTTCGTCTGCGGAAACCAGCGCCCCGCAGGCCATCCGCGGGGATGCTGCGATCCCAGCGCCGAGGCCAAGCTGCAGAAACTGTTCAAGCAGAAACTCGCCCAGCGCGGATTGAAGGGCCGGGTGCGGGCCAATCAGGCGGGATGCCTAGACCAATGCGAACACGGGCCCAACGTGGTGGTCTATCCCGACGCCGTCTGGTACGGGCACGTCACCGAAGCCGATGTAGATGAGATTATCGAATCCCACATCATCGGTGGAAAGCCGGTCGAGCGCCTGCGCATCGCCGACTCTTGTCTCAACACAGAAACCTGCCAACACCGCAAGCCGAAGTAAATTATGCAGGGACGGCCGCCCTCGGCCGTCCGAAATAGGATCATGTGGGGACGGCCGCCCTCGGCCGTCCGGTCGAGCGAAGCTCGACAGGCCTTTCGCTGACGCACGCCCGCGAGCCCCGTAGCTCCTTTACTTTCCCAGCCTTCTCCCCGTACCTTGATCGCATGCCGCCCTACTTCACTCCCGATCTATTCCGCTTTCTTACTCGCCTCAAGCGCAACAATAAACGCGAGTGGTTCCTCGCCCATAAAGACGAATACGAAGCTTGCGCGCACCAACCGGCGCTCCGCTTCATCACCGACGTCGCCGGGCCGCTCTACGAACTCAGTCCCAATCTGGTTGCCGATCCGCGCTCGTCGCGGGGCTCGCTGTTTCGCATCTATCGCGACACGCGCTTTTCGCCCGACAAGCGTCCTTACAAAACGCACCTGGCCATGCGCTTTTCGCATCGCGGCAAAGACGTGCACTCGCCCGGATTCTATCTCCATCTTGAGCCCGGCGGCTGCTTCGCGGCCTCAGGGCTGTGGCATCCGGAGCCGCCCACGCTGCTCAAAGTCCGCAGCGCCATCGTGGATCGCTGCGACGAGTGGCGCAAGATTCGCAAGCTGTTGAACTGGGACGATGCCAGCAGGCTCTCGCGCCCCCCGCGTGGATTTCCCTGCGATCACGAATTCGTCGACGATCTGAAGCTGCGCGACCTGGGCACATCCGTGGAATTCACCGACGCGCAGGTCTGCAGCGCGAAATTTATGAAGACCTTTGCCGCCGCATGCCGCAAGATGTCACCGCTGGCAGCGTTCCTCAGCCGCGCGCTGGGCTTGCCGTTCTGATGACCGGGCTGGATTGAGATACGTTGATCGCGCCAAAACCACTGGGGAGATAAAGAATTCCCTGTGCCCCTCGGTGTCCCCTGGGGTTCATTTTTTTAGCTGCTTAGTTCTGGTTCCAGCGTGACGAACGAATGCCAGTCCTCGCTTCATCTCCGCAGCGAGATCGGTGTCCTCAGTCGCCACGTGCACAGGCTTGCCTGATTCTTTCCCCATCCAGGCGCTGAGTTCGCCGGGAGTGGTGGTCACCAGCCGTCCCTCGCGCCGCACCGGCATTCCCTGCGCGGCCCAGCGCTGCACCACCGATTCCGATTGACCCAGGAATGCCGCGATCTGCTTCCATCCGCTCAGGGTTGCCCCCTGTTCTTTAGGCGCACTGGTTTTGCTGGCGCGTTTCGCCATCGCCTGCCAAGTCCTCCTTCGCTACTTCGTGTCCTTCGTGGTGGAATGGGTTGCTTAGGAATGGTAGGCGCGGCAGGAATCGAACCTGCAACCGCCGGATTAGAAATCCGATGCTCTATCCGTTTGAGCTACGCGCCCGCGCCTGATGCCAGTATCGCATAGCGCAATCCAAGCGGCTAGACGCGGTCACGCGAGACAGCAGCCTTTTCAATTACTCAATTACCCAATTACAAATTCCAATCGCAATCACCCGGCGACGGCGGCCAGGCGATCGGAGACGACATCCACCTCGACGAACTCTTCGACGCGCTTTGTTCTGAGCTTGCTCAGCACGTAGCCGAGCAGAGGGCGGTCGCCGCGCCGGATTTCCTGGAACTCCACGCCCATGCCGATATTGCCGACGAGATATTTGACCTGCGCTTTGAGCGCGAGGCTGACCTCGAAGACATTTAACATGAGGCGGAAATCGGTGCCCGGGCGCATCTGATCGATGGCCGCCAGGCGCGCGCCAAATTCTGAAATCTGCTGCACCTCTCCGGCGGTGTGCTGCACGCCGTCGATCACTTCCGCCTGGCCTTCGACGTAGAAACGCGGACGCCGGCGCCGGTTTGCGTCGGGACGGCTGAAGGCGCGCGAGCGTCCGCGCTGCAGTTGCTCGTCGACGATCACCGGCTGGTACTGCTCTTCCATTTGCCGCAGTTCTTCATCCCACGGAGTCTTTCTTTCGACGCACTGCACGGCGAACTGGCCCCGCAACGCCGAGGCAGGATCGGCGGCCCACACTACCTGGCAGATGGCCTTGTTGCGACCGCGCTCGACCATGACGAGGTCGCCGGCATTGACCGGGCGAGAGCTCAGCAGGCGCGCTCCGTTGGGATGAATGTCGTAGGTGCAGGCCATTTCGGAAGGCCCGCGGCTATCCTGCCCGACCAGGCTCCAGCGCACGGGCAGAGCCAGATGCACCGTCTTCGCGCTAAGGAATCCTTCTTGCGGCTTGGTGGTTTTGCTCGGCACGGCTCACTTCCTTTGAAGCCCACGTTACCAGTACATGTACGGATGGGCAATGTACGTACGTAATCCGAGAGATGGTTACTGACTGGCGTGACCGAGGTGGAATCCGGCATGGCCAGGAGGTGCCACGGTGTACGGGGGAGTTGATATGGTTTGGGCGTAATTCACACTTGCAGGATTGATGCGGCTCGAAGAAGATGATGGAAAGACCCTTGCGTTCTGTGATGAAGTCTTCCACGCTCAAATCGCCGAATGGGCGGACGCTGTCGCCCTCCGCCGCCAAGTTACGCCTGCTGAAAAAACTGCGCTGCACGTTGCGCTACGAGAAGAAGGCCTGGAGCGCGGGAGCGCGGCTGGTGGCGGGCGTGGACGAAGTGGGACGGGGATCGCTGTTTGGATGCGTGGTGGCCGCGGCAGTGATTCTTGATCCGGCGTACCGGGTGCGCGGGCTGCGGGATTCCAAGCTGCTGCTGGCGGAGCGGCGGCAGGTGCTGGCCGAACGCATTCGCGAGCACTCGGTGGCGTGGGCGGTGGCGGCGGTGGATGCGGCGCGCATTGATCAGATCAACATTTATCATGCATCGCTGGCGGCGATGCGCGAAGCGGTAATGCGGCTGGCGCCTGCGCCTGACCACCTTCTAGTGGATGCAGTGAAGCTGGATTGCGAGATGACGCAGAGAGCAATCATTCATGGCGATGCGCTGTCGGCATCGATCGCGGCGGCGTCGATTCTGGCCAAGGTGGAGCGCGATCGCATCTTGTGCGAATGGGACGCGGTGTTCCCTGCCTACGGGCTGGCTTCGCATAAGGGCTACAGCACGCCGAGGCATCTGGCGGCGTTGCGCGAGCTTGGGCCTACGCCGCTGCACCGGCAGTCGTTTGCGCCGGTATGGCAGAATCCGGTGCCGCAGGAGGCGTTCGCGTTCATGGACGACGAGGTGCAGGAAGACGTTGCAAATGAAGAACTTGCGGTGAAAGACCTGGCGGTTTAGAGCCGCGGCCAGATTTTACAAAGTGTTCCTGCAGGAACACTTTTTTGACAAAATTGTACATACATTGTGATCTTTACATGGTATAAAGTGAGCATATGCAGCGACTTACGAAGACCAAAAAAAGACGACGGACGGTGAAAAAAGCGCAGTTTTCCACAGGGCGGAGATCCAAGCGGCGTGGCGGGCGCGCTTCCGCCCCAGCCAAAAAGAAACGGCTGAATCTGCCGCTGGGGGTGGCGCTGGAGTTCTACCGGCCGTTGAAGAAGCCGATCACGGTGCGGATCGATGCCGACGTGCTGGCCTGGTTCAAGAGGGATGGAAAGCGGTACCAGACGCGGATCAATAAGGCATTGCGGAAGGTGATGATGAAGGAGATGAAGGCGGCGGGAAGGTAGGGACGGCACCTACTGAATCTCGAATTTTGCCATTCGCCACTCGGTGGAGTGGCCTGCCGAATCTGACGCCTGTACTTCGATTTTGTACTGCCCGCTTTGTAGCTTTTCGGTATCCACGTTCAGCGCAATGGGGATCACCACATTCCCTGGTGTGACACACTGGGCGGCACTCGTCGGCCCCGCATTCATTACCAATGTGCCGTCTTTCAGGTCGGTAACCTTCATCCGAAAATGAACCTCGGCGCCGCCTCGATCTGCGAGCAAAGGTTCGTAGACTTCAAAGTAGAGAGGAAGACGACTCTTCTTCGGGAGCCGAGCGTCCGGCACCGGTATGAATTGAGCGTGCTTGCTGACCAGCGGCGAGGGCACAAGTGGTGCGGGCGAAACCTCGGCCGCATCTCGTAAAAGCCATGATGCGTCCCGCAGAATGCCGTTCAAGGCAAGATCACTGATCGTAAGGGCCTGGCTATCAATAGTCCCGACTTGCAGAGGCATCCGGGCTTGGCCGAAGTTGTGGCCATTACTTACGACAACATGTACATCATAGTCCCCGGGGTGCAACTCAACCTGAGTGTTGAAACGACTCGGGATCGGAACCCACATCGTGGAGTGTTTCGCACTCGCAACTTCGGCCAGGTCGGAGCCAATGGGATCATGATCGTCTTTGCTAGGGCATGGATAGGTGTCGCCAAAACGCGCTGCAACTTCCCCGTTCGTTCGGTAGACGACTCCGAGGACGTAGATCGCCGCGTCGCTCGGACAAGGATAATCCCACCTCTTCGTCTCCAATTCGTATTCTGTGGCAATCTGCACGGTCGCCGGTGCTCGGGAGTCATGTACCACGACCACATACGTGTAATTCGCAGCAGCGGAGGCGGGCGCCGAACCGGTGCTGGCCGGATTATCCCTCATGAGGGACAAAACACGTGAGGACCAAAACACAAAGGGCTGGCTGGAAACCTTGATCGACCCACGTTTCTCGGACTTAGCGAAGTTCTCCATTTGCGTGACGAGTTTGCTTCCTTCCAGTGTCTCCCTTTCGCCTTCGTCGGTATTGCAATAGCGGGTACGATTCAACACAACGTCGTTGTCTGCCGCCACTGCCCGAACCGTGTGACAGTCCCCCGATTCCGACGGGGGGGGAATGTATCCAATGATGTAGGTCGCCGCAGGCGGTTCAAGCCCGAGACCGACTGAATTATGAATACCCCACGTGCCCCGGATACGAGCCCCGAAAGCCCACTGCTCGGTGAGGTCCCGCCAAGAGAAGTCGGATTCTTGCAGGTAATTGATTTTTTGTTCCGCGCCATCGTCGAAGATGCGGAAATCGTTCGCGGACAGTCCCCGAGCTACGGGCGGGGTGGCGAATATCTGCGCCGCTGTAGGGTATCGCTTCAAAACCTCTTTGGGAACCCATGCTGCACTCCTTGGTGCATGTTTCCAGACTGAGACTGTAACCAAAACCTGACGTGCATAAGAATGAAACAGGGGAATCTCACCTGTCCCGTTATCCGTTTGGGAACGCTCGTGGGCGTTTGGAGCACCAGGTTGAAAGGTTGCCATCGGCGCTGGCACCTGCCCTGCCGCAAAGCAGCTTGCGATCAGAACGGTAACGGCGACGCCTGCAAGCTTTTTCACAGAGATAGTCTAGCCTAGTGTCTCGTAAGTTCGTGACAGAACTACGACGGCAATCGAGGGCATGATCTTGGTTGACCCCAGCGGCTAAAGCCGTCAGTGTCAAGCTCTGAACGGCACGGCTGAAAGCCGTGCCCTTCCCAAAAACCGTTCGAGCTTAGGTAAAA